>DXIO01000019.1 GCA_019112875.1 Candidatus Aquabacterium excrementipullorum
TTCGATGGCCCTACCACCATGGCGAACGCCGCACCGCAAGACCTGGAAAAGCTCGGCATCAAGGGGGTGGAGCAAGCTTTGGCCTTGGCGCTGGCCAACATCAAGCGCGTCTATGGCGCCCCAGCCGCTACACCCTGGTCAGGCGGCGTCATGTCCGTCGAGTGCAAATCGCCTGACCTTAACAGCTCCTACTTTCTGGACAAAGGCTTCTGGCAAGGCCTGCTCAAGACGCACCCCGAAGGCATCGTGGCAGCCGTGCCAGCACGCGGCGGTTTACTGTACACACCGCTGTCCAATCAGCAGGCGGTGGATGCGCTCAAGCGCAGCATCGCCGCATTGCATGCCAGCAGCGAGCGGCAGCGTGTATCGTCGGCGCTGTTCCTGTTCAAGGATGGGGAGTGGTCTGTCTTCCAGGCACCTGCCAAGCCCTGAATGAAGGAGGCTCATCGCTACCGGGAATCCCTCTCCAAGGCCCGATTTCCGAACGCATCTGTGCGATGCGGCGCGTCGGCGCCCAAAATCGGCTCCGACACCGCGCGTCCCAGCGATTCCAATGGCCCTTCCGGATCTTCTTCGCCCACCCGTTGCGCAGGCTTGCCGTGTGCGCCTCTGCCCGTCAGCGCCTGCAACTCGTCGATGCGCTGCGAGGCTTCGGCCTTCGTCAGGTTCTCCTCGAACGTGACATGCGCTTCTTCGCTGAGCGTCTTCAGGTATGAGCGCTGTGCACCGGTCATGGGCTCATCGCCTGTCACCCAGTCGTCCGGATCCTTTTCCATGTTGCTACCGGCGGCCTGCTGTTGTGTGTGCTTGTCGGTCATGCTGTATCTCCTTGCAGACTGAACTTGGCAATCCGCGTGCCTCCAGGCTGCCTGCCAGCGCTCTCCTCCAGGGCGCTCAAGGTGGCTTCTTCGATGAGCTGCTGCAAGGGCCCATCTGAGGGTGGCACGCCGCTGTCCGATTCCCTCGTGCTCCATGGCCCACCCCTCATCAAGGGGGCTGCTGGGTCGGTGGCTGCATGCCTCTTGATGACATTCCATTACATTTGGCCATCCCTATAAATGAGCCTGGAGACCCCGTGAAGTCCATCGTTCGCATCCTGTCGGCCTCGGCGCTGCTGATCCTGTCCGCGCAGGCCCAGGCAGCCCTTCCCATCCCCATCTACAGCCTTCAAACGCTTTCCACCCCGGGCGCGGACTACTTCGACGTCACGGGCCTCAACAACGCAGGCCAGTTGTCGGGCAATGTCCTCACATCCGATGGCACATGGCACGCCGTGCGCTGGGACAACGGCGTGGCCACCTACCTCGACACGCCGGCCGGCCAGGAAAGCTCCGCCTTCGGAATCAATGACCGGGGGCTGGTGGTGGGCACGATCGGTGATGCCTCCACTGGCAAGGCCGTCATCTGGAATGGCAGCGCCCCCACCTACCTGCCGGCACCGGTCGGCGGCTATGTCGTGGCCACTTCGATCAATGATCGCGGCATCGTCGCGGGCCACGCGGGCACGCCCCGCCCCTTCGCGGTCCAATGGAACGGCGGCAGCGCGGTCACGCTCCCCTTCAATGAGCCCTACACGCCCACCACCAGCGCCAACGCGATCAACAACGCGGGGCAGATCGTCGGCAGCCGCACCTATGGTGGCAACAGCAACATCTATCCGGTGCTGTGGAGCGACGGCGCGCAGATCGATTTGCAGACCTCCGGCAACTATGCCCACGCGCTGGACATCAACGACGGCGGACAGATCGTGGGTTACAGCATCGCCAGCACCGGCGGGCCCACGCGCATGATGTTCTGGGATTCGGACGGCACCTTGACGGTCGGCCCGGACAACAGCTTCGCGCGGTCCATCAACAACCTCGGGCAGGTGGTCGGCTCCTGGAACGGTCGCGCCACCCTGTGGGACCACGGCGCACCCATCGACCTGGCGAGCTGGCTGTCCCCCAATCTCACGGCGCAGGGCTGGACGCTGGACTACGTGTCCTACATCAATGACAACGGCTTGATCTATGGGGGCGCATCGCTCAATGGCGTGACCTATGGCGTGCTGCTGTCCGCCGTGCCAGAGCCCGCGACATGGCAGTTGCTCTTCCCGGCGGCTGGTTTTGGCTTGTTGATCGCCAGCACAAGAAGAAAGCGCCTCAAAGAGGCGAACGCCTTGCCTGCCTGAACAAGGACCATCGGCTTGGGTTCCTCATTTCCGCAACATATGAAATTGACCGTCCTGCTGCTGGCCGCGGCACTCGCCGGTTGCGTTGCCATCCCCAAATACGTTCCGCCGCCGGCCAGTGGGAACGCCCGGATCACGGTTGATGCCCCCAATGCAGGCATCTCGGTGCTGATGGACGGCGAGAACTGCGCAGACGCGCGCATGTTCGACAAGGAAGACAACCCTTCCGCCCGCGCAGACAGGACGTTCACCGTCGAAGCCAACCGCAAGATCGGGCTCTACACGCAATGGATGAACGCCCGCGGCATGTGCAAGGTGATGTTCACGGCAACGCTCAAGCCCGACAGGCGCTATCTGCTCTCAGGCCAGTTCGATGGCGGCAAGTGTTTCGTCACCCTTCTCAATGCCGATGGCACACCTTTGGGTGACAGCGACGGACAGCTGACCCAGGTGGACTTCGGTGCTTTCGGCGGGTGCAAGGCGAAATAGCCGGTGCGTGGACTCCGGATAACAAGGGAGACAAGCTTTGACCGTGTGGTCCTTCGGCACGCTGGTCCATTGGGTGTACCAGCACGTCTTGCCGCTGGGAGGGTATCTGGCCTTGCTGATCCCTGGGGGCTCGCAAACCCCGTCCATCAGCTAACATTTGGTCACCAAGCCCGTCAGCCGGCCAGGGAAGGTTGATGCCCGAAAACTCCTGCTGACAAAGGCTGCATTGAAATTTCAACAGCGCCAATGCGCGCGAAGGGGGACGGGCATGGCCCTGGTCATCAAGAAGTGGCACGCGTCCACGACGCCCAACGAGAAGGGCAACTATGTTCACCTGATCGGGCGAGAGGCTGGCCTCTTTGCTTGGTTCCTGTCCGTGCTCGGACTTGATCCCACCACCGAGGTAGAGATCAAGAAAGACCTCATCATCTTCAGCGCGGCCTCCCTGTCCGGCCGCACGACGCGGGTCATTCCCATGAAGTCACTGACATCGGCGTTCTACGGCTATGAGAAGCCCTGGAAGGAGGCCGTGCTGCTCGGCCTCATCCTGTCCCCCCTCTTCTTCATCGGCCTGCTTGTCGGCCCGCTCTATTACTTCCTCAACAAGACATTGGCCATTGGCGTCGTGGAGGCATCCGGCTGGAACGGGGGCTTTGCATTCAAGCGCTCGGTGATCGAAGGCCAGAACATCGACGAGAAGCAGGCCTACAAGGTGATTGACATCGTCCGCCACCTGATCGAGGGACACCACGTCGCGTAGTACGCAGTTTCACTGCCGCTTCGCGCCAAGCCTCTCCAGGCGGAACCGCGGGCGCACACCGCAGGCATCACGATGTCCCTTGCCACGGCCTTGCACCGTTCGAAAGCCGCCCTGGCGCACTGGGGTGTCGCGGCGTACTTCTACTTCGCGCTGTTCTGGCTAACCCTCTCGACCCCACTGTACTTCGCAGGCTGGGGCCTGGCCTCGGTTCTGAGCCTTCCGCTTCTGTTGCTGACGATCTTCGCCCTGACGTACGGCGTCTCGGCATTCATCAAGCCAGCACCGCGGCGCAAGCTTCAGCCCAGGCCCGGCTTTCCCGATGCGCTTGAAGTTCCTTCGCTGGGCACCTTCCCCTTGTCGACGTTCTCCGACACGAACTACCAGGCCGCGGTGGACTGGTGCGGTGGCAAGGTCGAACTGAGTCTGTCGGTGGAGACGGTCGAATCAGTGCCGCTCGTCCTTTTGGCCACGGCATCCATGGTCGCGGCAAGCACTCGGCTGAACACCGAGGTCGCAAGGTTCGCGGCTTCCGCGCTCCTGCCAGCCATCAACGGAGAACGCCAGGCGGCCGGGGCCGCCAGCCTGACACCTGAAGACTTCCTGCAGGCGATCTCTCTCCAGATGATCGAGGTGCATGCCGACGAGACCTATGAATTCCTGTACGACGACGGCGATTTGCTCGGCGGCCATTGGATCGAAGTGCATGGCCACCTCAGGCACGGCCCCCTCGACGTCGACACACCCGGTTGACGAATGCCTGAACTCCACCCTCAACCTGCCATGATCGCCATGTCCAGACACCCCATGAAAGCAGCCTTGTCGATCGCAGCGCTGTCAGCAGCCCTTCTGGGTTGCCAGGCCACGATCCAGCAGCGCAGTGCCTTGCTGGCAATGGACGAAACCAACAAATCGCCCGCCAAGAGCAATGCGGTGATCCTGGTCGGCATGAAGCTGCTCTCCAAGCCAGAGCTGGGCCGCATCAGTTTCTCTCTGCGCGGCAATGGCGATTCGCCCAGCCTGCTCTTTGCGCTGCTGGACGATGCCCAACCCTTCTTCCTGCCCTTCACCCGGTCCAACGAACTGGTGGCCTATGAGGTGCCGCCGGGCTGGGTTTGCGTCATGTCAGTCCAGTTCGGAGACAACCGCTGGAAGGACAAGAAGAACTACAAGTTCAGCAACATCGGCAGCAAGGACCTGTGCTTCCTGGCCAGGCAGGGCCAGGCGACCTACATCGGTGATTTCCTGATCCAGCGAACCGCGGATGACCAATTCAAGTACGAGCGCCGCATGCGCAGCGCACCCCAGCTCGATGCCCGCGCCCAATACGCGGATCTTCGCGATTGGGAGATCGTGAGCAGCCCCGCGCCAGCGGCAGATTGACCAGGCCATCAGGGGTTGAGCGGTACGCCACAGTGCTCCCACAACGAACGGATCCATCAGCATGCGTTTCGAAGGCATCCTCAAAAGCTGGAACGAAGACAAGGGCTTTGGCTTTCTCACGCCTGCCCAAGGTGGGCAGGACATCTTCGTGCACATCTCTGCCCTGCCCAAGGGCACGAAGATGCCCACGGTGGGACAGGCCTTCACCTTCGAGATCGAGCTCAAACCTGAAGGCAAGAAGCGCGCGGTCAAGGTGGCGTTCGCGGTGCGCGGTGCGCCACCTGCCCGGCTCAATGCCCGCGCGCCACGCCGCAGGAACCCGATCACCGCTGTGGCAGGCATGCTGGTCGTCGCGGTGATCGCGGCCCTCATCTACGGCAAGTTCAACGGCCGTGGGCACCCGGCAAGCCCGCCAACACAACAGGTACCCGCGACGGAACACGCTCAGCCCGCGCAAACTGCGCCACAGCCCGCAACCGCGCATCAGTCCTACCGCTGCGATGGCAGAACGCACTGCTCCCAGATGACCTCTTGCGCGGAAGCCAAGTTCTTTCTGGACAATTGCCCTGGCGTCCAGATGGATGGCAACGGCGATGGCACGCCTTGCGAACGCCAATGGTGCAGCAGCATTTTTTCGCCTTGAAGAAAACGCGTCATGCGTCAACCGGCCTGCAGTCCTCGCAACCCACAACACAGGGCCTCACTTCAAAGGTCTCCCTTGCCTTGAGGGGCAACCCGTGTGTCATCCGTCGCCAAACGTCGCTACATTTAGATTCAAGTTAGTACAGCTGCACAGCAGCGATGGGGAGGCAGTTTTCCAGCGGCAGGGCCATCGACTGCCCACGCAGCCATGGGGTCACCCATTCGTCATTCACCGGTGGGCACACGCCCCCCACATCCCAACATTGTTTTAACGGGCCTCTTTTGTGCAGCCCGCCGTTCTTCCATGTTCAAGAAGTCAGTATTAGGGACCATCATCGCCATCACCACTTTGAGCGGTTGCGCCATTCACCAGACCGTCAAGCCCGTTGACCGCTTCGACGACAAAGAGATCTGCATCATCGACAACCCGGCCGTGCGGACCGGGTTCGTGGAAGCCTACAAGCGTGCACTCACGACCAAGGGCTACGTCGTCAAGCGTCTTCCGCCCTCGTCGTCCATCGTCGAATGCCGGATCACCTCGACCTACAACGCCACATGGCGCTGGGATCTGGCGCTGTACATGACCTTTGCCGAGATCAAGGTCTACAACAACGGCAAGCCCATTGGGGAAGCCAAGTACGACTCGCAACGCGGCGGCGCCAACATGGGCAAGTTCATCGATGCGGACAAGAAGATCAACGAGCTGACCAACCAACTGTTCCCCGGCGGTGCAGGCTCTTGACCCTGAAAGCTGCGGCTACCCATGAAACTCCCACTGATTGCAGCACTCTCCGCATTGCTGGTTGGCTGCGCCAGCGATGGCGTGCCGCTCGGCGTCTCGATCGACAAAGTCAGCGTGAAGGCCTACGAGGGGCCTGACCGACCTGTCGCTGAACTGGCGCTCCTGAAGCCACTCGCGGCGATGAACGTCATCGAAATCGACGGCAACAAGTCATTCAACGCCAGCACCTACGTCAACGGCTTCCGGTATGTCGATTACGACATGGCCGTGACACCAGGCCATCACACCCTGCTGCTGGAAGTGGTCCACGGAGGTCTTCGCTCCAAAGAGCCCATCCGCTTGCCCATTGAGGTGAAGGCTGGGCGCAAGTATTTGATCCGAAGCATCTCGACCCAGCCGTTGACTTGGCAGCCAGCGCTGGAAGATGTCACCGACCGGCCGGAGAGATGGTGCATCTTTGCCAATGACCGCCCTGAATTCAAGGGGTGCTGAAAGCACCCACGGCAACCATTGCCCATTGGCACGCATGACGAAACGAGTCAACACCCATCTGCTGGCATCTGCATTGGCGCTGGCCAGCATGACTGCCCATGCGCAACTGCTGAAGTACAACAGCAAGGCCGAGGTCCATGGCGCCGCGGCCGTTTCACCCACCGCCGGCGGGCAGGTCCTGGAAAGGCTTGTCGCGTTGTGCGCCAACTTTGGAGACCCTGCACGCCTGGCAGGCGAAGCCGCGCTGAAGGATTGGAAGGCTCGGCACCAGGCCTACATGGATGAGAACGCCATCATCAAGCGAAGCCTTCTCAGCGCCCTTTCCGAATCACCGGCACCCGATCCGCACAAGCAGGAACTCCGGCACATGCTGGAGGTGGCGGTTCCCAAGATGATCGACGCCCAGTTTGCAGCCGCATCGCTGCCCATTGACTCATTGTTTTCCAATGAGGCAAAGGCCAGCCTGTGCATGGACTACATCCAGTCGATCAACGATGGCAAATGGGATCTGCGCAGAAACGACCCCGTCGTCGCATCCTTCCTTGATGCCAGCATCGCAGCCCGAAAGGCTAGGCAAGACGCACGCAAGTGGCCCACTCGTGCATTTCGCTAGACGAAGCGCACGCGCTCGTTCAGCAAGGCGGTGAGCAGGGGGCGATCGTCCCACGGTGCATCATGGAATGCATCCTGGAGCGACGGGCTCAGCGGATCGCGCAGCCATTCGTCCGGGAACAGCGCCACGTCGCGCGGCTTGTGAGCCACCGGGGCCGCCTGGCCGCTGCCCGCGCCACAGGCGGTGGCCAGCGCCCGGCACAGATCACTGCCCAGCAAGTGCCCCAGGTGCGAGATGGAAATGGCGCGCGGATTGTGCTCGATCATCAGCGCCCTCCCCGCCGCGTCCAGCTGGAAGTCCCAGCCATGAAAGCCCGAGGCACCGGTGGCCGCCACGAACGCAGCGCCACTGGCGGCCATCGCATCGTGCTGGATCAAGGTGACCACGCTGCTGGGCGCCGTCGGCCTGTCACTGCGCCGCTGGACCTGCACGGCGCTGAGCTGCGCCAGCACCCGCCCTCGATCTGCCAACACCGCGTGCATGCCCAGCGCGCCCGCCACAAAGGCCTGGATCACCCAGGGCGGCCCTGCCTGCCCGAACGCGCCGGTGGCGGTGAAATCACGCAAGGCGGCTTCGCTGTCCAGGATGAACGCGCCCACGCCGCCCACGGACTCTTCCTGCTTCAGGACCACCGGGTACCCGTGCACACCCACAAAATCGAGACACGCCTGGAGCGTGGCCGCATCGGCTTGCGGCGCGATGGGGATGTTCGCCACCCGCGCCGTGTCGAATGCACGGCGGCGAGCCGCAAACAAGGGGTACCCGGCCGGATCACCGAGTGAACTCCGCACCAGTTCAACGACGTCGCTCGGCAGTGGGGCTTCGCTGCCATGAAGTCGCCCGATGCCGATCTGCTGCAGCACCAGCGCGGACAGGTCGTCCAGTGGAATGACCCACTGCGGCTGAAGGCGCCTGACGCACGAGATGAAGGGTTCAACGGCCAGGCCGTCATCGCCGAACTGCCAGGGATGCAAGGCCCGCACGTGGCCCGACCTGGACGCCAGGCTGTTGCGCACGCCAGCGAAGTACACCGCCAGGCCGGCACGGGCCAGGTGTCGCGGCAGGTGCATGCCGCCCAGGCCGGGTTGCATGCCCACCAGCAGGACGCTTGCGCGCGTCATACGTGCCAACCGGGGGCGGCCGTCAGCCTTCCTTGACCTCGATGTGGTACGTGGCCCAGGGGCACAGGCTGAAGCGCTCCTTCAGCGGCTTGGCGGCCACGTCGGGGAACTGATCGGGCTCGTAGACAGCCCAGAGCGGGCCCAGGCCACCCAGCGCCATGGGCCTGCCATCGATGTGGGTGGCGACGATGAAACGGCGCTTGTCTGCCTCCGCCGCATCGAGCTGGATCGCATAGCCATCGATCGCGCGCAGCAGGAAGGCGGTCTTGCCGCCCACCTTGGCGCCCGTGGCCTTGATGACATCGAGCAGCAACGGGCCCTGCAGCGTGTGGCGCTTGCTGTCGTATTCGAGCGTGGGCTTGATCGTGACTTGCGGCAAGGCTGCCAGCGACGCGGCATCGAATGTGTGGGCCTTGCTGAAGCTCACGCTCTGTTTGGCGAGCAGGCGGTCCAGGGCTTGGTCCAGTGGGCCTCGGTTGCCTGCGCCGATGAGCCCGCTGACTGTCAGCAGCGCCGGGCCGGGGGATACCGCCTTGCCACTGCTCTTGGGCTGCGCCTTCGCTGGCAAGGCCACCACACCGGCGCCCAGACTGGCCAACATCGAACGAAGAAAAATGCGCTTGCTCATGGGAAGTGCCCTCCAGGTTTTGTGCTTGAGAAAATTCAGGTCGGATGGTAGCGAGTAACGCGTCAGTTTGGGGGACACGCGACGTGCAAGCACCCATACTTCGGGCTGGATGCCCCTCAGACTTGAAGGAACACCATGGCCACCACCGACTTCCTGCTCATCCACATCACCCCTGACCATGCAGAGGCACCCATTGGTGAGGTACGGATCGATGACGCCGGCATGCTGACGTTGCTGAGTGCCTCGCCCGGGCAGGCCAAGTACCTGCAAGACTGGGTCAAGCGCCTGAACGAGCGGGAGAACTTCGTGCTGAAAGCGCCGCCGCCGCCCGAAGCCAACGTGCCGATGCTGTCGGTCTACGGGCGCAAGTTCTCACGCACGGAGCCCGGCTTCGTCCAGGATCTGAAGGCGTATGCGCAGCAGCTGCACGGGATCAAGCTGCTGACACAGGCCGAGCTCACGCAGGAGCTGGAGAACCTGGGCAAGCAGGGCCTCTGAGTCTCCGCCCTGCCCCGCCAGAAGAGCCAGTGTGGCCAGGACTCAGGCGGCCTGGCGCTGCGGCGTCGGGGTCGTCGGCGTGGCGCCCACCGCATGCGGCTTGCGGAAGGCCATCACGCCATCTTCCAGCTTGCCGTTGTGCAGCTGTTCGGTGTCCAGGGCGTAGTTCTGGTAGAGCTTCCACGGCGCGCGGTCAGCGCCCTTGGGCATGTAGTGCTCTGCGCGGGTGACGTAGTTGGAGCTCATCTCCAGCAGCGGGCCGGTCTTGATGTCCGGGTCCTTGCGCTCGGGCACGGCGATGCGGGTGCCCGTCTTGTCCATGTGCTTGAGCAGGCGGCACACGTACTCGGCGATCAGGTCGGCCTTGAGCGTCCACGAGGCGTTGGTGTAGCCCAGCGCGTTCGAGAAGTTGGGGATGTCGCTGAACATCAGGCCCTTGTACGAGATGTGCTGGTTCATCTCGATGGCCTTGCCGTCCACCGTCATCGTCATGCCGCCGAACAGGCGCAGGTTCAGGCCCGTGGCCGTCACGATGATGTCGGCCTCCAACAGCTGGCCGGACTTCAGCAGGATGCCCTTGTCGGTGAAGCGATCGATGTGGTCGGTGACCACCGAGGCCTTCTTCTTGCGCAGCACCTTGAACATGTCGCCATTGGGCACGGCGCACAGGCGCTGGTCCCACGGGTTGTAGGGCGGCGTGAAGTGCTTCATGTCGAAGTCCTTGCCCACCTGCACCTTCACCTGCTTGAGCAGCAGCTTGCGCATGAAGTTGGGGTACTTGCGCGACAGCTTGAAGATCATCTGGGTAATGAAGTTGTTACGCGCCCGGCTGATCTTGTAGACCGTCATCTCGGGCAGGAACTTCAGCAGCACGCGCACCATGGGGTCGAACTGCGGCACCGAGATCACATAGCTGGGCGTACGCTGCAGCATGGTCACGTGCTGGGCCTTGTCCGTCATCGACGGGATCAGCGTGATGGCGGTGGCACCCGAGCCGATCACGACCACGCGCTTGCCGGAGTAATCCAGGTTCTCGGGCCAGAACTGCGGGTGGATGACCTGGCCCTTGAAGTCTTCACGGCCCTTGAACTCGGGCGTGAAGCCTTCTTCGTAGTTGTAATAGCCGGAGCACATCATCAGCCAGTTGCAGCTGAGTTGCACCGTCTCGCCGGAGGTCTTCTGCACAGTCACCGTCCAGGTGGCGGAATCGCTGCGCCAGTCGGCCGACACGACCTTGTGGCCGCAGCGGATCTTGCTTTCGATGTCGTGCTCGCGGGCCGTCTCGCGGATGTAGTTGCGGATGCGGTGGCCGTCGGCGATCACCTGCGGCTCGGTCCAGGGCTTGAAGTTGTAGCCCAGGGTGTACATGTCGGAATCGGAGCGGATGCCAGGGTAGCGGAACAGGTCCCACGTGCCGCCGGTGGTCTCACGGCCTTCCAGGATGGTGAAGCTTTTCTCGGGGCAGTTCTTCTGCAGGTGGCGGGCGGCGCCGATACCGGACAGGCCAGCGCCCACGATCAGGACGTCAAAGTGTTCAGCCATGGGGAAGTCTCCGTGATGCAGGTCCGAGCGGTTGCCAGCGGCCTGACTGCGATGTGATAACGAACGTGCGCACTTTATATCTGGCAACCTTCATTGTCAAATTAGGAATGTCCCCTGCCCAGGGGGTTCTGTGGCGGGGGTACGAGTGCGTCGGCTCCACCCAAGAATGCCACCACCGTGATTTACATTGCGCCGCGCGTGCCCATGTTCGCTGAACTGGAAGCGCTCGCGGCCTGGCACGCCCCCGCCAAGTGACCTCTGCGAGCAACGCTCCGTACTTTTAGACGGTTGCTGCGTTCAGGATCGCCTCGGACAATGCGCGCCGAGCACGGTGTCGCGCGGTAACCCCAAGCTGCCTGACACGGTCAAGCGCTGACAATGCCGCTCGCCCCGCCATCACAGGAGTCCCGCATGGCCAAGACCAAGGTAACGACACACAAGTTCTATGTGGTCGACCTGATCCGCAAGAAGCCGAAACTCAAGCACCTCGAGATCCCGACCTACCGGGTGGATGTGCTGATCGAGGTCACGACCAAAGGACTGTTGTCCGCCTCCGAGGTGCCGTCGTCCGCCATGAAGCGGCTGGAAGACGCCGCGCGCGGAGCGCTGGAGAACTACGAGACCGTGATCGCTTCGGAAGCCGCCAAGCTCGACGAGAAGGTCGACAAGCTCATCCAGTCCGGCGACGCGAAGGCGCTTGGCGCGGCCGAGAAGCTGGTCCAGGGTGCCAACCAGTCGATCAAGAACGCGCTGGCCTCGGCCGAAGGCGCCGCCCAGCAAGCCATCGACGCCCGCCTCAAGAAGGAGGCCCAGGGCGACAGCAACCTCAAGGAAGCCCGCGCCCGCACGGCCCTCAAATGGACGGCCGGCGCCATCTCGCTGGCCACGTCGGTGGCCCGGCTGGTGGGCACCATGGGCGCCGATGTCACCGCCTACATCTCCATCGCCAAGACCCTGGCCACGCTGGGCGCCGACCTGGCGCAACAGATCAAGAACGAGGAGAAGCTGCGCAAGGACCTGATCGATGGCATCCAGGCCTTCATCAAGCTGCGCGGCACCACCTTGATGCAGGCGGCCAAGCGGCAGATGGTGGACACCTCCGGCATCGACGTGAACCATCCGCTCGATGCCATCAAGACCATCGCCGGCAAGGTCTCGGCCGCAGGCAAGGAGATCACCAAGGGCCGCGATGCCAAGACGATCGCCAAGGATGTGGTGGACTTCGTCATCAAGGGCATCAAGGCCCAGCAGGGAGGCGCCGAGACGGCGCGCAAGCACTACCGCGAGCACACCACCAAGACACGCCACAAGACCGACAGCATGTCCGTGGACGCCGACAAGCTGTTCAAGGCCATGAAGGCCGCCAACAACCTGAAGGACGGCGTGAAGATCGGGGCCGAATGCATGGCGCTCAAGCGCTCGGTATCGGCCATGGCCACCAAGCTCACCGAGCGCGAGAAGTTCCTCGACGAGATGCAGATGCTGATGGCGGGCAACGGCCTCACCATCGACGACAAGACCACGCTGCAGAAGATCAAGGAACTCGACAAGATGACCATCGCGACCGAGGTCAAGGAGATGCTGACGCTGGCCAACGGCGTCAAGGGGCTGGTCAGCGCATTGGTCTGATCCACCGATAGCGGGATCCTCCCTAGGGTTCGGCAAGCCGGCATTCGTTTACATTTCAGCAACAAAGCTGAAGGCGAGCCGACGGGCACCGGCCACGCCCGCCCCCCTTACAAAGTCAGGACTGAAATGAAATCATCCAAACTCGCCAAGGGCATCGCTCTGGCCATCGGCGCCCTGGGATTGAGTCAAGCATTTCCCGCGGCAGCCCAGGTCGCCCACCTGACGCTCACGCTCGGCATGCCGTTCAACCCCGAACGCAGTTACGACATCACCTACACGCCTGAGAACTCAGATCACTTCTCAATCTCGGAACGCTATCGACTTCCCTCTGGCGAAGTGTCCTACCTGGCCTTCGTCCTGGGAACAGTGGGGGGCGAAGTCGAAGCGCCTTTCCTGACGATCGACTTTGGCACCCAGAAATTGCCGAATCAGGCGTTGACGGTCGGCACCTATACCGATACGGAGCGGGCCATGGTTGCCTCGGCAGGTCACCCCGGCTTCGACATCAGCTTCAAAAACCAGGGCAACAACGCGGTCTGGGGAAGCTTCACCATCGACAGCATCCTGTTCTCCACCGAAGGCAAGCTCCTTGAGTTTTCAAGCAGCTTCCAAGCTTACGGCAGCTACATCTATGGCACCGACTTCGTGGACACCTATACCGGCACCTTTACCTACAACGCCGTGCGGGAACCAGACACAGCCGCCCTGTTCGGGATCGGTCTGACGGCCCTGGGCCTGCAGGCCGCACGACGCCGCTGGCAGCGCACCTCCTGATCCACGGCCCGCACATGCCCAAACACCCCACCGCCACCATTGCGCAACTGGTCGGCCTGACTTGCGCTGTGCACATGGCTTCAGCCGCACACGCCGAGGTCTACAAGTGGGTCGATGACAAGGGGCAGACACACTACGGAGAACGCAAGCCCGATGCGGGCTCCACGGTGTCCAAGGTGAAGATCCGTCCCTCGCCGAGTGCCGTGCCGCCATCGCCCCCGCCGCCCCGCAAGCCCGAGGACTGGCTGGAGCCTTCCCCCAAGCCAACCGCCCAGGCCCCGTCGCCGCCCGCCGAGCAGGCCAGGAAGAGCCGCTCCAACGGCCGGGAGAACGGAACGGACGAGTCGCGTTGCGCATTGGCCAGAGACATCCTGGACGGCAACCTCCGGCATGCCAACGGCAACCCGATCGACAAGCATGACCTCGACACCGCCAGGAGCGACGTCAGGCTGTTCTGCAAGTCCCGCTAGCAGACAAAGAGTTCATTCACGCTCGGGCACCGGCACATTGAACCCATTGAGCGTGACCGACACCAGCGCGTACAGCCCTACGAGGTAGATCAACTCGTTCATGCCATGCTGACCGAAGGTGCTCACGCCCAGGCGGTACAGCGGCTCTGGCAGCACGCCACCGCGGCTCAGCGCGTAAGCCACGTCGTAGGCCACGCTCTCCTGCTCGTCCAGGTCATCGGGCTTGAGTTCGGCCGTGAGCGTGGCCAGGCGTTGCGGCGTCATGCCCTCTCGCTCGGCCACGGCGATGTGCGCATAGATTTCGTAAGCGGCCTTGTGGCGTGCGCCCACCACCAGGATCGCGATCTGCCGCACCGGGTCGGGCAGCACGGCCTTGGCGGTCATTGCCAGGGTCAGATCCCAGATGGCCTTTCCGATCACCGGCTCATGCAGCCATGGGTTCCACGGCCCCATCAAGGCCCCATCCTCGCGTTCGGCGATGAAGGCATTGAAGTTGCTGGCGATGCCGCGGCGCATGTCCTGGTACAGCGGCTGCTGCTCGGCGCTGAGGTCTTGCGGGGAAATCAAGGGAAGACGCATCGGAATCCTTCGACAGGTGTTGGCATGTGTCCCACCTTATCGAGTGGCAATGGTCATCTCGCGGAGAGGGTCAGCACGGCGCCCCTTCGTGTCAGACACCGTTCACGCAAGGGCATCGCGCCCCTGTGATGAGCCTGTCGACCAGCACCTGCACGCACCCCACATCGAACCCTGGCGCGCCGCGGCACGCGCGTGCGGTCTCGTGGAACGACAGTTCACCGCCTACGACATCCACGGCGCCCGGCACGTCTGAGGGCGCGGATCACTCCCGGGGCGGCTTTTGGGCACGGTCAGGCTTCTTGAAGCCCTTGCTGGTCATGCAGTCCTCGAAGGCCTGATCGCCTGGCTTGCCTTTGGTTTGGCATGCCTCGAACGCCGCCTTCATCTCCGCACTGGCCTGGGGCGGCGAACCCCGGCCATCGCCGGACCCATTGTTCTGGGATTCGGCATGGGCCAGGGACACAGACAGGGTGGCAGCCAGGGCCGCGAGCTTGAACGTTTTCATGAGCACGTCGTTGACCAAAAGCCACGATTGTCCGAAGCCAAGGTTGCTGCCATGCATGGTCACTGTTGGCATTGTGTGAAGTACCGGCTTCTGTGGCCCATGAAGCTCCCTTTGATATGGTCTTGAAAATGGCAGCAGCGCACTTTCAACTTGTAAACAAATTTACGCCTTATAAATATGTCGTCGGCAAAACATGGTGCTCGCGTGACCAGGGTACGGGGTCTGGAACCCCTTATTGGAGGGGGCGAGTGCGGGTTTTTACGATGAGATGTCATCAAACCCCTCTACACTCGCCTGCATCCGGATCCTGTATTTCATGGCTTGACAGTGACATCCCACACGGCACCGCCGCCAAAGTCCTCCTCCCGAATCCGTTCCCTCGTGGTCTATGGGGGCCTGGTGGTATTCGCGGTCTGGTGCGTGCTGAGCTTTCACAAGGACCTGGCCCAGATCCACATCGAATCGCTGCACGGTGGATGGGCCGTGGTGGGCGCCGCAGGCGCGCTCTCGCTGTTGAACTACGCTTTGCGCATCGTCCGCTGGCAGCAATATATGAACCAGATGGGGCACCGCCTTCCCTGGCGCCTGTCGGCCTTGAGCTATATGGCCGGATTTGCGTTCACCTTATCTCCCGGGAAAGTCGGCGAAATGGTCCGGGCACGGTATTACCTGCCTTATAAGATTCCTCTGCAGGATGTCACCGCGGCATTTTTCGCAGAACGGTTGATGGATTTGATCGTCATTTTGCTGCTGGCATTGGCCATGCTGTCCGCACAGCCTCGTTACCACATGGTGATGTGGCTCGGCCTGACCCTGATCGGCGCCACCATCGCTGCCCTGGTGGCCATGCCCTGGGCCCGCGTCCAGCAATGGCTCGGCACGCATCCCGCAGCTTCACGGATGCACATCAGGCTGATGCACGGGGTGGCCGCCACGCTGCTCAATGCGCGGCGCTTCCTCAGCCCCGGCCTGCTGCTGCCAGCGCTGGCCCTGGGCTTCATCGCCTGGGGGGCGGAAGCAGTCGGCTTCAAGATCGTGGGCGACGTCATCCACCCCGAAGGCCCCATGTCCTGGGCCACGGCGGCGGGCATCTACGCGCTTGCCACGCTGGTGGGCGCCCTCTCCTTCCTCCCAGGCGGACTGGGCAGCACGGAGGCCGTGATGGCCAGCCTGCTCTATGCTCAAGGCTTCACCGTGCCAGACGCCCTGCTACTCACACTCATATGCCGCGTGCTCACACTGTGGCTGGCCGTTGTGATCGGCTGGCTGTGTGTGTATCTGCTACGACATGAACGCTGAACTACGCCCCCAAAACCTGCCGATCGCCGTGGACCTGGACGGCTCACTCATTCACAGCGATCTGCTGCTGGAGTCGTTTCTTCTCCTGGTCAAGCGCAACCCCCTGTACCTGTTCCTGATCCCGCTGTGGTTGCTGCAGGGCAAAGCCGCGCTCAAGGCTCAGATCGCCCGGCGTGTGCAGATCAACCCGGCCGCCCTGCCCTACAACGAGGCCTTCATCGATTGGCTCAAGCAGCAGCGGGCGCAGGGGCGGTCCCTGTGGTTGTGCACGGCTTCGAACGAGCGCCTGGCGCAAGGGGTTGCAGATCATCTCGGCTTGTTCGACGGGGTGCTGGCCAGCGATGAGCAGATCAACCTGTCGGGCAAGCGCAAGGCCAGTGCCCTGGTCGAGCGCTTTGGGGCCCAGGGCTATACCTACTGCGGCAATGACCACGTCGACCTGCGCGTCTGGGAACATGCCGGAGGCGCGGTGGTGGTCAATGCCCGGCCGAAACTGGAGGCACAGGCACGGGCTCTCGTCCATGTCGAAGCCAGCTTCCCGCCGAATGGGGGCACCTTCCATGCCTTGCGCAAGGCCTTGCGCGTGCACCAGTGGGCCAAGAACGCGCTGATCTTCGTGCCGGTGGCCGCAGCGCACCAGCTGGGCGATCCCAGCACGCTCCTGGACGCCGTGCTGGCATTCGTGGCCTTCAGCCTGTGCGCATCGTCCGTGTATCTGCTCAACGACATGCTCGACCTCGAAGCCGATCGCATGCACCACAGCAAGTGCAACCGGCCCTTCGCCGCCGGCCGGCTGAGCCTGCTGTTCGGACTGGCTGCGGCGCCGCTGCTGCTGGTCATCGCGTTCGGCATGGCGGCCATCCTGCTGCCCATCAAGTTCCTGGTGGTCCTGGCGGCCTACTATGTCGCCACCCTGGCCTATTCCTTCCTGCTCAAGCGGCTGGTGATGATCGATGTCCTGGCACTGGCGGGCCTGTACACCATCCGCATCGTGGCCGGCGCCGCCGCCACCACCATCCCGCTGTCGTTCTGGCTGCTGATGTTCTCCATCTTCATCTTCCTGAGCCTGGCCGTGGTCAAGCGGTATGCGGAGCTCCTGGCGATGCGGGAGAGAGGCAAGCTGGCCGCACAAGGACGCGGCTACCAGGTGGAAGATCTCCATCTGCTGCAAAGCATGGGCACCGCGTCAGGCCACATCAGCATCCTGGTGCTGGCCCTGTACGTGAATTCGCAGGACATCGTGCGGCTCTACCAGCATCCCAAGGTGGCCTGGCTGCTCGTGCCCATCATGCTGTACTGGATCAGCCGCGTTTGGATGCAGACCTACCGGGGCCACATGGACGACGACCCGCTGGTCTTCGCCCTGAAGGACAAGATCAGCCTGGCGACAGGTGCGGCGGCCGTGCTGGTGCTGGTGCTGGCAACCATCTGACGCCGCGGGTATGAGCCATCGCAGCGTGACCTCATGGGGAAGAGCACACCGCAGTCCGCAACGGCTTCTGGGCCTCGCCAGCAGCCACGCGGGCTTGCCCCTCGACGACGGCCAGGGCAGTCTGCTGGCCTACGGCAATGGCCGCAGCTACGGCGACAGCAACTTGAATTCCGCCGGCGCGCTGCTCAACGGCCGCCAGCTCGATCGCTTCATCCACTTTGATGCCGCCACCGGCGTGCTGCGCTGCGAGGCGGGTGTGCTGCTGTCCGAGGTGCTCCGCCTGGTGGTGCCTCAAGGCTGGTTCCTGCCCGTGACGCCCGGCACGCAGTTCGTCACGGTCGGCGGCGCCATCGCCAACGATGTCCATGGCAAGAACCACCACGTGGCCGGCGCCTTCGGGAACCACGTGCAGCAGCTGAGCCTGCTGCGCTCCGATGGCGCCCGGATCACCTGCTCCCCCCAAGAGAATGCCGACTGGTTTGCCGCCACGATCGGCGGGCTGGGGCTCACGGGCCTGATCACATCGGCCGAGATCCAGCTGCGCCGGGTGGCCAATCCCTACATGGTGACGGAGAGCATCCGCTTTCGCAGCCTCGATGAGTTCTTCCGGCTGAGCGAAGCCTCCGAACGTGACCACGAATACACCGTGGCCTGGATCGACTGCGCGTTTCCGGGCGAACGCCTCGGGCGCGGCCTGTTCAACCGCGCCAACCATGCGCCACCGCAGATCGACGCCAGCCTGCTGCCGCGGGAGGCTGTCGCGCGCGCAGAGCGATCCTCGCGCAAGGTGCCTTTCACACCGCCCCTTTCCCTGATCAACCCGCTGTCGCTGAAGGCGTTCAACACCCTGTACTACCACCGGCAGCGCGGCGACCACGTCCAGGCGCTGTCCCACTACCAGCCCTTCTTCTACCCCCTGGATGCCTTGCTGGAATGGAACCGCATCTATGGGCCCAAAGGCTTCTACCAGTACCAGTGCGCCATCCCGCCGGCCCATTCGCAAGAAGCCACCCGCGAACTGCTCGAGACCATCGCCCGAAGCGGCATGGGATCCTTCCTGGCAGTTCTCAAGCAGTTTGGCACCCCACCATCCAGAGGATTGCTGTCCTTCCCCATCCCCGGCACAACATTGGCCCTGGACTTCCCCAACCAGGGCGAGGCCCTGCACCGGCTGTTCGCCAAGCTCGATGAGATCGTGCGCCGGGCGGGCGGCAGGCTGTATCCGGCCAAGGATGGCCGCATGAGCGCACGCATGTTCCAGGAGGCCTATCCGACCTGGACGGAATTTCAACGCTACGTCGACCCCCGCTTTTCCTCGGACTTCTGGCGGCGCGTCACAGGACAACCATGAAAAAAATACTGATCGTCGGCGCAACGTCCGCCATCGCAGAGGCCTGCGCCCGCCGGTGGGCACAGCAAGGTGAGCGCCTGTTCCTGGCCAGCCGCAACACGGCACAGTTGCAAAGCATCGCCGCCGACCTGTCCACCCGCGGCGCCGGCAGCGTCGGGTTCGAGCGTTTCGACGCCACGGAACTGGAAACGCATGAAGGCCTGCTGCAGCGGGCATCCCAGGCGATGGGCGGGCTGGACACCGTGCTCATCGCGCACGGCACGCTCTCCGATCAGGCGCGCGCCCAGACCGACATGACCTATGCCCTGCAGGAGTTGAACACCAACGGCGTGGCCGTGGTGGCGCTCATGGGGCGTGTGGCCGCCCTGCTGGAAGCGCAGGGTCAGGGCAGCCTCGCCGTGATCTCATCCGTGGCGGGCGACCGGGGCCGGCAGAGCAACTACGTGTACGGCAGCGCCAAGAGCCTCGTCACGGCCTTCGCATCGGGCCTGCGGCAACGGCTGCATCCCAAGGGCATCGGCGTCATCACCGTGAAGCCGGGCTTCGTCGACACGCCCATGACGGCCCACCTTCCCAAGGGCGCCCTGTGGGCCAAGCCCGAGAAGGTCGCGGCAGACATCTGTTCGGCCATCGACCACAAGCGCCTGGAGATCTACACCCCCGGCTTCTGGCGCCTCATCATGTTCATCATCAAGCACATCCCGGAGTTCGTCTTCGTCAAGCTCAAGCTGTAACGCTCAGCCTCCCAGGATCCGCCACCACCTCAAGCATCACGTTCAAATCCCATGGCATCACCCCAAGGAACCTCGGCCGGCACCGTCCGGACAGCCCCGCCGCCCTCAACCCGCCAGGGAAAGCGCGACCACCTTGTGCTGTGGGGCCTGGGCATCGCCGTCATCTGCTCGATCCTGATCAACGTGGGAAGCGATCTGGTCGACGTCCTGCAAGACGACTACTTCTACTATCACGTCATCGCCGAGAACCTGTGGAAGGGCCTGGGAACCTCCTTCTTGCCCGGCACCTTGACCAACGGCTACCAGCCTCTGTGGCAATTCGTGGTGGCCGCGGCGGTGGGCCTGGGCCACTGGCTGCGCGTCGATCCGCTCCACATCAGCCACCTGTTTGCCAGCGCGACGGGGTATGCAGCGATCCTCGTGCTGCTGCGCGCACCCGAACAGCAGCGACGGCTACTGCCCTGGCTGGGCATTCCCCTGCTGGCGATGATTTTCTACTTCGCCAACATGGGCATGGAGGCCGTGGCCATCACCCTGGCCTACGCCGTGTACCTGCGCCTCGCCTTGTCCGAGCAGGACCGGCCGCTGATGATGGGCGTGCTGCTGTTCATCTGCTTCATGGCCCGGATCGACAGCGTCGTCTACATCGTGCCATTGACGCTGTACCTGTACCGCGCCCCGCAACGATGGCGCCCCCTGATCCTGTCCTGGATCAGTTTCGCCGTGCTGGCCGCAGGCTACGCAGCGATCAACCTGCACTTCTATGGGGTGCCGGTGCCTGTGTCAGGTCTGGCCAAGAACGCGGTCGCGACCACGCTGCACAGCGCCACGTTCATGACGCTGCTCACCAGCGGCAGCAATCTGCTGACGATCGCCCTGGGGCTCATCGGCTCCCTGATCGCATGGCGGCTGGCGCCTGGCACCCGCCTTCTGCAGTTGCTCAGCCTGGTGCTGGTCGTGGGCTTTTATGTGCTGCATTCCCTGCGCTCGGACTACGGTGTGTGGGGCTGGTACCTTTACCCCTTCGCCCTGCACCTGGTCACATTGATCATGCTGACGCAGGCACCGGCCACGCCGGTGGCCCGCACGCCGGTGCTCACCGGGCTCAATGCGCTCGGCCTGGCGGGCTTCGTGCTGATGATGGCGTGGCACACCGTCATGAATGTGCCGCCGCACCACAAGAATCCCTTGCATGAAAGCGCAGAGTTCATTGCCGCGACCATCGCCAAGGAGCGCGTCCAGACCGTGGCCATGGGCGATCGGGCAGGCGTCGTCGCCTACCTCACCCCCGCCGCGCTGGTCCAGCTGGAAGGGCTGGTGATGGACAAGGCCTACCTTGATCAATTGCGGCAGCAGCAACCGCTGCTGAACGTGCTCAAGCACTACGGCGCCCAGTTGTACATCGCGACGGATCCCTTGCCTGCGTCCAAGCCAGGCTGCTTCCTGGTGGCTGAGCCCTCGCAACCGAAGGATCGGCGTAACGAACAGGAAATCTGCCAACCGGTGATCGGGAAGTTCACCGCCAAGAGCGGGCATACCACCGTGATATTCGATGTGCGCGCACATGAATAACAATTTGATACAGCGTATCCAATTGAAGTGACCGGAAAAATTTACCGGGTCACAGGTAGTAATTTCGCGTGAAAAAGGGCAAACGCCAAGTGCTTTGCCCAATGTGAGACCGTAAGATAGAAAAAACTGCAGAGATGATGCTATTGCACACCACCAGCCTCACGGCTCTAGGGGGTGGTTCCTAATTCGTGCATTAGGGAAGCGTGGGCACCAAAACTCGAGCAACAGATTGTATCTGCGGCTCCAGGGCGTGAATAAGTCAATGCAGTGCGTGTCAGTCGATACCGACAATCACGTCTGTGTTTGATCGTATGAGCCCATGATGTCGCTTGTGAAACTTCCCGTCAAGGCCGCCGTTTCGGCGGCATTTCTACACCTGCTGACAGCATGCGGCGGCGGTGGTGGTGGCAGTGCCTCCACCGATGGCCAGACGCCTGCAGCCACCAGCGCGGTCGCTGCTGCACCCACCACCACCACGGAAGACTTTGCCGTCACCGAGGCAGCCACCACGGCTACCGCGACCACGAATGCAGAGATCGTCCGCGTGGCCTTGGTGGGCTATGGCCCAGCCATCACCACCACGCCGGCATTGAAGCTGGCAAACGGCATGCCCGTGACCCGGATCGACGATCTGCCCGAAGGCATTGCCAACAGCGCCTGGATCAAGCAGACCACCGGCCGCCTGCCGATGCGCGTGCTCATCGGCCCGGGCACCTATGCGCTGCAACGCCCCTGGACCTGGACACCCGCGCAATCGGGTCGCCCGGACTCCCAGCTCAACATCGAAGCCGAGACCGCCGGCACGGTGGTCATCTCCGGCGCACAGCGCATGGTCGTGACCAAGGACCAGCACGGCGGTGCCGCTCAACTGAGCGTCTCCGTGCTGCCCGCCGATCTGCCCACCGTTCCCCAGCTGTATGTCAACGGTGAGCGCGCCACCCGCGCCCGCACGCCCAATGCCGGCTCCTTCTACTATGTGCAGAAGGCCGTGACGAGCTGGGGCGGTCAGACCAGCATCACCACTGCATCGGTCGACAAGCAGGCCTTCGTGGCCGCGACCGGCAGCCTCACCGCGCTGAGTTCGCTGACGACGGCCGAGCAACAAGCGGCTGTTCTGGTGGCCACGCACAACTGGACCACCTCCCACCACCGCATCGAAGAGTGGAAGGCCAACAATGAAGTGCGCGTGTCGCCGGCCGCCCCCTGGGCGTTCATGAGCTTCGGCACCACGCAGCGTTACTTCATCGAGAACGTGCCCAGCGCCCTGGATGCAGAGAACGAGTGGTACCAGCATCCGGTCACGCACAAGATTTCGTACAACACCAAGCTGTCCCAGCGCAGCGGCGACATCGCGCTCGACCTGCCCCGCCAAAGCCAGCTGCTGCAGCTGCAAGGCGATGCCACCGCCAACCGCTGGGTGGAGCAAATCAACTTCAAGGGTCTGAAGTTCCGTTACGCCCAAGCCCAACTGCCCGAGAAGCAGGACGGCCAGGCCCAGGCTGAAATGCAAGCGGCCATCCAGATGGACGGCGCCCGCGCCATCAGCCTGCAGGATTGCGAAGTCTCCCATGTCGGCGGCTACGCCATCTGGCTGCGCAAGAACGTCCAGTACACGGACATCGCCCGCTGCGAGGTGTTCGACACCGGCGCCGGTGGCATCAAGATCGGCCTGACCAATCAGTCCAATGACACCAACGCCACGGGCAACAACACCGTCCGCAGCAACATGATCCACTCGACGGGGCACCAGTTTCCCGGCGGCGTGGGCGTGTGGATCGGCCAGAGCGGCAACAACAAGGTCGAAGACAACCTGATCGGCGACACCACCTACACCGGCATCTCCGTGGGCTGGACCTGGGGCTATGGCCCGAGCCTGTCGCGCAACAACCAGATCAACCGCAACTTCCTGTACAACATCATGCAGGGTGCGTTGAGCGACGGCGCGGCCATCTACACCCTTGGCGTCTCGCCCGGCACGGAAATCAAGGGCAACGTCATCAAGAACGTTCGCGGCTTCAATTTCTACGGCTCGGGTGCATGGGGCGTCTACAACGATGAAGGCTCCTCCAACATGCTGATCGACAGCAACATCGTGGTCGGCACCGATGCCGGCGGCTACATGCAGAACTTCGGCGCCAACATCACGCTGTCCAACAACGTGTTCGCCCAGGGCGAGTACGCCGAACTGCAGATCAACCGTTCGGAAGCCTTCCAGCAGGTCGCGGTCAAGAACAACCGCTTCATCCCGACGATGAGCGCGTTCACCGCGTACAACAACCGTGCCCCGCTGCCGCAGCTGACCTACGCGGGCAACCGTGTGTCGCGCCAGCTGAACGCCTCGGTGCAGCCCTCGTCGGACTGTGCGGGCAACTGCCCGATCGATGACTCCCTGAACATCGTCGGCGGCACGCTGCTGGAAGTGCCCATCGTCTCCGAAAGTGGCGCCCGAATGGTTTTGCCCAATCAGGTCGCCGCCAACTGGTCCACGGCCAAGCTGACGACCGTGGCCTCGGGCGCTGCCCAATGGATCCAGCCGACGGCCGGCATCAGCTTCGATGCCTCCGTCATGGGTGCAGGCTCGCTGCCGACCAACTTCACGGCGCAACCGCAGGATCGCCCTGACCTGCTGTCGGTGGCCGTCGTCAATGGCCAGAAGTGCCTGGCCTTCAACGACCAAGCCTCGCTGCCTTATCGCTGGGAACCCTACGGCTTCATCACCACCCCGGGCTACACCTCGGGCACCACCACCATGACCTACACGCTCAAGGTGGACGCCAACTCGGAGTTCGCCAACGAATGGCGCGACAGCCGCGTGAGCAACTACAAGGTCGGTCCGTACGTGAAGTTCTCCGGCGCACGTGGTGTGATGGTCAACGACCAGGTCGTCGCCCCGCTGCCGGTGGGTCAATGGATCACGGTCACGATCTCGACCACGGAAGGTGCCGATCAGAAGTGGTCCCTGACCATCCGCTACCCGGACGATTCGGTCAAGACGATCGCCAACCTGGCGCCGCGTGCCGGCACCTGGGGCGGTACCAAGACGATCTACTTCATCTCTGATGCATCGGTCAACTCGACCGCCTGCATCGGGCAGTGGACGGTCAGCAACCGCTGAGCATCTGAACCGCTGAGCATCTGAAAAAGAGGCAGGCTTGCAGCCTGCCTCTTTCACATCAGGCCGGGCATTCCGGCCGCAGCAGTTGCTGAAGCTCCACGAGGAAGTCGGTCAGGATCACACCCTTGTCCAGGGTACCTTCGGCATAGGCACGGCCCGCGGAGCCAAGGTTCTTGCGCCGTACCGGATCTTCCGCCAGCGCCCTGATCGCATCGGCCAGTGCCTGCGGATCACCGGGCGACACCCGCAGACCGCACACATCCAGCACACGGCCCAGTTCCGTGGCTTCGTGGGCCGTGCCGATGACGGCGCGGCCGCTGGACAGCATCCCCGTCAACTTGGACGGCATCACGAGGTCGGCCGCATCGGCACGCTGCGGAAGGATGTGGATGTCTGCCGTGCCCAGGAAGGCGTTGAGCTTCTCCTTGGGCTGCAACGGCAACCACACGACATTCGGCAAATCCGCCGCGCCCGCCTTCAGGCGCTCCTCTGCGGAACCCGAGCCCGCCAGGATGAACTGGATGGACGGCGCGCGCCGAAGCAGCCGGGCCGCGTCGATCAGCACATCCAGGCCCTGCTTCTCGCCCATGTTGCCGGAGTACATGACCACGGTCACATCATCTGCGATGCCCAACTCATGCCGCATCGACTGGCGGGGCTGGATTGGGTGGATATCCGAGACATCGACCCAGTTCGGAAATTCGATCACCCGCTCCGGCGCGACGCCCTTGTGAAGCAGGCGTTCGACCATCGCGTGCGATATGGAGGACACGCGGTCGAAGCGACGCATCAGGAAGGATTCGATCTTCAGGGCCACCGACTTGACCAATCCCACCTTCCTGCCCCCCGAAGCGCCGATCAGGCCCATGTCGAGGGCCGCGTCCACTTCGAAATCCTGCACATGCAGCCAGGCGGGCACGCCGGCGAGCTTGGCCAGCAGCAAGGAGTGAGGGGTCTGGAACAGCGTCGGGATCACCACCAGCATCACATCGGGTCTGCGGGCAAGCCCCCACATCAGGCCGAAAAAGCTGGAGATGGCGAAGCTGCCCAGGTGCAACAGGCGGGTGATGCCATTGACCGTGCCGGGGATCCACAAGGGGCAACGCAGCACCCTCAGGCGCTCGCCTGTCTCCGGGCACGACTCCAGGCGGTACCACCATGCCGAATAGCCTTCGCCGACCTGCCACTGCGGATAGTACGGCGGGGCGGTCACCACATCGACCTCGTGTCCCTGCGCCGCAAGCCACACCGCCATTTCACCGCTGTACTTGCCGATGCCGGTCAGTTCTGGATAAAAGTTGATTCCATAAAGAAGGACCTTCACGGAAATCTCCCGTTCCTGATTTTTATGATCGAAGCAGAGGGGTGCGCCATGGTCGACATTGCTCTTTCACTGGCTCGCGGCGGATGCGCCGGCATCCACGGTGGAGGGGCGTCGCACACCCGCTGCCAGGGGTTTTTGCTTCGGGGGCAGAGCCTTCAGCACCTTCGTGCCGGTGTCCTTGACGTCGCCCCAGTTGCCGTCGTAGATCTTCTTGCCGCTGCCCGTGATGATCTCGTTGGCGTCGAAGACGAGGTCGGAGTCTTCCTTCACGGTTTTCTTGGCCTGCGCGACTTCGCCGAATCCGAAGACGTTCTTTCTCACCACGTTGTGGCGGCCATAGTGCAGATGGAAGCCGCCGCCGGTCGTGCGCAGGACGGAGTTGCCCTCGACCAGCACGCCACTCGTTCCTTCGTCCAGGTAGATGCCCCAGCCGGTGGCGCCTGTTTTCCGCGCTGCCACCACGTCTTCGATGCGGTTGTCGCGCAGCACCGTTCCTTCACTCAGGCCCAGGGTGTAGATGCCGCCAAGATCGCTCAGCACCCCCTGCCCCACGTCGTGGATGTAGTTGCCGCTGATCGTGTTTCGCTTGGCGGCGCTTTCTCCGAAGCCCCAGGTCCAGCCCACCGATATGCCGGTGTAGTACATCAGCGCTATTTCGTTGTCGAGGATCTGGTTGTCGCCGCTCTGGCCGATCCAGATGCCCACGGCCCCGGGGAAGGCCTTGCCCCCGCCGGTGATCACGCTGTCTTCGACCAGATTGCCCGAAACGGCATCCGCCGCAGCGCGTGGCAGCGTGGCCTCGCCGATCCTCACGCCACCAGCCCCCAGATCACGGAACACCGATCTGCTGACCTGGTTGCCCACGGATCCCTTGCGCATCCACAACGCATGGGCCCCCGTATGTTCGAACGCGCAGTTTTCGAACCGGACATTGCGTGCATAGGTGAGCACCACAGCGGCAGGCGCATTGATCGCGGCCTGCCCGTCGATGAAGGGCGAGGACCACGCGGCCGAATGCGAGAAGCGGATGCCCCTGAGGACCACGTCATGGACCGGTGACTGGGCCGAGCCTTCGATGTCGAGCAGGCGCTCCAGCTGAGGCGCCACGGCCACCGTGGTGGCCGGCGCCTCGCCCTTGCGAGGGACATAGCGCAGCTCACCATCGGGCGACAACCACCACTCTCCCGGCTCGTCCAGAAACTCCGGCAGGTTCTCCAGCACGAAGCGTTGGTCCGGCCCGAAGGTGAAGAACGGCCAGTGGGACTGAGGATTGAGCGTCACCGCACCAGTGGCGCGATCGTAAGCCTCGATGCGTTGGGTCGTCGCCGTCCATGAGTGGTAGGCCATGAGCACCGCCGATGTGGGCGAGGCCACCTTGTTGAGCTCGGCGCGTGCGCTGTCCGGGAGGATGAGGCGCTTGGTGTTCTCGATGTTCGCTGGCTTGGTCACCTGCAGGGGCCGCGCCTCCGGCTCGGGGGGACGGACATTGGCGCCACCGACAAAATAGGAGCCAAGCTTGGGACTGCGGGCGCGAACGGCTCGATCGCCCTGGACCCAGAGCATGTGGAAGCCCCGGGGCGTGTTGGTGTCCACGGACCAGTACTTCCCATCCTTGGACACCTGCCAGCCCTTGATCTCATGCCCGCCGCTCAAGGTGACGGTACCCGGCTTCTGGGCCTCGATGACCAGGGGCTGCTTGGGAGATCCGCTGTCGTCCGCATCGATCTTGGGCGTGGCCTGCAGGCTGTAACGCCCGGGCAACAGCACGATGCGCCGCTCACCGCCGCCACCCAAGGCGCGCAGCCGCCGCAAGGCACCATCGAGGGTCGCCATCGGCCCGACACCCGGCGAACTGGTGGCAGCCGCCGCGCCATCCCGCTGGTCATTCCCGTCCGGCGCGATGTAGACCACGGCGGCCCCTACTGGCGCCTGCAGCCCCATCAGCACGCCCGCGACGGTGAACGCCTTGCAGAGAATCGATCTGGAAGTTCGCATAGGTCCCATCAGGCTTTCAACAGTTGGTCCATGAAAGCCATGTATTTGGAGGCAACCGCCTCAGGGGTCACATCATTGGCAAAAGAGGGCGTCTTCGCCTCATGGTTTCTGACGTAATCCACGATGCCCTTGAAATCAGGCGATGGCTCGTCAAGGGGCACCAGGGTGGCGCATTCGGAGAACAGTTCACGGTGCACCGGGATGTCGGAAAGAACCAGGGGTCTGCCCAGCAAGGCCGCCTCTGCCGCCGACATGTTGAACCCCTCGAATTGCGACATCGACATGAAGAAAGCCGCGTGTCGCACCAGGGCCATCACCTGCTGCTTCGGCAGGAAGCCGAGGTGCTGGATGTCATTGGCAAAGGGCAATGGCGCCACCAGCGCATCGAACTGCGGCGGGCGATTGCCTGTGAACACCAGGCGCAACTCGGGCCACTGCTTCTTCAAGCCCCCGAACACCTCCAGCAGCCGCGGCAGGTTCTTGTGCGGGTAAAAATGGAAATTGGCGATCACATAGGGCTGCGACACCGCCGGTGCGAGCGCCTGCGAATCCGCCGAGTCCTCGGGGAGAACGATGGGGTTGTAGATGTAGGTATGGAGTCTGGGAACACCGTAGTGCTTCTCAAAATCCCGCTGCGAGTCCTGGCTGATGAACACGACCCCGTCGGCATAACGACGTGCCAGGCGATAAGACACATCGAGCAGCAGCCTCTTGGCACGGCCGACATATTGCGGGTAGTGCTTGAACATCAGGTCATGCACCACCACGACGCTCTTCAGCCGGCCGCCGGGCAGCGGGATGAAGAAGTAGTTCGGGAAGAGCGCCACCGCCGGGGTGCGCCAGAACCGTAGCGCCACCCAGAACTCCGCCACGAAGCGCAACAGGCGGCGGATGCGCTCACCGGCCACCGCCACCGGCCGCAGCACCACGGCTTGGCGCGGCTGGAGGCGAAGCATCCCCTGGGTGAGGTTCTCCGCGAAATCGATCACGCCGCCCGAGTTGGCCACGTACGAAAAATACAGGGAGACGATGTACTTGGGCTTCACACGTCACCTCAGTGCTGATACCTGCCGCTGCCCACCAGCACTTTCGACATCAGGCGCGCACGTTCGCGCTGGCCGCGCAACAAGCGTCGCGCCACCTGCAGCCAGGACAGCAGCCATACCGAGGGAAATGCGTAGGGGAAGTGCCGCCAGGTGACGCGGAGCTTGTTTCTCAGACCGTAGTACTCGGCCAGGGCGCTGCGCTCGACACTCTTGCCTGTGCCGATCGCCGCCCCTTCCTTGTGGTACACGATGGCCTCGGGCGCATAGGCCAGGCGGAATCCCTTGCGTCGGGCACGCATCGCCCAGTCGACTTCCTCGAAATACAGGAAATAGTCTTCGGCCATGAGGCCGACCTGCTTCAGGAAATCCGCGCTGACCAGCATGGACGCGCCCGACACGTAACTCAGTTCGCTGTCACGGGGCCAATGCTCGCGTTGCACAGGCCAGGGCTCGCCATGGGCGAACTCCCGGATCATGCCGCTCCAGGGCTGGTAGACACAGCCGCCCAGGGTCTGCACGGTGCGACGATCGTGCGCGTAGATCAAGGTGGAGCCGCAGATTCCCACGGCCGCATCCTCTTTCATCTTCGCAAGCATCACGTCCAGGCAATCGGCCGCGACCTCGGTGTCGTTGTTCAGGAACCAGCAGTAGTCGTAGCTGCGGGAGATGGTCGCCGTGCGAAACGCCAGGTTGTTGCCGCCGGCAAAGCCCGTGTTGCGGCGGGAAGCGCACAACACGATGTTGGTGCACCCGGCCGAGCCTTGGACGCCCTCGTAGACCCAGGCGGCACAACCGTCGGGTGCGTCGTCAAGCACGCCCTCCGGGGCCAGGCTCTGCAGGAAGCCACGGAGCACCGGAACCGAATCGTCTCCCGAAGCGTTGTCGCAAATCGTGATGTCGACGTCGGGCGTGCGTGCGGCCAGCAGACTGCGGACACATTCCACCGTGTCCTGCGCACGCTTGAAATTGACCAGCACCGTCAGGACACTCATAAAGCCCCCTGCAGCGTGAGCCGCACCGATTCGCGACGCTTTTGCCGGGCATGAAGCCGCCACGTGATCGCCATGATGAGCAAGATCTCAGCCATCTGATGGGCGATGAACGCTGCCGCCACCACCGCCTGGAACGAGGACAGAGCGAACGCCCCCGCGTAAAGGGCGAACAAGGTCAGGTGCGCCACACTGCTGCGTGACCGGTGGTACAGGTAAGCCCACACGCACACATAGAAGGCCAGCGGCACCGCCATGCCCACGGCGCCCGCATCGGCATAGAACGGCGACAAGGCCGTGGGCACGTTGGCCGCCGACGAGATCGGCGTGAACTGGAAGGCGTCGGCCTGCGCCATGGCAAACCCGGGAATCCAGTTCATCTTGATGAAGCCGGTGAAAAACCAGTCGAAGGACCACAGCACATAACTGTGCCCGCCCTTGAACTGCCGCACGAAGGCATCGAAGTTCTCGAAGCTGAGCGGGAAGTACCCGTACAGCACCGCGAAGATCTCGGCCGGCCCCACATACTGCGGCTTCCATTTGATGAAGTCGCTGTACTTGAACTCGTACAGGCCGAAGCGGTTCTGGCGCAAGTTGCCCAGTTCGGCCCCCCCGATCAGCAAGCCCGCGAGAAGCGCTACCAGCAAGATGAGGCGTGGCCGGGTCATCTTGAACA
>DXIO01000020.1 GCA_019112875.1 Candidatus Aquabacterium excrementipullorum
TCCCAGTTGCCCTCGTCGGTGTAGAACTTGACGGCGAAGCCGCGCACGTCGCGCGCCGTGTCGACCGAACCGCGCTCGCCGGCCACGGTGGAGAAGCGCACGAACACCGGCGTGATCTTGCCGGCTTCGGCGAAGAGGCTGGCGCGGGTCAAGTCGCTCAGGGATTCGTAGGCCTCGAAGAAGCCATGGGCGCCCGAGCCGCGCGCGTGCACGATGCGCTCGGGGATGCGCTCGTGGTCGAAGTGGGTGATCTTCTCGCGAAGGATGAAGTCTTCCAGCAGGGTGGGCCCGCGCAGCCCGGCCTTCAGGGAGTTCTGGTTGTCGCCGATGGGCACGCCCTGGTTGGTGGTGAGCATGCGGCCGGTGCTGTCCACGCGCACGCGGTCCAACGTGTCGATGGTGGCGTTGTGGCCGGGCACGGGGCCATGACCGGCCTTGCCGTTGGCGTTGGGTTCGCTCAGCGTGCTGCCCACGGCGGCTGGCGAGGGTGGGGTGTGGGTCACGCCCTGGGGGGGCGAGACCGCGCTGTCGTAGCCGTATTCGCCGGCCTTGTTCGGGTTGTGGTGCGTCTCGGAGGCCAGTTGGTTGACCTCGGCGTCATGTTGCTTGACGGCTTCGATGCCCTTCGGGGGCGCTTTCCTGGAGGTGGGCTTTGTCATCTCGATCCTTTTGGGCGCGGGGGACGGAGGTGGCGCGCGGGGCCACCGGCGTGATGTGCCAGAGGATCGTAGAAGCGGGTGTGCGCGCAGGCTGTCGGGAGACGCCGGTGGCGCGTGTCGGCCGCTGCTGACAGCGGTTACAGGGCGTGTCCGGGCCGAATCACGCGGAGGCGTTGACCATGCCCTTGTAGGTCAGCGAACTGGTCTTGTCGGCGAGCGTGAACACGGCGGTGGTGCTGCTCGTGCCCTGTTGCTGCATCAGGGTGTTGTAGAGCGACATGACGGCCGCGGGCGTCTTGGCGTAGCGCGCGGCCTGCGAAATGGCACTGCTGGCGCGGTTGTTCGACTCCAGCGTGACGGCACTCTTGGTCAACGAAGCCAGGCGTGATGCAAGCGATGGCGAGGACTTGTCCGCCTTGAGCGCGGCGCTGATCGTGGCCTTGTCCTCGTCGCTGCCGGTGATCTTCAGGCCGCTGGTGCTGTCCAGCGAGAAGGCCACTTCGCCCTTGAGCGAGCCGCCGGCCTTGGTGATGGCTTCACGCAAGGCCTTGGCCAGATCCTGCTGGGTCTTGTCCAGCGTCTGGCGGGCCATGGTGGTCTTGATCGAGGTGGTGGTGTTGGCGGTGGCCTGGGTCTGTTCGGTCGCCGAGGTCGACGTGGTGGTCTTGGTGCCACCGGTCGTACCGGCTGTGCCGCTGGTGGACGAGCCGTCTTTGGCGCCCGTGGTGGTGCCCGGGGTCTTGGTTTTGTCAGCCGAACTGGTGCTGTCGCTGTCCGATGTCTTGCCGGCCGCGGCGGCGGCCTTGCGAGCGAGGGTGTCGGAGTAAGCCTGCAGCGCGCTGCTGAGACTGAAATTGCTGTTGGCGGTGATCATGCGGGCCCCCTGGCATCCAGATCGTGACTGGACATGAGGGCATATTGCCGCGCCTGCGGCTCGGGCACTCGCCGGAATCGCTGGGTGTTTCCGGCGGCTTCCGGGCGTTCAAACCTGGTCTCGCGCCGGGTTCAGTGCCAGAGGGTGTCGCCGTCCTCGGGCACGCTCATGCGTTCGCACAGCAGGGTGATCGTGCGGGCCTCGTCGGCCGTGAAATCGCCGCGCGTGGTGAGTTCCTGGTAGATGGCGTCACGGGCGGCCTCGATGGCCACGGCCACTTGCGTGTCGGTGCGCGGCACGGCGCAGATGCGCACATCGCCATCGCGGAACACGTGGATCTCGACACGGCGGCTGCCGATCTGGCCGATGAGGTGGCGATCAGATTTCTGCATGAGGTGCTCCCGATGTTCTGCTAACCCGATAAACAGGTTAACGACGGGTTCAGCCCCGGCCTTAGCAAAGGTATGACGTGTTGCAGCCGCTTATTCGGTGATTTTTCACGCCTGGCCTGCGGTTCAGTGCGCCGAGCCCTGAACCGCCGGCACCACCCTCGACAGCACATGGCGCACCATGGCCCGGGCCAGTTCCTGCTCGCCCAGGAAGACGGTGCTGCCAGCCTCGCGGGCCAGCAGTTCGGCCTCGTGCTCGTTGTGGCTGCGCACGACCACCTCGATCTGTGGATTGAGCGTGCGCGCCGTTTCGATCATCTGGCGCACGGCCAGGGGCTGGGCCGTGGCGATGACCAGCATCCGGGCCTCGGCGATGTGGGCCTGGATCAACACGCCCGGATCGGCCGCGTCACCCGTCACTGCGGGCGTGCCGGAGGCGCGCAATTGCTCGACCACCTCGCGGTTCTCCTCGGCCACGACGAAGGGAATGCCCTGCTGGGTCAGCGCATCGGCCACGCGCCGGCCGACACGACCATAACCAACCAGCACCACCTGCTTGGACAGGTACTTGCGGTCGGTGCTCATGGGCAGCTCGGCCAGCGGGTCATCGGAGCGCTCCAGCAGCCTGGCCAGTTGCGAACGCTGGCGGATCCAGTTCTGCACGGGCTCCACCGCCCCGAACAGCAACGGATTCAGCGCGATCGAGATCAGCGAGCCGGCCAAGATAAGGCTGTTGCCTTCGGAGGGCAGCAACTTGAGGCTCATGCCAAGCCCTGCCAGGATGAAGGAGAACTCGCCGATCTGCGCCAGGCTGGCCGATACCGTGAGCGCCGTGTTGAGCGGGTAGCGGAAGGCCAGCACCAGGCCGGCGGCGGCCAGCGACTTGCCCACCACGATGATGGCGACCACCGCCAGCACGTGCAGGGGCTTGTCCACCAGCACGGTCGGGTCGAACAGCATGCCCACCGACACGAAGAACAGCACGGCGAAGGCATCGCGCAGGGGCAGGGTCTCTTCGGCGGCGCGGTGGCTGAACTGCGACTCGCGCAGCACCATGCCGGCGAAGAAGGCGCCCAGTGCGAAGGACACGCCGAAGAGCTTGGCCGACCCGTAGGCGATGCTCACGCCCGCTGCGACCACGCACAGCGTGAACAGCTCGCGCGAGCCGGTCCGCGTGACCTGCCACAGCACCCAGGGAAAAAAGCGCCGCCCCACCACCAGCATGATGGCCACGAAGGCGGCCACGCGTGCCAGCGTGCCCCCCAGCGTCCACAGCAGGTTGCCGGGCGGAGCATCGGGATTGGCCTGCGGAGCACCCAGCCAGCCGGCCAGCGGGGGCAGCAGGACCAGCACCAGCACCATGGCCAGGTCTTCCACCACCAGCCAGCCCACGGCGATGCGGCCGTTGACCGATTCGAGCACGCCCCGGCTCTCCAGCGCCTTGAGCAGTACCACCGTGCTGGCCACCGACAGCGCCAGCCCGAACACGAGGGAGGCGCCCAGCGGCCAGCCCCAGCCCCACATGGCCACGCCCATGCCCAACGCCGTGGCCACCACCATCTGCAAGGCTGCGCCGGGCAGGGCGATCCTGCGTACCGACAGCAGATCACCCAGCGAGAAATGCAGCCCCACGCCGAACATCAGCAGCATCACCCCGATCTCGGCCAGCTGGCTGGCGATCTGCATATCAGCCACATAGCCCGGCGTGGTCGGCCCGATCACGATGCCCGCGAACAGGTAGCCGACCAGGGCCGGCATCTTCAGGCGCGTGGCGATGAATCCGAAGATCAGCGCCAGGCCGAAGCCCACGGCCAGGGTGGTGATGAGGCTGAGTTCATGGTGCATCGGGGCTGCGGTCCTTTCGGGCGTGGGGCTTGCGGGGCTGTCTGAAAACGGGTCTGCGCGGACCGGTGACGTGAAGGCAGTCCGTAACCGACGAAGGGGATGGTTTCGAATTTAACATTCGATTCAGAACGGCGTGGCTAATCCACGGCGCCTGTTGGGCAGCACGGGGTATTCAGTGCGGTTTGGCTGGCCTGATCAGGTGGCCATGATCCACTGCCAGCGCTCGGCGCTCTCCATGCCCACGGGGTAGAAGGCGGGCGGTAGGTCCATGTCTCGGTGCAGGCGGAAGGTGTGGCAGGCCTGCTCGGGGCTCATGCCATGGTGCTCGTCGGTGTCTGATTCGTGCAGCGCGAGCACGTCACCGGGATGGTGGCCGAACACGGCCAGCACGGCCTTGTGCTGACCGGGCCAGGCCACGCGGTTGTTGCGAAGCACGGCAGAGAGCGTTTCCAGGCGGACGTCGTCCGTCGCGGGGTGCCAGCTCAGGCACCACACGCCGATGCAGGCATCGCGGAACGTGTTGTCCATGCAGCCCAATGTACAGGTGCGCCTTGCGGCGCGCCAGTGAAAAAGCGCCCGGGAGGGCGCTTTTCAAGGCGAACCACCCAACTGAGTGGTTCGCGGGGGACAGCCGGGATCAGCGGTTGCTTTCCTTGAAGATGACCCATTCGCCGTTGATCGGGCGCCAGGTCAGGGTCTTCAGGGTGGTGTCCTTGAAGTCCTGCGACTTGTAGACCTGCTTGAAGGAGGTCACCACGTAGGGGCCCTGGGCTTGGGCCTTCACGTCTTCGACATGGATGTCGATCGGGCCCTTCTTGCCGACCAGGCGACGGCGCTCGGTGATCCATTTGGCCGACGACATGCGCGCAGGCGCGAAGTCCTTGGCGTAGAAGGTCATGTACTTGTCGACGTCCTTGGCGGCCCAGGTGGCGACCCAGTCGCGCAGGCGTTGTTCCACCGTCTGCACGGCGGCGGCGGGCGCCAGCGGCTGCGGGGTCGCGGCCGGCGTGGGCACAGGCTCGGCGGTGGCCGGGGTGACCAGACGTCGGGCACGGGCGTCCAGCTCTTCCTTGGTGGTGGCGCTCACGGCGACGGTGGTGGCGGGGCAGCGCTGGGCGGCGTCGTCCGACGCTTGCCAGTTGGCGGCCAGCTGGCCGGTGCCGTCGTCGTTGCGGCTCAGGCCCAGCGTGGACACCAGGCCGTTGGTGGCGGCTTGCGTGCGGGCGTAGGCCAGCAGCAGGTCGGCCTCGGCGTTGGCGTAGGCGCGCTTGGCGGTGTAGAGCTCGTTCTCTGCGTTCAGCAGGTCCAGCAGGCTGCGCTGGCCGATGTCGAACTGCTGGCGGTAGGCATCGCGAGCCTTCTCGATGGCCAGGACGTTGCGGTCCAGGGCGGCCAGTTGATCCTGCAGCTTGCGGATGTCGTTGTGGGCGATGGCGACCGTCTGACGCACGTCGCGGCAAGCTTTGTCGCGCTGGTCGGCGGCCTGGTTGATCAGGTCGGCGTACTGGCGCACGCGGGCCTGGTCGGAGCCACCGTTGTACAGGTTCCAGTTCAGCACCAGCTGGGCCGAGGCATTGCGGGTCTGGTCGACGTTGCCGTCCAGATTGTGGCCACCCGCAGCGCGGGCGCGGGCTTCGACCTTGGGCTGGAAGGCGCTCTTGCGGCCAGCGGCTTGCGACTCGACCGAGCGCAGGTTTTCGATGGCGGCGCTCACGGCGGTGTTGCCGGCCAGGGCGCGGGCCACGGCATCGGCGTTGGTCGCGGGGATGCCACGGTTCAGCACGTTGGGACCCAGGGCGGCCAGTTGCGGCGAGGGCGATTCACCGACCACGCGCAGGTAGCGCGAAGCCACGTCATGCAAGTTGGCGATCTCGGTGGTCAGGTTGGAATCAGCCAGGGCCAGACGGGCATTGGCCTGCTCCGAATCCACACCGCGGCCCACGCCGGCCTTGACCTTGGAGGCCAGCTGGTCGAACACGTACTTGTGCTGCACGTAGTTGTCTTCGGCCAGGGACACCAGGCGGCGATAACGCTGCACGTCGATGTAGGCGCGGGCGGCTTCCAGGGCGGTGTCTTCCGACGCGCTCAGGAACTCGAAGTAGCGGGTCAGGCGGGCATGGCCCAGGCGCTGCACTTCGGTCCGGACGGCGGCGCCATCCCACAGTACCTGGTTGATGCTCAGGGCCACGCCGGTCTGGGTGAAGGACTGGCCTTCGGGGTTGCGCGTGTCGTACTTGTTGTACGCACGACCACCGTCGGCCGACAGGTTGACCTGGGGCAGGAAGCCGCCACGGGCCACATCGACCTCGTTGGCCGAGGCGCGCAGCGCGTTGAAGCGGGCGGTGACTTCCGGATTGTTGGCAATGGCCTTCTGGGCGGCGGCGGCCAGGCTGTTGTCAGCCACGGCTTGTTGAGCGTGAGCGGCCAGGCACATCACTGCCAGGGCAGTGGCGGTCAGCGCATTGCGGATGTGAGTTTTGGACACGGTTTTAGCCTCCAGCTGGTCGGACAACATGGACGAGTCAGGGCGACCTGACACTTCGGGATGCCCCTTATTCAAGAAAACTTATAGATTCTTGCATCAATTTGTACATTGGGGGCACGCCGGATCAGGGGGCCGGCTTCTGAAGGGATATGCCCGCCTGGGGCGGCCAGGCATGCGGTCAAGTTCGCGGCTGATCAGCCGAAGACACGACGATGACCCTCTTGGCCTTGTCCGGAAACGCCGGGTGTGATGCTCGAACGCCTTGAGCAGCCTCTATGGCACGCGATATGGTGCCTGGCCATGAAGGCCGGTACGCGCGTGGCCGGGCGCCTGGCCACGCGCTTGGAGACGGCATGCGAGAGCCGGGTTGCATGGCGCATGACCCAGGCCCTGGGCGCGCTGGCCTTGCTGTTCTTGTTGCTGCATGGCAACGCCCTGGACACGCCCCGGTTGCTGCAATCGGCCCAGCGCTTCAGCCCGGCCGCGGTGCAGCGCACCCAGGTGCTGGTGCAGGAGATGGACGCCGTGGCGAATGCGGCCGAGGACGAAAAACTCCGCGCCATCAACAACTTCTTCAACCGCACGGTGCAGTTTCGCGATGACCGTGACGTGTGGGGCATGGTCGATTACTGGGCCAGCCCGATGGAATTGCTCAACAAGGGGCAGGGCGATTGCGAGGACTACGCCATTGGCAAGTATTTTTCCCTGATCGCATTGGGGGTCGCGCCTGCCAAGATGAGAATGGTCTACGTCAGGGCCCAGCTGGGCGGCGGGGTGCAGGCGCACATGGTGCTGGCCTATTACCCCGAGCCCACGGCGGAGCCTCTGATTCTCGACAACCTGATCACGGACATTCGTCCGGCTTCGCGGCGGCCTGACTTGGCACCGGTGTTCAGCTTCAATGCCGAAGGCTTGTGGCAGGGCGTTGGTGGGTCGTCCGCGGGGGACCCGGTGGCGCGCCTGTCGCGCTGGCGGGAAGTACTGAGCAAAGCCAAGGCCGAAGGATGGTGGTGAAAAAGATGCTTTGGCAGGAGGCGCTATGTCCCTGATTCGTCAGATCTGGCTGTTGCTTGCGGTGACCTTGTTGATGGCCTTCCTGGGCAGCTTCGGCGTCTGGATGGCGTCTGCCCGGGGCTACCTCGAAACCCAGTTGCGGCTGAAGAATGCCGACAACGCCCAGTCGCTGGCCTTGAGCCTGTCGCAGCAGAGAGGCGACATGGCCTTGATGGACCTGGCGGTGTCGGCCCAGTTCGATACGGGCTTCTACAAGCAGATCCAGCTCAAGGATCCGGCGGGGCACGTCATGTCCAACCACGAGGCCGATGCCAAGTCGGGCATGGGGCACGCGCCTGCCTGGTTCACCAACCTGGTGTCGATCGAGTCGACGCCGGGCGTGGCCCAGGTGACCGATGGCTGGCGTGCGCTGGGCTCGGTCGAGGTGACCAGCCACTCGGGCTTCGCCTATGACCAGCTCTGGGATGGCAGCCTGAAGACCGCGATGTGGCTGGCCGTGCTGGGTGGGCTGGCCGGCGTACTGGCCTCGCTGGGCGTACGTGGCATCCGCCGCCCGCTGGATGCGACCGTGGGCCAGGCCCAGGCGCTGATGGAGCGCCGCTTCATCACGGTCGAAGAGCCGCGCGTGCCCGAACTGGCACGGCTGAGCCAGGCGATGAACATGGTGGTCTCGCGCCTGAAGTTCCTGTTTGAGGAGCAGGCCACGCAGGTCGAGCAGTTGCGCCAGCAGGCCCACTGCGACACCCTGACGGGCCTGTCGCACCGCAAGCACTTCATGGGGCAGCTGCAGGCCTCGCTGTCCGCCGAGGACGGCCCGGCCAATGGCGTGCTTTATCTGGTGCGTCTGATGGACCTGGCTGGTGTGAACCGCAACCTGGGCCACCGCCAGACCGATGCCCTGCTGCAGCGCCTGGCGCAGCTGCTGGTGGAGGTGACGCATGGCATCCCCGGCGTGGCCCTGGGGCGCTTGAACGGTGGCGACTTCGCCGTCAGCCTGAGCGAGAGCGACACGCCGCTGCCGCAGCCCGAGTACCTGGCCGATTCGCTCAAGCGCATGTTCTCCGAGCAGGCCATCAATGGTCAGGCGGTGGTGGGCGCGACGCCATGGATGCGCGGCATGCCGATGGCCCAGGTGCTGGCCTCGGCCGACTCGGCGCTGGCCCGTGCGGAGAGCCGTGGCAACTTCGCGGTGGAAACCGCCGACCTGAGCGCGGCCCATATGGTGTCGCCCATGGGTGAGGACGAATGGCGTCGCCGGCTGGCGTCGGCCTTGTCCGGCCGCCGCATTCAGCTGGTGCGCTTTCCGGTGGTGGACCGCGATGGCCGCCTGGTGCACCACGAGTGCCCGATGCGCCTGCAGCTGGATCCGGGCGGCACCTACGAAGCCGCCGCCGTGTGGCTGCCCATGGCGCTGCGCTGTGGCCTGATGTCGCAGATCGACGAGCAGGCCGTGCTGATGGCGCTGGAGCAGATCGCCCAAGACGGCATTCCACGAGGTGTGAACCTGTCGCCAGCCTCGCTGAGCGACAGCAGCTTCGTGCCACGCCTGCGTGCGCACCTGCTGGCCGCACCGCAGGCCGCCAACTCACTGTGGCTGGAGGTGGCCGAGAGTGCCGCGCTCGATCGCTTCGAACTGGTGAGGGAGCTGTGCAAGCAGTTGCGCCCATTGGGCGTTCGCATTGGGTTGGAGCATGCCGGTGAGCGCCTGACGCGCATCGAGTTCCTGTTCGAGGCCGGGCTGGATTACGTGAAGCTCGATGCCTCGGTCGTGCAGGGCGTGGCCCAGGACACGGCGCGTCGCGCGTTCGTGAGTGGCACGGTGAGCATGCTGCGCAGCCTGGGCCTGCACGTGTACGCCGAAGGCGTGGGCGACGCGGAAGACATCGGTGCGCTGTGGCCTTGCGGGGTCGATGGCGTGACGGGCCCTGCGGTGAAGCTGGCCTGAGGTGCGCCACGCCGCCGGTTGAGTTACCATGTGGCCAGCGATCTTCGTTCGAAGAAAGCCGTAAGCGTTTACGTCAATCAACGCGCCCACAGTCGCCGGCTCTCGCCGGGGTTGTGCTTCCCGCCTGCGCGGGATGGCGCCTTGCTTGAGCGGCTTACGGAGCTTTCATGAACCCTTCCTCATCGCGTTCCCCCTTCGGTTTTCGCAAACTTCCGGCCAGGTACGCCGGCATCGTCATGCCCTTTTTGCTGTCGGTGCTGATGACCTGCGTGGTCTCCTTGATCAGCACGCTCAAGGGCGTGGGGGCCGGGCCCGCGTTCATCCAGGTGTGGCCCATGGCCTGGGCGCTGTCCTGGCTGGTAGCGTTTCCGGTGCTGCTGCTGGTGCTGCCCGTGGTGCGCCGCTTGACGGCCCTGATGGTGCGCACCGCCTGATCACGCGCTCTTTCTTGAGCGCATGAAAAAGCCCGCCATCCGGCGGGCTTTTTGTCGGGTGTGATCGATCAGTGCTTGCGATCAGTGGTTGTCCACCAGCAGCTTGCCGCGCGTCATCAACTCGGCGATCACCTGGTTATCGCTGGCCGAGGCGCCCAGGCCCAGATCGCCGCGCAGGTTCACATTCTGCAGCACGATGGTCTGGTCTTCTGCCTTGGCGTCGTAGCCCGTGGTGAAGCCGCCCGTGGTGCTGATGTGCACAACGGTCGAGCCCGGGTTGCTGGTGGTGTCGAAATCCAGGAACTGGCTGAGGTTGCCCGTGCCGCCCGTGGTGTGCTCGCCGCACAGCAGGTCGCGCAGGTCCAGCACATCGCCACCGGCCGAGCGGGCGACGGTGTCGAAGTCGACGATGGTGTCGATGGCGTGCGTGGTGCTCGCCGTGGTGCCGTTGGTGCCGGTGCTGGCCGTGGTCGAGCCCTGGGCCGACAGGCTCCAGGCGAACACGTCGGACGAGGCCGAGTGGCCCGTCAGCGTCAGCGGGGTCGACACGCTCAGGCCCACGTCGATGGCGTGCGTGAACTCGCCGGTCAGCGCGTCGTGCGTCACCGTCACGGCCGAGTCGACCGTGGCGCTGGCGGACACGCTCACCTTGGTGTCCAGCACATCCTGGATGGTATTGACGTGCACCGAGACCAGGCCGGCCGAGGCGCTGTCCGAGCTGGACAGGCCGTAGGCGTCGGTGGCCTTGATGGTCATCGTGGGCAGCAGGTCAGCCGACACGCCCAGCAGCTCGGCCGGGTCGTAGACCAGCGTGGCCAGCAGCTTGTTGACCAGGGTGACGTCCACCGTGCCGCCGGCCGTGGTCGATTCGATCACGATGTGGCGGGTGTCGTTGCCGGTGATGTGGAAGCCGTAGCTCTGCGCCAAGGCCGCATCGATGGTCAGCTTGCTGTGGTCGCCGCCCAGGCCGATCAGGCCCAGCAGGTCGTTGGCCAGGCCGCCGACCGACAGCAGGTTCTTCACCGAGATGTCGACGCGGGTCAGGTTGTTGTCGACGTCGTTGACGCCGATGCACTGCTTGCTGCTGAAGTCGATGATCGGATTGACGGACACGTCCAGCAGGCCCAGCAGGGCGCCGTGCTCGGCGATGTGTGCGACAGGCGCGTCGTTCACCGGCGTGACGTTGAAAGTCAGCGTGTTGGGCGTGCTGTCGTACACGCCGGCCTGGTCGGCCACCGAGAAGGTGAGCTTGGCGTAGTTGTTGCCGTTGGCGTTGTGGTCAGGCGTGAACACGAGCGAGCCGATGCTCGATGCCGAGATCACCTGGCCGGCGACCACATCCTTGCCGTTGAGCGTGAGGTGGCCGTTGCTCGGCAGGGTGTCGATGCGCACCATGCTCAGGCGGTCGCCGGCGTCGCTGTCCTTGAAGCCGAAGTCCGACACCTGCAGGTGGTAGCTGGTGTCTTCGGCCAGGGTGACGGCGCCGTCGGTGCCTTCGGGGGCGTGGTTCACCGTGGTCAGGGTGAGCGTGCCGCTGCCCTTGTCGCCGTCCTTGTCGACGATGGTGTAGGTGAAGCTCTCGTTGGTGACACCGGCCGGGCGGGTGTAGGTGTACTCGCCCGTGGCCATGTTCAGCTCGATGTGGCTGCCCGACTTGAGCGTGATGCTCAGGATGCCGGTGCTGGCGTTGTAGCTGGACGAGGCCTGGTCGTTGGCCGCGAAGGCCGTGACCGCCTTGAGGCCGTCGGCGCCAGCCAGACCGGCCAGGCTGCCGTGCTCCACCGTGACCACGCTGCTGTCCAGGTAGGTCTTGACCGCGGTGTTGCTGGTCAGGATCACGGCCGCACGCTCGGTCTCGCTGGCACCGTTGTAGGCGATCGGCTCCAGGTACTTGAGGTTCGACGAGCTGGCACCGTTGATGCCCATGGCGTAGCTGTCGATGTCGTTGGCCTTGAGGAAGGTTTCCCACTTGGTCTGGTCGCTGCCGGAGTCCACTTCCTTGCCCTTGGTGGGCTCGCCATCGGAGAAGAAGTAGGACACGTTCACCGCGCCGGCCAGCTTGCCGGAGGCGTTGAAGGCGGTCTGCGCCGCGGCCAGGGCCGCGTCGTAGTTGGTGCCGCCGTTGGCCGTGAGCTTGTCGATGAAGGTCTTGGCATCAGCCAGCGTCATCCAGGTGGCACGGCTGCTGGCCGAATCCGAGAAGGTGACGATCTCGACGCGCACATCGCCCAGGGCGCCGTACTGGTCGAGCAGGCCCTTGATGGTGGCCTTGAGACCATTGACGGTGGTGTCGGCCAACGCGTTCTGCATGCTGCCGGAGGTGTCCACGATCAGCATCACGTTGGTGGACTGCGTGGCCGGGCTGACGTACTGCGTCTGGTTGCCGCTGGCGGGCGAGTCGTCCTCGATGTTGAGCGTGAGCGTGCCGGTCGAGGTGGCGGTGCCGTTGCTGGCCGTCACCGTCAGCTGCACGCTGCGCACGTCTTCCGTGGTGGTGTTGGCGTGGTCGACAGGGCCTTGCAGGCTGACCTGGTAGTTGCCGGTGCTGTCGATGCTGGCGGTGAGGATGACCTTGCCGCCGGCCGAGCCGACCAGTGGGTTGTCCACCGTGCCGGTGCCGCTCCAGGTGATGGCCACGCCGCCGCTGGTCAGGCCGGAGGGGCCGGACAGGGTCAGCGTGTTGGTGCCGCCGTCCGCGTCGGTCACGGTGATGTGGCCGGAGGCGGAGGTGGCGTTGGTCGTGTCGGGGCTGCCGGTGCTGTCGGCGATGCCGCCGGCCAGGCCTTCTTCCGACAGGCTGACCGAGCCGGAGCCGAGCACGGCCACGTCATCCACCGGCGTGACGTCGATGGTGATGGGCGCATCGGCCGTGCCGCCATGGCCATCGGAGATGGTGTAGGTCAGCGACAGTGTGCCGTTGTAGTTGGCCGTCGGCGTGAAGGTGAGGGTGCCGTTGCTGTTGAGGCTGATCGTGCCTTCGGGCAGCACGACGGGCGTGCTGGTGCTGATCGCGTGGCCGTTGACGGCGGTGATGGTCAGGCTGTCGCCGTCCACATCGCTGTCGTTGGTGCGCGGATCGAAGGTGACGACGCTGTCTTCGGCGACGGTGACCTGGTCAGGACGGGCCGTGGGCGCGTCGTTGACCGGGGTGACGCCGATCTGCACGGTCGAGGTGGCGGTGCCGCCGTGGCCGTCGCTGATCGAGACGGTGAAGACGTCGCTGCCGTTGTAGTCCTTGGCGGGCGTGTAGGTCCAGGTGCCGTCGGCATTGACGACCACGGTGCCGTGGGCCGGGGTGGTGCCGCCCAGGGTGTAGGTGAGGGTGTCGCCGTCCGCGTCGGTGGCCTTGACCTGGCCCTTGACGGGCGTGTCCTCGGGCGTGGTGACGTGGTAGGTGCCCGTC
>DXIO01000021.1 GCA_019112875.1 Candidatus Aquabacterium excrementipullorum
CCCCTGGCTCTGCCAGGCCACGACCGCGCGCCCGCTGGCGTCCACCGACAGGCTGGATGCGCTCTGCGCATCGGCGGTGACGGTGTTGAGCTTGAACTCCGCGCCAAGGGCGGTGCCGGTAGCGGAGAACCATCGCCCGAAGATGTCGCTGCTGCCGTCCTGGGTGCTGCTCCAGGTCATCAGGGCCCGGCTGTTGCCATCCCAGGCCACGGTGGCTTCGGACTGCACGCCCGTGGCCGTGCCAGGCACCGTCACCACGCTGCCCTGGGCCGCGCGTGCGCTGTTGTAGAACTGTGCGACCACGCCATCGCCGCCCTGTGTCCAGCTCAGCACCGTGCCAGAAGGCCCCAGGGCCAGGGCCACATGGCTGGTCACCGCACCCGCATCGATGACCTGAGAGCCCAGCAAGGTGCCCGCGCTGTCCAGCCAGGCCAGCACCACCTTGTTGCCGATGTTCCAGGCCACGGCCGTGTTGCCACCGGCGTCCATCGCCACGGTGGGCACGATCTGCGGGTTGCCGGTCAGCGCATTGCCCAGCAGGCCCTCCAGCAGGTTCGCCGCCGCGACGGTGATGCTGGCCGTACGGGTGCCGCTGGCATCGAACACATCCAGCTTCACATGGGCATCGGCCAGGATCAGGCCCAGCACGCCCGGGTAGTACTCGAAATAGGCGATGGCCGTCTGGCCCGCGGTGTTGCCGGCCACGGCAGCCCCATAGACCTGATAGACGTTGTTGACGGTGCCGGACATCGTGTCCGCGCTGCCATCGGCCTTGAAGCGCTGGTAGGCCACGTCGGTGCCCGTGCTCCAGATGGCGGTGAAGCGGCCCTGCCCGTCCATCGAGACGCTGCGCGCGCCCGTGGTGGCCTCGGCCGTGCCGGCGGTGGCCGTGTGTGCGGCCGTCTGGCCACCAGTGGGCAACACGAGCAGGCTGCCGTCCCATTGCGCGGCCAGCGTAGCGCTCACGGCGCTGGTCGATTCGATCGCACCAGTGTGGTACTCCAGTGTCCAGTCGCCGCCATGTGCCGCATTGGCGGTGAGGTCGTTGCTGGCGGCCACGTCGGCGCCGGTCAGCAGTGCAAGGTCCTGCACCAGGGCACGGCCTTCGGTGGTGGAGGCCAGATCGCAGCCGTAGATCAGCAGATCGGCCTGGCTGTTCAGCGCCGAGCTCCAGGCCGTGAGTTGCTGTGCGTGGCTGGCCAGCGTCGATGCATCGAGCCGAGTGCTGCCCAGCTGCACGCCCTGCCCGTCCGCGTGGGACAGGATGTGCACGGCATCGACGCCTTGCAGGCAGGCGAGGGTTCGCGTGATCACTGCGAGGCCGTCGCTGCCCGCCAGGATCCCGATGATCTGCACCGTGCGGCCCGCGGCAGCTTGCGTTGCGGCATCCTGCTGGAGTCCTTGGACAAGCGCATCCGCGCCATCCACGGACATGTCCACGAACACGACCTCATGTCTTGCCGCGGCTTCAGTGATGGATGCAGCTTGCGCTATTGCCTGATCAGTTGAGGAGACGCACGGAACCTCATCCGCCGGACTGCCCAGCATCAGCGCCATCGACAGCGCTGCAGGCCCTCTCAGCGCATTCGGATCTCGCCAGACCGCAGGCTGATCAGACGGCGCCTGCGAGCCCGTGCTGGCGACAGGGCACGGCAACCCCAGAGCCTGTGCCAGGTCCGCGGAGTACAGCAGCCTCGCCTCGAGTTCCTCGAGCACGAAGCGGGTACCTCGACATCCTGTCGTTGCCGACATGTCGACGACTCCCTGAACATAGGAATCTCATCGCAGGGACAGCAAGGGGCGATCAGTATCCAGTGACGACAAACGTGGCACGGATATCTGGGACGACATGGAGAGCCTTGGCTCTTTTGACGTCAGGTACTGCTTGACCAGCATCCGCTCGGGGGCCTGTGGGGCCGTGGCCAGGCGTGTGGACAGCTGTGAGACGGGCCGCGCCTGGTCTGGCACCGTCTGGGGAGAAATCTGGGGCACCTGCAGCTGCTTGGCCACGGGCTGGACCGAGGCGGTCGTGCCCTTGGGCGGCTTGGCGGGGGCTGGTGCTGGGGCCTTGGTGGGCGTCACGGCCCCAGGTTGCGATGGCGCCGACGGTGAAGACGGCGGCATCGACGAGGCGAAATCCACCCGGCAACGCAGGCCCGAGGGGATGCGGTTGTCAGGATTGGGCAGCGTCAGGCGCACGCGGAAGCTGTTGGAGGCCGGGTCGATGACCCGGTCGACCAGCACCACCTTGGCGGACAGCGTGCTGAAGTTGGGCAGATCGGTGCGCACCGTGGCCACCTGGCCCATCGCGATGCTGCCGAACTGCGCGGCCGGCACGATGGCCTCCACACGCAGCGGGTCGATGCGGGCCACGCGGATCACCGGTTCACGCTCGATGCGCTCGCCCTCGGTGCGGTAACGCTCGACGACGATGCCATCGAAAGGACTGCGCACATCGCGCTGACCCAGTTGCGCGGCCGACAGCTTGTATTCGCGCTGGGACACTTTCTGCGACTCGCGGGCCTGCGACACGCGTTGCGCGGCCACGCGGTATTCGGCATCGGCCTGGTCCACCGCCTGGTCGGACACGAAATCCTGCTTGAGCAAGTCCTTGGCGCGCTGCAGCTTGCGCTGGGCCAGTTCGGCCGCGGCCACGGCCTGGCCCAGTTCGGCTTCGGCCTGTGAGCGGGCCTCGGCCACGGACACGGAGGCACGCTCCACCTGGGCCGACAGCCGCGCCACGACCTGGCCGGCGGTGACCTGGTCGCCCCGCTCGACCATCAGGCGTTCGAGCACGCCAATGGACTGGCTGCCGACATCGGCGACGCGATCGGGTTCGACCAGGCAACCCATGACCTCGGCCTGCGCCGATGCCAGCATCGACGCGCCGGCGATCAGGGTCAACAAGGGTCTGAGATGGCTGAGGTTCAAGCGATGCTCCCGCCGTCGAGGCGCACCTGGGGGTGGTCTTGCTTTTTCATCACACGGTACTGATCGGCACAAAACGCTACAACTTGAGGCCCACGGAGGTGTCACGCCTGTATGTTGTACCTTTATCGCACCCCGTATGGTGCAAAAAGGGCGGAAAAAACCCTGCACCGCCCATCAAAGCGGGCCGTTCAGGCGCCGTCGTCGCGTCCGGCCCACGCCAGTTGGCGGTGCATGGCCAGTTGCATCTGCAGCAGGTGCCAGCGCCGCCAGAAAGCCTGGCGCCCTTCCCTCGCCTGGATCAGCCCGCACAGCAGGCGTACCAGGGCCTGCCTGCCCCCGGGCTTGGCCTGGGTGGCCATCCGCATCAGCGGCGCCAGCCAGCCCTGCCCCGCCCAGCGACGGATGGCCTCGTCCGAACTGGCCAGCACGCAGGCGAAGGAGCCCGGTTGCCCTTGCCGGGCCGCACGGCCGTAGAGCTGCCGGTCGATGCGCCGGGAGGCATTGAGGTGCGTGTTGATCACGTGCAGGCCGCCCCGGGCGAGCACCTCGTCGGCCAGATGGATGTCGGTGCCTCGCCCCGCCATGTGTGTGGCCACGGTGACAGCGCCGGGCTGGCCGGCCGCGTCGATCACTTCGCGCTCGGCATCGCCCTCATGGCCATCGTGCCGGGCGTTGAGCAGACGGTGCGGCAGGCCCATCCCATCGAGCACGCGGGACAGCCGCTCGGAGTCGGCCACCGTGTCGGTGCCGACCAGCACGGCGCGGCCCTGCCCCGCCTGCTCGGCGGCCTGCCTCGCCACCAGGGCCCATTTGGCGTCCGCATCGGCGTTCATCGTGGTGCCCATGTCCTGCCGCAGGCTGGGCTGCCGCAAGGGCACGCTTTGCACCGGCAGCCCGTAGACGGCCAGCAGCTCGCGGCGCTCTTCCCACAGGGTGCCGCTCAGGCCGCACACGCGGTGGTAGCGCGGAAAGAACTCCTGGTAGGTGGTCTGCGAGATGGTCTCGGTCTCGGGCGTGGCCGTCAGCCCTTCCTTGATGCAGACCATCTGGTGCAGGCCGCGCGACCAGGCACGGCCGATGGCCAGGCGGCCCGTGGTGCCATCGATGATGTGGACCTCGTCGTCGCGCAGCAGGTAGTGCACGTCGCGCTCCAGCACGTGCAGGGCGGTCAGGGCCAGGCTCACCTGCTCCTCGCGGTAGCGCTTGAGCTTCCACGGGCCCTGCAGGTTGGCCGACAACGTGGCCAGCCGCTCCGTGCCGGCATCCAGCCAGTTCAGCGCCTGCTGCGGGCCCCAGTCGAAATCACGCCCAGCCTGCATCTGCCGCGCCAGGAACAGCGACAGGCGGTGCTGCTGCTCAGCCTGGCGCGATGGCAGAGCCTGCGACAACACCAGCGGCGTGCAGGCCTCGTCGATCAGGATGCTGTCGGCCTCGTCGATCACGGCCATGCACAGGCCGCGCAGCACGATGGTGTCGTCCTGCCCCTGGTTGCGGGCGGCCCGGTCGCGCAGGAAGTCGAAAGCCACTTCCTTGGCCGTCACGTAGACCACGTCATGCTGGTAGGCCGCGCGGCGCTCATCGGTGGTACTGGCGGCCGTCACCGAGGCCGTGCTGAGGCCCAGCGAGGCATACACCGCCGTCCACTGCTCGGCATCGCGGCGGGCCAGGTAGTCGTTGGCCGTCATCACATGCACGGGCACGCCGGCCAGCGCGGCGCTGGCCGCGGCCAGCACCACCGTGAGCGACTTGCCTTCGCCCGTGGCCATCTCGATCAGGCGCTGGCCCAGCATCCACCAGGCGCCGGCCAGTTGCACGTCATGGATCTGCCAGCCCAGTTGCTGTTTCACGCGCAGGCCCACGGCGCCCATGGCCCGCGCGGCCAGCGCATCGGTGAAGCCGCCGACGGACAGCGCCGCGCGAAGGCGCGCCAGGTGCTCATCGACCTGAGTGGGCGTCAAGGCCTCCCATTGGGCCTGGGCCTGGCGCACCTGCTGCACGAAACGGCGGGTGCGGAGGGCGGAGGGGCGACCAGGCATGCGCCACCAGGCCTGGGCCAGGGCCCAGCTGGGGCTGTTGGACAGCACCGGCGCCTCGCGCACGGGGTAATTGCCCAGCACAGGTCCGGGCACCGGCAGACGGCCGCCCAGCGCGATGCGCTCGGACCATATCGCCCGCGATGCCGGCATGGCGGGCACCGCCGGTGAAGCGCCAGCCTCTGAGCGCGACAGAGGCTTCACGGCTTGACGTCCGAGAAGTGCCGCAGCAGCAGTTGACGCAGGCGCTGCAAGGCGGTGTCCAGCAAGCTTTGGGGCGCGAGGTCCAACCGCACGCGGGCCAGGCCACCGGCACGAGGCAGGCCATGGTTGAGCTGCACGTCGACCACATAGGTGGGTTCCATCGGGCGCAGGCCGTCCTCATCGGAGGGATCGGTCGGCACACGGCCCCCCTTGCGATCGCCCATCGCGGCCTGCGGCAAGCGGTCCGCCGCGGCAGGCACCTCGCGCAGCCAGTGCGCCGGCATGGCGCGGCCGGGCGCTTCGTCCAGCATCACCTGCACGGCGCGCAAGCGGTGGCGCACGCTGTCGATGTCGCGCTGCGGCACCACGGCGCGAACCACGGCCGGGCGGTCATCGAGCACATAGGCGAGCACCTGGCCACGGTTCACCTGCAGGCCTTCCAGATCTTCCTGCCGCGAAAGCACGAAGCGGCCGGAGGTACCCGCGCGCAGCACGTTGGACGCGAGATCCCGATCGACCTGCGCCAGCGCCGCACGATCACGGTTGAGCGCTTCCTGCGCGTTCTGCATCTTCAAAGGCTCGGCACCGAAGGCCGCGTTGAATTCGGCCTCGGAGCGCTCGATCTGCGCCTGCAGCACCTCACGGTGCGAGCTCAGCGTCGGTGACTTGAGCGAGATCAGGCGAGCGCCCTGCTCCACCGTGCTTTCACTGCGCGTCCACACGGTTTCGATCTCGCCATCGGCCGCGGCGCGGACCAAGGCATCGTCCGGCAGCCAGACCATGCCCTCCACCACCAGCGACGATGGCACCGGCACCAGCATGACACCGGCAGCCCCTGCCAGCACCGCGGCGCCCACGGCCGTGATCAGGCGCCCGCGCACCGCCGTGACGCCGGGCTGCGAGGCCAGAGCCTGGGTCCAGACCCACAGAGGTTGGGCCAGCAATGTCCAGAACGACCACACCGCCACGCCCGCGCCCAGCCAGGCGGCCTTGTCGGCGGCCCAGCTCACGATCAAGGCGCTCACGGCCACGCGGTACACCCACGAGGCCGGCGCGAAGAGCCACAAGGCCCAGCGCTCGAAGGTGTCTGCGGCCGTCACGCCGGCATCGAAAGTGTCGCGCGGCACCCGCAGAATGCCCATGAACAGCGAGCGCCACAGCTGCCCCAGCATGCGCCCGCTGCGCCCCGCCAGATTGGGCAGGTCCAACGCATCGCACATGACGTAGTAGCCATCGAGCTTCATCAAGGGGTTGCCGTTGAACAGCAGCGTGGACAGGCCGCCCAGGCTCATCACCACGAAGCTGGCCTGGCGCACCCAGCCGTCTTCCACGTTCAGCCAGACGATGGCCGCGATCGCCGCCAGGGCCAGCTCCACGCCGATGCCGGCCACGCTGATGCGCGCGCGCTGCCAGCGGTTGACCAGCCTGTTCGACGCACTGGCGTCCACATACGGCATGGGCACGAACATGAAGAAGTTGACCCCGACCTCCGGCACCTCGCAGCCATAGCGGCGCAAGGCCAGCGCGTGGCCCGTTTCGTGCATCGCCTTCATCAGCGGGTAGATCAGCCAGGCCGCGGCCAGGTAGCCGGGCGACATGAAGTAGTGGCGCCCATAGGCCAGCACCTCGTGCAGATTCACCATCGACGCCCAGGCCGCGCCGAACACCAGCACGAACCAGAAGGCAGTGGCCCAGCCGTTCCAGAACAGGCGCCCGACCGGCACCAAGCGCTCCAGCAAGGCCGAGGGGTTGAACAGCCCCAGCCTGAACGACAAGGGATTGAGTTTGGCGCGCTTTTCCTTGTGCTGGCGGTCGTTGCCCTCGCGAACCAGCTGCCGCACATCGGGCGCCACCTCGGCCTGGATCAGGCCCGCGTCGGTCATCTGCCCGAGGATGCGGATCACGTCATGCTGCGAGGGCGCTTCGTCGCCCAACTGGTCAAGCAGCACCGCCCACACCTCGTCCACGCTGTGGCGGCCATCGAGCCGGCCCACCAACTCATAGGCCTGGGCGTTGACACGGTGGTAGCGACCGGTGGCCTGGTTGAACAGCACGTACCAGGCCTGGCCGCGCGTGGTTTGCATGCGCACCGACACATGCGGCTTGAGCCGCGGGTGCAGCGCCGAGATGCGGTACCAGTAGGGAGACAGCAGGGTGTCTTGCATGGCCGGCCTCCCGGCTCAGAACCAGGACCAGGTGACCATGCCGAGCCAATCCCAGGCGCGCATGAACCACCGTGTCAGCAGCGGGCGCGCGGGCAGCTCCACCTTGGCCACGCCTTCCAGGCCAGGCCTGAGCCCCGCCAGGCCAGCGCCCTTGCCCGCCGGTGCCGCTTCCACCTCATAGCGCACACCATCGGCCGTGCTGCGCGCCACGGGCGTGACCCGGGCCAGCACCAACGCGATGGGTTGCCCCGGCATGGCGGCCAGGCGCAGGCTGGCGGCCTGCCCCCGCTCCAGTTGCGCCACATCGGATTCGCTCACTTCCAGCACCACGCGCCAGTCCAGCCCCGGTGCCAGCGTCAGCAGCGGATCACCCCGCTTGACCGGGCCACCCAGTTGCTGGCGCAGATCGCCCTGGATCACCACGCCATCGAAAGGCGCCGTGAGCCGCACGCGGGCCAGTTGCTGCTCCACCAGGCCCAGTTGCGCCTTGGCTTCCGACAGCTTGGCCTGGGCCTGCGCGGCCTGGGCACGGTCGCCCCGGGCAAAGGCCTCGGCGAACGCGTTTTCCTGCTGAGCCACCTCGGCCTGGCGCGCACGCCGCGAGGACTGCAACTCATCGTCCGAGAGTTCGGCCAGCACCTGGCCGGCCTTGACCACATCGCCGGGGCGCACGTGCACCTCGCGCAGGTAGCCGTCCTGGGCCGCGCTGAGCACACGCTGCACCGAGCCTTCCAGGCGCGCCGTGGCGCTCACGTGGTAAGGCATGGGCCACAGCAGCGCCACCGTGAACAGGAATATCGCGGCCAGCAGCGACCATCGCAGGCGCCGCTCAGCCGGGTCCTTCAGGCGGTAGCCCAGCACGATGGCACTGGCCCGCAAGCGTTCCGTCCACGGGCGGTCCAGCTTGTAGCGCAGGTACAGCAAGGGGGCCAACCCTTCGGCGAGTTGCTCCAGCCAACGGATCTCTTGCGGCTCGAAGGCCACACGCAGCACCTCGTCGAGCACACGCACGGCCAGCGGATCGGACGTGACCGAGCGCTCGCAAGTGATCACACCGATCACACGGCCCTTGTGGGCCAGTGGCACGCTGACCACCCCGCCCAGCCCCTGCACCTTGAACAAGCTCTGGTGGGCCAGCGTGATGCGCACCGCGTTGCGCGTGGCCTGCGGCCAGGACAAGGTGGTGTGCTGGTGCACGGCCTCGAGCATGGCCTGGTTCAACTCGGGAATGGCCTGACCTTCGGCCAGCACCACCCCATCGGACAAGGCCACGATGCGCAGTTGTCCGGCCACCACCCAGCCGATCGACACCCGAAGGCATTTGAGCCGCTGACCGATCTCGGACACCACCTCGGCCGCGCTGCCCTGCCAATCACGGGCGGACAAGGCAGTGCGCAGGCAGCCCAGCACCGCCGCTGCGGATTCAGCGTTCAGCGTGGCCTGCGCAGGGGCAGCATCGGTCGCCCGGACCGTCGCCTGTACGGTGGCGGCGCCCATCGGACGGGGGCTTGGAGAGGTCATTTCGTCAGACAAAAGAGGCTTGCTCGTCGGTCATCGGGCGCGAAACGTGGTTCATGCATGGGTACTGCCCCTATGATCACCACTGTACGGGGCGGCGAATGCCAAATAAGCACGGAAAACCCCCGGTAAAGACACCCTAGGAGCTGCGATGAAGGTTTTGCTGATCGACGACCATCCCCTGATCCTGGCGGCGCTGAAATCGGTCATCCAGGGCTTGGGCGACCATGTCGAGGTGGCCTCCGCCTCCAGCGGCGCCGATGCACGCGCCATGCTGCAAGCCGACAGTTCGTTCAACCTCGTTTTGCTCGACCTGCACCTGGGCGATGCCGACGGCTTCGATTTGCTGACCGAGTTCCGCGGCGCCTACCCCGGCCTGCCCGTGGTCGTCGTCTCCGCGTCCGACCGCACCTCCGATGTGATCCGCGCCATCGACCTGGGGGCCATGGGCTTCGTGCCCAAGCGCGCCAGCAACGAGACCTTGGTCGAGGCCCTGCGCCAGGTCATCTCCGGCGGGGTGTACGTGCCGCCGATGAGCATGGGCAGCACCCTGGCGGGCGGCGTGCCCGGTTCGGTGCAGCGTGAAGCTTCTACTGCGGGCTTCCAGGCGTCTTCACTGGCCCAGTTGGGCCTGACCCAACGCCAGACCCAGGTGCTGGCCCTGCTGCTGCAAGGCCAGCCCAACAAGCTGATCGCCCGCGAGCTGGAACTGTCCGTCGAGACCATTAAGGACCACGTGGCCTCGGTGCTGCGCATCCTTCGCGTGAGCTCGCGCACCCAGGCCGTGATCGCCGTCAGCCAGATGCTGCAGGCTCAGGACCAGCGCGCCGCCAACCGCTTCTCGGCCTGGCAGGCACGTCGCTGATCTCCTGCGCCAAGTCACCGCACCAGGCATGAAAAAGCCCCCGAAGCGACGCGAAGTCGCTGCGGAGGCTCTGGCCGGTCCGCGCATGGACCGGGCGATGCAGACGGCTTACAGGCTGGCGCGAGCCTCGGCGTACTCGGCCTTCAGGCGGGCCACCAGCTCGGCCGTGGGCACGATCTTCTTGATCGCGCCGATGCCCTGGCCGCTGCCCCAGATGTCCTTCCAGGCCTTGGCGCTGCTCTCGCCGCTGCCGAAGCTCATCTGGCTCGGGTCACCGTTGCCCAGGGCTTCCGGATCAAGCCCGGCGGCCACGATCGAGCCGCGCAGGTAGTTGCCCGGCACGCCGGTGAACTTGCTGCTGTAGACGATGTCGGCGCTGTTGCTGTCGACGATCATCTGCTTGTAGGCATCCGCAGCGCGCGCCTCTTCGGTGGCGATGAAGGCCGAACCGATGTAGGCGAAATCGGCACCCATCGCACGCGCGGCCAGGATGGCGCGTCCCGTGGCGATCGAGCCCGACAGGGCCAGCGGGCCGGTGAACCACTCGCGGATCTCCTGGATCAGCGCGAAGGGGCTGGTGGTGCCGGCATGGCCACCCGCGCCGGCTGCCACGGCGATCAGGCCGTCGGCACCCTTCTCGATCGCCTTCTGGGCGAACTTGTTGTTGATCACGTCGTGCAGCACCACGCCGCCGTAGCTGTGCACGGCCTCGTTCACGTCGGTGCGCGCGCCCAGCGAGGTGATGATCACCGGCACCTTGTACTTCACGCACAGGGCCAGGTCGTGCTCCAGACGGTCGTTGCTCTTGTGCACGATCTGGTTGATCGCGAAAGGCGCGGCCGGGTTGCCTGGGTTGGCGGCGTTGTAGGCGGCGAGCGTCTCGGTGATCTCGGCCAGCCAGTCCTCGAACAAGGCCGCAGGGCGGGCGTTCAGCGCGGGCATCGAACCCACCACGCCGGCCTTGCACTGCTCGATCACCAGCTTCGGGTTGCTGAGGATGAACATCGGCGAGGCGATCACCGGGAAGGGAACGTTCTGCAAAACGGGAGGCAACATGACTTCGGAACCTTTGCTTCTCTTGAAAACAGCCGGTGAAGGTGCGTCAACCGGCGTGACGATGTGAGGGGCCTGACGAACGATCGGCCGCATGAAGCGGCCGATCTCAGGTGTTCCGTCAGGCGGTGATCACTTGGGAATCAGAACAGATCCACCGGCAGGGCCGTCACGCTGTCGGCGCCTTCCAGGATGGCTTCGCGCAGCGCGCTGGTTCGCGTGAGGATGTGGTCGCCGAAGAAGCGGGCCGTGGCCACCTTGGCGGTGAAGAACTCGGTGTCTTCGCCAGCCTTGAGCTTGTCCTCGGCCACGATCAGGGCACGGGCCATCTGCCAGCCGCCGACCAGGTGGCTGGCCAGGAACAGGTAGGGCACCGAGCCGGCGAAGGCGGCGTTCGGGTTGGCCTTGACGTTGGCGACGACGAAGTCCACCACAGCCAGGAAGTCCTCGCGGGCGGCCTTCAGACGCTTGGCCAGGGTCTTGCCTGCGGCGCTCTCGCGGCCGTTCAGCACGCCTTCGAGATCGGCGATCTGCGCGGCGATGGTCTTGGCCACAGCACCACCGTCACGGGCGGTCTTGCGGCCGACCAGATCGTTGGCCTGGATGGCGGTCGTGCCTTCGTAGATCGGCAGGATACGGGCATCGCGGTAGTACTGGGCCGCGCCGGTTTCCTCGATGAAGCCCATGCCGCCGTGCACCTGCACGCCCAGCGAGGCCACTTCAACGCTGTTCTCGGTGCCGTAGCCCTTGATCAGGGGCACCAGGTACTCGTAGAAGGCCTTGTTCTGCTTGGCCACTTCCGGATCCGGGCTGTGGTGCGAGAAGTCGTAGGCGGCAGCTCCCACCAGCGCCATGGCGCGGCCGGCTTCGGTCAGCGCGCGCATCGTCAGCAGCATGCGCTTCACATCCGGGTGATGGATGATCGCGGCGGAGCCAGGCTGCGAGCCGTCCACGGGACGCGACTGCACGCGGTCACGCGCGTACTCGACAGCCTTCTGGTAGGCGCGCTCGGACAGGCCGATGCCCTGCAGGCCCACGTCGTAGCGGGCCGCGTTCATCATCACGAACATGTACTCAAGGCCGCGGTTCTCTTCACCGACGATGTAGCCGATGGCGCCCTCGCCGACTTCACCCTTGTTGTCGCCGAACACCAGCACGGCGGTGGGCGAGCCATGGATGCCCAGCTTGTGCTCGAGCGAGGCGCAGAACACGTCGTTGCGCTTGCCGACGGAGCCGTCGTCGTTCACCAGGAACTTGGGCACCACGAACAGGCTGATGCCCTTGACGCCTTCGGGCGCGTCGGGCGTGCGGGCCAGCACCAGGTGCACGATGTTCTCGGACATGTCGTGTTCACCGTAGGTGATGAAGATCTTCTGGCCGCTGATGCGGTAGGTGCCGTCGTCCTGCTTGACGGCCTTGGAGCGCACCAGGGCCAGGTCCGAACCCGCCTGCGGCTCGGTCAGGTTCATCGTGCCCGTCCAGGTGCCGTCGATCATCTTGGGCAGGTAGCGCTGCTGCAGCTCTTCGCTGCCCGCGGTGATCAGGGCCTCGGCCGCGCCGCCAGTCAGCATGGCGCACAGCGAGAAGCTCAGGTTCGAGCCCACCAGGATTTCGATGCAGGCCGCGCCGATGGTCTTGGGCAGGCCCTGGCCGCCGAAATCGACGGGCTGGTGCACGCCCAGCCAGCCGCCTTCGGCCAGCGACTTGTAGGCTTGCTTGAAGCCGGGCGTGGTGGTGACCACGCCGTTGTTCCACTTGGCCGGGGTCTGGTCACCAGCCCAGTTCAGCGGGGCGACCACGCCGTCGTTGAACTTGCCGGATTCTTCGATCACGGCCTGGGCGGTGTCGAAGCCTGCTTCCTCGAAGCCGGGCAGTTGGGCAACTTGGTCGATGCCAGCCAGTTCCTTGACACAGAACAGCAGGTCTTTGACGGGGGCGCGGTAAGTCATGAATATTCTCCGGGAAACGACAAGGGGGCGTCTCGAAAGACGCCCCCGGCAGCGATTTCAGTCAGACATCAGTGGTCTGCATGAAAGCTGTTTAGTTCAAATTCAAATCACAGGGCCTTGACCAGTTCCGGCACGGCCGTGAACAGGTCGGCTTCCAGACCGAAGTCAGCCACTTGGAAGATCGGGGCTTCCGGATCCTTGTTGATGGCCACGATGACCTTCGAATCCTTCATGCCGGCCAAGTGCTGGATCGCGCCGGAGATGCCGGCGGCGATGTACAGCTGAGGCGCGACGATCTTGCCGGTCTGACCGACCTGCAGGTCGTTCGGGGCGTAGCCCGCGTCCACGGCGGCGCGCGAGGCGCCCAGCGCGGCACCCAGCTTGTCGGCCAGGGGCGACATGACTTCGTTGAACTTCTCGGCAGAGCCCAGGGCACGGCCACCCGACACCACGATCTTGGCGGCGGTCAGCTCGGGGCGCTCGGACTTGGTCACTTCACGGCCCACGAAGGAGGACGAACCGGAGTCAGCGACAGCAGCCAGCGTTTCCACGGCGGCGGAACCACCGGTGGAGGCAGCGGCGTCGAAAGCGGTACCGCGAACGGTCAGCACCTTCACCGAATCAGCCGATTGCACGGTGGCGATGGCGTTGCCGGCGTAGATGGGACGCTCGAACGTGTCGGGCGAAACCACCTTGGTGATTTCCGACACCTGGCCGACGTCCAGCTTGGCGGCGACGCGCGGCGCGACGTTCTTGCCAGCGGCGGTGGCGGGGAACACGAGGTGGCTGTAGCTGGAAGCGATGGCCAGCACCTGGGCGGCCACGTTTTCGGCCAGGCCGTCGGCCAGCTGGGCGCCGTCGGCGTGCAGCACCTTGGCCACACCAGCGATTTGAGCAGCAGCGGCGGCAGCGGCACCGGCGTTGGCGCCAGCGACCAGCACGTGCACGTCGCCTCCGAGGGCCTTGGCGGCCGTCACGGTGTTGAGGGTGGCGGCCTTGATGCTGTTGTTGTCGTGTTCAGCAATGACGAGAGCGGTCATGATTCGTTGTCTCCTCAGATCACTTTGGCGTCGTTCTTGAGCTTGCTCACCAGGGTGGCCACGTCGGGCACCTTGATGCCAGCGGAACGCTTGGGCGGCTCAGAGACCTTCAGGGTCTTGATGCGGGGGGCCACGTCCACACCCAGGTCGGCCGGCTTGACCGTTTCCAGGGGCTTCTTCTTGGCCTTCATGATGTTGGGCAGCGTGACGTAGCGCGGCTCGTTCAGGCGCAGGTCGGTCGTGACCACGGCCGGCAGGCTCAGGGACACGGTTTCCAGACCGCCGTCGACTTCACGCGTGACGTTGACCTTGCCACCAGCGACTTCCACCTTAGAGGCGAACGTGCCCTGGGGCAGGTTAGCCAGGGCGGCGACCATCTGGCCGGTCTGGTTGCTGTCGTCATCGATGGCTTGCTTGCCGAGGATGATCAGATCAGGCTTTTCCTTGTCGATCAGGGCCTTGAGCACCTTGGCCACGGCCAGGGGCTGTACCTCATCGGTGGTTTCAACCAGGATGCCTCGGTCGGCACCGATGGCCATGGCCGTGCGCAGGGTTTCCTGGGCTTGGGTAGGACCGACGGAGACAGCGATGATCTCGGTGACCACGCCCTTTTCCTTCAGGCGGGTGGCCTCTTCGACGGCGATTTCGTCGAAGGGGTTCATGCTCATCTTGACGTTGGCGATGTCGACACCAGAGCCGTCGGACTTCACGCGAACCTTCACGTTGTAGTCCACAACCCGCTTGACCGGAACCAGAACCTTCATGCGATGTTCTCCTGCGTCATGAGGAAGAGTTGATTGAAAATTGCGCACTTAAAAAAGCACGATCGTTCGATTCTAGCGCGACTTCGTGCGCCACCGTACATCAAACCACCTGCCTTGGGGAGAAAATATTGTTTTCCCTGGTCACGACATGCCTGTTAGCACCGATTCTCTCCCCTCCCCCTTCCCCGAACAGCCCGTTGCCGCCGAGGCGGGCCGGGGTGTGAGCATCGGCGTATTCGATTCGGGGCTGGGCGGGCTGTCGGTGCTGCGGGCGATCCGGGCGCACCTGCCGGCCGCCGAGTTGCTCTATGTGGCTGATTCCGGACACGCACCCTATGGCGAGAAATCCGACGAGTTCATCGGCGAGCGTTCGGAGCACATCTCGCGCTTCCTGATGACGCAGGGGGCCGATCTGATCGTGGTGGCCTGCAACACGGCCACCGCCGCGGCGGTGCACCACCTGCGCAGCACCTGGCCGTCGATGCCCGTGGTGGGCGTAGAGCCGGGCGTGAAACCAGCGGTGGCGCACTCGCGCAACCAGCGCATCGGCGTGCTGGCCACGCCCTTCACCTTGCAGAGCGAGAAGTTCCGGTCGCTGCTGGAGCGCCATGGCGGCAATGCTCACATCGTGCTGCAGCCCTGTCCCGGCCTGGCCCGCGAGATCGAACGGGGCCTGCTCGATTCGCCCGAACTGCATGCGCTGGTCAGCGAGTTCAGCCAGCCACTGATCGACGCGGGCGTGGACACGGCCGTGCTGGGCTGCACGCACTACCCCTTCGTCGCACCGCTGTTCCAGCAGGCGCTTGGCGATGGCGTGCACATCATCGACACGGCCGAGGCGGTGGCCCGGCAGACGGCGCGGCGAGTCCTTGATTTGCCCATCCGTAGGGATGCGCAGGCGCGGGCGGCCGAAGCCCGCGCCACGCGCCTGTGGTCCAGTGGCGATCCGGCCCTGCTCACGCACGTGGCCCACGCCTGGCTGGGCCTGAAAACACAGGCGGGCGCTCTCCCGAAGGAGTAGCGCCCGCGCTGTCGGTGCCCTGCCCTCCTTGCGAAGGGCTCGGGCGCCGGCCGGTGTCAGCCGGCCTGGCAATCGTGACGATCAGATCAACAGGTTGTTGTTCTTGTCGTCCAGCAGACCCTTGGTGATGTCGACCGCGACCGTGGCATCCGACGAGATCGTCGTCGAGGCTGCGGCCGTGGCAGCGGCATGGGCATCGGCGGCCGTGGAGGCTGCGGTGCTCGTGTCGCTGCTGGTGGCCGTCTTGTCGGTGCTCGTGTTCGACGCGGAGGCCGACAGGGCTTCCAGGGCCGCGGAGCTGCCGTGGTCGGCCAGCACGTCGGCGGTGGTCACCGTCGAGGCATTGACATCGCGCTGGAACCAGACGTCGGCCATCGCGTGGCTGCTGCCGTCGGTGCTGGTGTAGCTGGACACCAGGCCCAGCAGGTTGCCGTTGTCGGTGGCCGTGCCGGTGGTGGCATGCAGGTCCAGCGAGATGATGCCCAGGTCGGACAGGGACTTCAGCTCGCCGGCATCCGTGATGCCGTCACCGTTGGCGTCGACCCACACCTGCAGCTTGCTCCAGTTGGCGTCCGCCGAGGTGATGTGGCCGTCACCGTTGCTGTCTTCCAGGCCCAGGGCGGCGTAACCGTTGCCGGCGCGTTGGCCCGCCGCGTTGAGCGTGGAGCCACCGAACAGCTCGGTGCCGTTGTTGATCACACCGTCACCGTTGCGGTCCATCACCAGCAGACCGTCGGTCGCCGAGACCCAGCCGCTCTTGATGCTGGTGTTGCCGGTGGCGTTCAGGTCGAAGTTCACGCCATGGGCCGTGGACAAGGTGCTGATGCCGTCGCCGTTCAGGTCAAGCACGATCGGGGTGGCACCCACCATCGCGTCGAGCTGTGCGCCGTTCATCACCGCCACGTCCGCCGTTTCGAAGGCGCTGACTTGCGTCATCGACATCGCATGGATGTCGGCCGTGCTCAGAGCCGCGATGTGCTCGGTCGTGAAGGCCACGATCTGGTCGGTGGTCAGCGCGGCAGCCTGTGCCGTGGTCATCGCAGCGATGTCCGACGTTTCCAGCGCAGCGAACTGCGTGGTCGTCAGCGCCTGGATCTGCGTGGTCGTGAAGGCCGCGAACTGCGTGGAGGTCAGCGCATGGATCGCATCGGTGCTGAAACCGTGGATCGCATCAGCGCTCAGGCCGCGCAGGGCCGTGGTGCTGATGGCCGCCACATCGACCGTCTCCATCGCCACGATCTGCGCGGAGGTGAAGGCCGACATTTCGCTGCTCGTCATCGCGAAGATCTGGGCCGTCGTGAAGGCCGCCACATCGGCGGTTTCGAAGGCCGCGATCTGTGCCGTGGTGAACGAGGCCGCCTGCAGCGTGCTCAGCGCCGCCACCTGGTCGGTGGTGAAGGCCACGATGTCCGCCGTGCTCAGGCCACGGATGGCCGAGGTGGTGAGCGCGTGGATGTCAGCCGACTCAATCGCTGCGAACTGCGCCGTGCTCAGAGACGCCACCTGGGCGCTGCTGAGCACCGCCACCTGACTGCTGGTCAGGGCGACGACGTCGGCGGTTTCGATGGCGGCGACTTGCGCCGTGGTCAGCGAGGCCACCTGGGCCGTCGTCAGGTTGGCCACCTGGTCGGTGGTCAGCGCGACGATGGCGTCGGTGCCCAGGCCACGCAGTGCGTTGGTGCTGAGGGCCTTGAGGTCAGCCGTCTCGATCGCAGCGACCTGGGCGGTCGTCAGGGCGGCGGCCTGGCTGCTGCTCAGGGCACCGACCTGGGCGCTGCCCAGGGCCACGATGTCAGCCGTTTCGATGGCCGCCACCTGCGCGGTGCTCAGGGCAGCGACCTGGGCCGTGCTCAGAACGCTGGCCTGCTCGGTCGTCAGGGCAACGATGGCCTCGGTGCTCAGGCCACGGATGGCCGCAGTGCTCAGCGCCTTGAGGTCAGCCGATTCGATGGCCGCGACTTGCGACGTGGTCAACGCGCCGGCCTGCGTGCTGGTCAGCGCGCCGACTTGGGCACTGCTCAGCGCGACGATGTCGGCGGTTTCGATCGCGGCCACTTGCGCCGTGGTCAGCGCGGCGACCTGGTTGGTCGCCAGGTTGGCCACCTGATCAGTGCTCAGCGCCACGATCTGGGCGGTGCTCAGCGCCTGGATCTGGGCAGTGCCCAGGCCACGCAGCTGGGCGGTGCCCAGGGCGGCCAGGTCGGCCGTTTCGATCGCAGCGACCTGGGCGGTCGTCAGGGCGGCCACCTGAGAAGTCGTCAGGGCGGCGGCCTGGTCGGTCGTCAGGGCGACGATGGCGTCTGTGCCCAGGGCACGAACGGCGGCGGTGCTCAGGGCCTTGATGTCGACGGTCTCGATGGCGGCCACTTGCGTGGTCGTCAGCGCGGCGGCCTGGCTGCTGCTCAGGGCGCCGACCTGAGCCGAGCCCAGGGCAACGATGTCAGCGGTCTCGATCGCAGCGACTTGGGTCGTGCTCAACGAAGCGACCTGGGCCGTGCTCAGCGCGGCCACCTGCTCGGTCGTCAGCGCGACGATGGCTTCGGTGCTCAGGCCACGGATGCCCGCGGTGCTCAGCGCCTTGATGTCGGCCGATTCGATGGCTGCCACTTGCGCGGTGGTCAGGGCTGCCGTCTGCGCACTGGTCAGCGCACCCACCTGGGCGGAACCCAGGGCGGCGATGTCGGCGGTTTCAATGGCGGCCACTTGCGTGGTCGTCAGGGCAGCGACCTGGTTGGTTGCCAAGTTGGCGACCTGGTCGGTGCTCAGCGCCACGATCTGGGCGGTGCTCAGCGCCTGGATCTGGGCGGTGCCCAGGCTGCGCAGCTGGGCGGTGCCCAGGGCGGCCAGGTCGGCCGTTTCGATGGCGGCGACTTGGGCGGTCGTCAGGGCCGCCACTTGCGCGGTGCTCAGGGCGGCGGCCTGGTCCGTGGTCAGCGCGACGATCGCATCCGTACCCAGGCCACGCACGGCAGCGGTGCTGAGCGCCTTGATGTCGACCGTTTCGATGGCGGCCACCTGCGTGGTCGTCAGCGCGGCGGCCTGGCTGCTGCTCAGGGCGCCGACCTGGGCAGAGCCCAGGGCGACGATGTCAGCGGTTTCGATCGCAGCGACTTGGCTTGTGCTCAGGGCAGCCACTTGCGCCGTGCTCAGGGCAGCGGCCTGCTCGGTCGTCAGCGCGACGATGGCCTCGGTGCTCAGGCCACGCACAGCGGCGGTGCTCAGCGCCTTGATGTCGGCCGATTCGATGGCAGCCACTTGCG
>DXIO01000022.1 GCA_019112875.1 Candidatus Aquabacterium excrementipullorum
TCGGAATCGATCGAAGAACAAAGCATAAGCTCTATCCATCTTTCAAATTCATGAGTATCTGGCACAACACTTGCACCAAACACCCACGCTTATCGGCTGTTAATTTTTAAAGAACGTTTCGCTTTGGCGCCTTGCTTTTCAGCTTTGCTGCCTGACCTGCTTTGCTGCTTTGTTTGCAGCGCCGTGATCAGCGAAGAACGCAATTATGGCATGGTTTTGACAGCGTGCGCAAGCCCTGTCGAAAAAAGATCAAAAAAGTTCTGCGGCCCGGTTTCGGCCGCCGTGCGGACCTTTGGCCGACGGGGACGCAAGGCTCGGCGGCGAAGGTGTGCACGGAGCGGTCACACTCCCTCTATATGTGCGCCGAAGGCGATGGCATCGGGCCACAGACAGCAGCGCCTTGTTGCTCACCAAGAGGGCCGCATCGCGCCGCATGCGCCGCAGCCGAGTGTTGGCCGCAGGCCGTCGGGCGTCAGCACCCGGGTCGGCTCGATGCGCAGCCAACCACCACTCATCAACTAGTGAGACACTGCGCCGGGCAGTCGACGAGGGCGTCGGCGCATCGAGTCAATGCGGCCGGACATCGAAGGTCTGGTTGTCTGCGCCGTGGCAGCACGGCATGTGAGGAGTGCCGTGGGATTGCGTCTGTTCTTGAGGGATGTGGTGCTGAGCGAAGGGCTGGCCTTGTCGCTGCCGGAGGGCGCCGCGCGGCATGTGCAGGTGCTGCGGCAGCAGCCGGGTGATACGGTGGTGCTGTTCGATGGGCGTGGCGGCGAGTGGACGGCGCGTGTCACGCAGATGGGACGCCGGGACGTGAGCGTCGCGGTTGAGGCACGGCAGGACGTGGACCGGGAGTTGCCCGTGGCGGTGACATTGGCCCTGGGCATGCCGGCCAACGACCGCATGGACGCGCTGGTGGAAAAGGCGGCAGAACTGGGCGTGGCAGCCATTCAGCCCCTGGTGTGCGAGCGCTCGGTGCTGAGGCTGGACGGCGAGCGTGCGGCCAAGAAGGTGGCGCACTGGCAATCGGTGGCGGAGGCGGCCTGCGAGCAGAGCGGGCGGACCCGGGTGCCGATGGTGCATGCGGTGCAGCCCCTGAAGCATTGGCTGGAGGCTGCTGATGCAGGCCAGCACCGGGCCTTGCTGAGTTTCAATCCACAGCTGTCAGGCCTGCAATGGCTGCAGCAGGCGGATCGGTTGCGGCCTCAGGCTTCACATCCGGGGCTGTGCTTTCTCAGCGGGCCGGAGGGCGGATTGACGGAGGCGGAGGAAGCGCGGGCGCGTGAGCTGGGCTGGACGCCGGCGGGGCTGGGTGCCCGCGTTCTGCGCGCGGACACGGCGCCCTTGATGATGCTGTCGCTGGTAGCGGGGCAGTTGTCGTGAGACAAAGCGGCGATGGCGTCAGGCTTGGTCGGTGTCAGCCTCGGGCTGGACTGGAGCGCGCGCCGAACCCGAGACCAGGTCGAAGCGGAACAGGCGGCATTCGATGGGGCCGTTGAACATGACGACGCGGCGGCTTTCCTTGAGGCGCATGGCGCTGGGCAGCTTCATGTCGGGGCTGAGGACCCAGGCGGTCCAGCCGCTGTACTGGCGCTTCCAATGGGAGGCCAGGCGGGAGAAGAAGTCGCTGGCGCCCTGCTGATCGATGAAATCCTCGCGGGCGTTGCGGACGCCGCCGCCATGGCCCGTGCCCTTGGGGTCGATGCGCTCGCCGTAGGGCGGGTTGAACATGAGGATGCCGCCATCGGCGGGCGCAGGGCGCTGCAGGGCGTCGGCCGTCTTGAACTCGATGGCGTGCAGCACGCCCGCGCGCTCTGCATTGCGCGTGGCGAAGTCGGTCATGCGGAAGGAGACATCGCCGGTGTAGATGCGCACGGCGGGTGCATGGACGCGCTCACGCGCCTGCTGCTTGAGCTGCTGCCAGATGCCGAGGTGCGCGGCGAAGGGGCGCAGGCGCTCGAAGGCGAAGCGGCGCTGCAGGCCCGCAGCGATGCCGCAGGCGATCTGGGCTGCCTCGATGGCGATGGTGCCGGAGCCGCAGCAGGGGTCGAGCAGGGGGCCATCTTCGGCGCGGCCTTTCCAGCCGGCGGCGGCCAGCATGGCGGCGGCCAGGGTTTCCTTGAGCGGGGCTTCGCCCTTGTCCTCGCGCCAGCCGCGCTTGAAGAGGGCTTCGCCGGAGGTGTCCACGTACAGATAGGCGACGTCGCCATCGAGGTGGAGTTGCAGGCTGAGGTCGGGGTGGCGGGTGTCGACGTCGGGGCGTTCGCCGAACTGGTCGCGCAGGTGGTCGCAGACGGCGTCCTTGATGCGCAGGCCGGCGAAGTTCAGGCTCTGCAGCGGGCTGTGGCGGGCGGTGACGTCGACGCGCAAGGTGTGGCGCGGGGTGATCCAGTCGTCCCACTGGACGCTGCGGGCCAGGTGGTAGAGCTGGTCTTCGCTGGCGTAGGGGCCCAGGGCCACGCGCCACAGCACGCGCTGGGCGAGGCGGCTGTGCAGGTTGAGCAGGAAGACGGCGCGAACCATGGTGCGTGCCAGCTCGCTGCTGAGATCGAAAGACAGGTCGGTGGCGCCGCGTGCCTGCGCGACAGGGGCCACGCGAACACCACCACGCTGGGGGCTGATCTCCAGCGCCAGTCCCTGGAGCCACGGTGCGATCTCTTCGGCCAGCAAGGGCTCGACGCCAGCGGCGCAGGACAGGAAGAGCACGGGGGTGAGGTCACGGCGGACAGGGGCTGGCGCAGGACGCCGCTGATGCGCCGGCGCCCCTGCATCGCGGCCTGGGCCACGGCCGGCACCCTGGTCAAACCGGCCTTGCGTGCCGCCTCGGCTGCCGGGCGCATCGTCGCGGCGGGGGGCGCCTGGGCGATCCTGCGGAGCGCGGCCAGGCGGGCCGGGACGACGACGGGGAGGCGTGGAGTTCATGGCGGAAGGATAGCGGCAGGGGAGCCACACCGCAGCCCCCAGGGTGAGGATGGCGGCGCCTCGGCGCCGGAGGATCAGAGGTGCCCGGGGGCGTCCGCGCGCAGGATGGCGGAGACGTCCGAGCGGAACTCGCGGCGGAACAGCACCCACAGCACGGCCAGGGTGAGCAGCACGAACACGCCCGGCGAGATGAACCAGCCGATGACGGCGAAGGACATGTAATAGGCTCGCAGGCCGTCAGCGAAGCTTTCGGCGGCCATGCCCATCAGGCGGCCGGCACGGTCGGCGTACTCGTCGCGGTCGGCCACGCCGGAGTCGAACACCTCGACATTGGGCGCCGCGCCGACCAGGATGGCGCCGAAGGAATAGACACGCATCGACCAGGTGAAGCGGAAGAACGCGTAGATGAAGACCACGAGCAGCGTCATGATCTTCAGGTCGAAGATCAGCATGGAGGTGCGGGCGGCGAAGGGCAGGTCCTGCACGAGGCCGGTGGCCTTTTCGCTGGTGCCGAGCACGGCCAGCAGGCCGCCAAGCACCAGGATGGTGGTGGAGGCCCAGAAAGACGGGCTGGCCGAGAGGTTCTGCACCACGGCCGCATCGACGATGCGCTGATCGCGGAAGGTGACCTGGCGCATCCACAGCTTGCGGTAGTGGTTGGTGCTGGACAGCAGGGTGCGCTGGACCTTGGCGCGCCAGTCAGCGAAGAGGGCGTAGCCGATCCAGCCGCCGATGAAGAGCGCCAGCGCGGCCCAGTCCTGCCAGGGCAGGACGGTGATGAGACGCTCGATCAGGTTGGTGGGCAGTGACGGCATGGACGCGGGAAACGAAAAGCGGCGGCTCGGCGCGGGCGCTCAGAGCGCCTTGCGCAGGTTGGCCGGGGCGATCTTGAGGGCTTCGCGGTACTTGGCCACGGTGCGGCGCGCCACCTGGATGCCTTGCTCTTCGAGCATGCTGCTGAGCTGGCTGTCGGACAGGGGTTTTTTCGCATCCTCGGCGGAGACGAGCTGCTTGATGAGCGCACGCACCGCCGTGCTGGACGCGTTGCCGCCGGCCTCGGTGTTGAGCGAGGAGCCGAAGAAGTACTTGAGTTCGAAGGTGCCGAAGGGCGTGTTCATGTACTTGGCCGTGGTCACGCGCGAGATGGTCGATTCGTGCAGGCCGAGTTCGTCGGCGATCTCGCGCAGCACCAGCGGCTTCATCGCGATCTCGCCGTGGCTGAAGAAGTTTTTCTGGCGATCGACGATGGCCTGCGACACGCGCAGGATGGTGTCGAAGCGCTGCTGGATGTTCTTGACGAACCAGCGGGCCTCCTGCAAGCGCGAGCTCATGCCGGCGTGGCCTTCGGACGCCGCACTGCCACGAGGCGCGCGGCTTTGCTTGAGCGCCTGAGCGTACAGATCGTTGATGCGCAGCTTGGGCATCACGTCGGGGTTGAGCACGACCTTGAAGCCGCGCCCCGATTTCTGCACGATGACGTCGGGCACGATGATGTTGGCCTCGGCGCGCGTGAAGGCCCGGCCCGGCTTGGGCTCGAGCTGCACGATCATGGCCTGGGCATCCCTGAGCAGGGCCTCGTCGGCGCCGGTGGCGGCCATGAGCTTCTTGAAGTCACGGCGGGCCAGCAGTTCGAGGTGGCTCTTGCAGATGAGGATGGCGATGGCCTGGGCCTCGCAGCGCTCGCGGGCGCGCAACTGCAGGATCAGGCACTCGGACAGGTCGGCCGCGCCCACGCCCAGCGGGTCGAGGTTCTGCAGCCAGCGCAAGGCGCAACGCAGGCGCGAGAGCACCTCGTCACGCATCTCTTCGTCGGCGTCCTCAGAAAGCAGGGATTCGGCGATCTCTTCGAGCGGGTCGGCCAGGTAGCCGTCCTCGTTCAAGGATTCGATGAGCATGTCGACCGCGGCCATGTCCTGCGGCGACAGGCGGGTGCCGCGCAGCTGCTGGCGCAGGTGCTCGGCCAGGCTGATGGCGATGCTGTTGCGCTCGAGCGGGTCGAAGTCGTCGTCATCGTTGTTGCGCGACGGGGTTTCGCGAATGCCGTCGAAATCGTCGCGCTCGGTGCCGTTTTCCCAGTCGTCGCGCTCGGTGGTGCCGAGTTCGGCCGTGTCCAGGCCGGCACCTTCGGCCGGGGCTTCGCTCCCCTCGCTGGACGAGGCGCTGCTTTCAGCGTCGCGCGTCTCTTCGCGCTGCAGGCGTTCGGACTGCTGGCGCTCGGCATCGAGGCTGACCAGGCTGTTGTCGAAACCACCCTCGTCTTCCGGCTCCAGGAAGGGGTTCTGTTCCAGCATCTGCTCGACCTCCTGGTGGAGTTCGAGCGTGGACAGTTGCAGCAGGCGGATGGACTGCTGCAGTTGCGGCGTGAGCGCCAGGTGCTGCGAGAGCCGGAACTGCAAGGAGGGCTTCATGGACTGCCAGCGCCCTTACATGCGGAAGTGCTCGCCCAAATAGACCTTGCGGACCTCGGCGTTGTGGATGATCTCGGAGGGGCGGCCTTCGGCCAGCACGCGCCCCTCGCTGATGATGTAGGCGCGGTCGCAGATGCCGAGGGTTTCGCGCACGTTGTGGTCGGTGATCAGCACGCCGATGCCACGCCCCTTGAGGAAGCTGATGATGCGCTGGATCTCGATCACGGCGATCGGGTCGACACCGGCGAAGGGTTCATCGAGCAGGATGAAGCGCGGCTGCGTGGCCAGGGCCCTGGCGATCTCGACGCGGCGGCGCTCCCCCCCGGACAGCGCCAGCGACGGGCTGGTGCGCAGGCGCTCGATGCTCAGGTCGTGCAGCAGGGTGTTCAGACGCTGCTCGATCACGGCGGAGGAGAGCGGCTTGCCGCGCTCGTCGACCTGCAGTTCGAGCACGGCGCGGATGTTCTCTTCGACGTTGAGCTTGCGGAAGATGGAGGCTTCCTGCGGCAGGTAGCTCAGGCCCATGCGCGAGCGCTGGTGGATGGGCAGGCGCTCGACGCGCTGGCCGTCGATGTCGATCATGCCGGCGTCGGCGCGCACCAGGCCCACGATCATGTAGAAGCTGGTGGTCTTGCCGGCGCCATTGGGGCCCAGCAGGCCGACGACCTCGCCGGCGCCCACGGCCACGTGGACGTCATGAACGACAGTGCGGGCGCCGTAGCGCTTCTTGAGGCCCTCGGCGCGCAGCTGGCTGGCGGGCGCCGCAGGCGCGGCAGGGGTGCCGGTGGTGGTCGGGGAAGCGTCCGGCATCAGCGGGTGCTCTCCAGGGCGGGTTGCGACAAGGTGCCGGACGGAGCCAGCTTGGCGCCATCGCGCGACGTTGCCGGGCGCGGCGCCGAGGCCGCATCGTTGCGCGGCGCGATCACGCCACGCACGCGGCCGCCCGTGGTGGGCGAGCCGGTGGTGCCGCCACCGCTGGCGCCGCCGGCCACCTGGAAGACCTCGGTCTTGTTGTCGTAGACGATGCTCTGGCCCACGACCTCATCGGCCACCGTGGCCCCGTTGAGCCGGCGCATCACGGCGCGGCCCTTGAAGTAGACCTTGTCGCCCTGGCCGTCGTATTCGATGCGCTCGGCTTCGCCTTCGATGTATTCATCCAGGCCTTCGCGGCGCTGGCGGAAGTAGGCGCGGCCGCCGGCGCCGTTGGTGGCGACGGCCATCTGCGAGCCATCGGCCACCTGGCGGACCTCGACCCTCGCCGCGCGCAGAACGATGGTGCCCTTGGTGATCTCGACGTTGCCGGTGAGCACGTTGACGCGCTGGTTGTCGTCGACACGGGCGTTGTCGGCCGCGAAGTTGAGCGGCTGGAACCGGTCCGAGCGGTCGGCCCAGGCGGGTGCCGCGGCCAGCGACAGCACGGCAAGCGCGGCAAGCGACAGGCGGCGCGCCGCCGGCACCGTCAGCAGGGCCGGCAGACCGGAACGGGAAGACTCAGCGGTAAGGGATGAGGGCACGGGCATGCGGGAAAACACCATCGGCATGAATTTTGCATTCATTCTAGCCGTGAAGCCCGCCGGCTGGACAGGCTTTGGCGATGATGTCCGTGCAAATCCTCCGGGAAAGCCCCGCGAACGGGGGCTTTCGGAGCGAGCAGTTTACTTGGCCTTGCGGGCCAGACCGATCAGGTAATCGGTGGTGGCCAGGGCCTTCTCGGGCGTGCCGTTGAGCGACACCGAAGTGAAGTAACGACCGGCCACACCCACGGTGGGCACACCGTCGATCTTGTAGGCGTCCATCAAGGTGCGGGCCTGAGCGGACTTGGTCTGCAGCGCGAAGGAGTTGTACATGGACAGGAACTTGGCCTTGTCCACGCCCTGCTTGGCCACCCAGTCACCGATCAGCTCGGGCTTGTCGAGCTTGAGCTGCTCTTCGTGGATGGCGTGGAAGACCTTGGCGTGCAGCTGCGGGATCAGGCCCAGGGCCTCGATCGCGAAATACAGGCGCTGATGCGCCGCGAAGGGGTTCTCGCGGAAGGCCACGGGCACGCGCTTGAAAACCACGTCAGGCGGCAGCTTGGCCACCCAGGCAGCCAGGAAGGGCTCGAAGTGGAAGCAGTGCGGGCAGCCGTACCAGAAGAACTCGACCACCTCGATCTTGCCCGCGGGCGCTGACACAGGGGCAGGCTGCGAGAGCTTGACGTAGTTGGTGCCTTCGACCGGCCCTTGCGCATGGGCCGACTGCCAAGGGGCGAGGCCCGTGGCCAAACCCATGCCGGCGATCGCGGCGGTCTGCTTGGAAAACTCTCGGCGGTTCATCTAGACGGTGTCCTTTCTGTTCACTTCTGGACGCGCACCAGTGCCGTGTCGATGCCGCTGCCCGAGAGCTTGACCCGGACTTCCTCGGCCAGTTCCCTTTGGGCGAAGGGCCCCAGGCGGACTCGGTACATGGTGCGGCCGTTGACCTCGCGCTCGGAGATGCGGGCCTCCAGGCCCAGCATCGACAGCTTGGCGCGCTGCTGTTCAGCTTCGGCCGAGCTGCCATAGGCGCCGGCCTGCACATAGAAGCTCAACGCATCGGCCGCCGGGTTGGTGGACACCGGCTCGCTGCCCGACAGGATGGCCGCGGGATTGCGGACAGACGAGGCGGCCGAGGCCGGCGCGCTGGCCGGTTTGGCGGGCTCCGCGGGCGCGGGCTTGGCCGATGCGGGCGAGGCCGGGGCGGATGCGGCGTTGGCCGGATCGGTCGCGACGTCTTCCACAATGGGCTTGGGCACCGGCTTGGGCTTGGCCGGGTTGTTGCCGTACAACGGGGAGTTGGGATCCCAGTTCTTGTTGTGCTCGGCCTCGGCGGCGTCCTGTTCGGCGGTGCGCTGGGGCACCTTGTCGACGAAGGGCAGCGGCACCTTGGTGACGTACAGGGCCACGCCCAGCGCCAGCGCCAGGCCGATCAACAGGCCCACGATCATGCCGAGGAAGAAACCTCCGCGTTGGGATTTCATAGAGGAGCGTCCTTTGTTGGGGATCACATTTTGTCCGGTGCGCCGACGCCCAGCAGCGCCAGGCCGTTGCGCAGCACCTGGGCGGTGGCCGACAACAGCGCGACGCGCGCGCGGGTCAGTTCGACATCATCGACCAGGAATCGTTCCGCCGCGTAGTAGCTGTGGAAGGCCCCAGCCAGGTCGCGCAGATAAAACGCCACATCGTGCGGCGCCAGGCCCACGGCGGCCTGGGTGAGCATGTCGGGGTAGTCGGCCAGCTTGCTCATCAAGGTGAGTTCGGTGGGCGCGGCCAGCAGGGCCAGGTTGGCGCCGGCCAGTGCGTTCAGGTCGCCGCCCTTGTCGGCGTGCTGGGCGCGCACGGAGCAGATGCGGGCATGCGCGTACTGCACGTAGAACACGGGGTTCTCGTCGTTCTGCTTGAGGGCCAGGTCGACATCGAAGGTGAACTCGGTGTCGGCCTTGCGGCTGATCAGGAAGAAGCGGACGGCATCCTTGCTGGTCCACTCGATCAGGTCGCGCAGGGTGACGTAGCTGCCGGCGCGCTTGGAGATCTTGACCTCCTCGCCGTTCTTCATCACGGTGACCATCTTGTGCAGCACGTAGTCGGGCCAGCCCTGGGGGATGCCGACACCGGCGGCCTGCAGGCCGGCGCGCACGCGGGCGATGGTGCCGTGGTGGTCGGAGCCCTGGATGTTCACGCACTGGACGAAGCCGCGCTCCCACTTGGCGATGTGGTACGCCACATCGGGTACGAAGTAGGTGTAGCCGCCGTCGGACTTGCGCATGACGCGGTCCTTGTCGTCACCGTAATCGGTGCTGCGCAGCCACAGGGCGCCGCCGTCTTCGAACGTCTTGCCTGCGGCGACGAGCTTGCCCACCGCGGCCTCGACGCGGCCCGAGGTGTACAGGCTGGATTCGAGGTAGTAGTTGTCGAAGCGGACGTCGAAGGCCTTGAGGTCCAGATCCTGCTCGTGACGCAGGTAGGCCACGGCGAACTGGCGGATGCCGTCCAGGTCGTTCACGTCGCCGCTGGCGGTGAACTCGCGGTCGTCGGCCTTCACCGTCTTCTTGGCCAGGAAATCGGCGGCGATGTCGGCGATGTAGTCGCCGTTGTAGGCCGATTCGGGCCAGTCGGCGTCACCGGGCTTGAGGCCCTTGAGGCGCGCCTGGGTGGAGCTGGCCAGCGTGGCGATCTGCACGCCGGCGTCGTTGTAATAGAACTCGCGGGTGACCTGCTGGCCCTGCGTCTCGAACAGGTTGCACAGGGCATCGCCCAAAGCGCCCTGGCGGCCGTGGCCCACGTGCAGCGGGCCGGTGGGGTTGGCCGAGACGAACTCGACCAGCACCTTGCGGTCGGTGGCGGGCTGGCGGCCGAAGCGCTCGCCTTCAGACAGCACATCGGCCACGATGGATTGCTTGGCTTCGGGCTTGAGGCGCAGGTTGATGAAACCGGGGCCGGCGATCTCGACGGCCGAGACCCACTGCTGCACGGCCGGCTGGGCCTGCAGGGCCGCGACGAGGGCCGTGGCCAGCTCGCGGGGGTTCTTCTTGAGGGGCTTGGCCAGTTGCATGGCGGCCGTGACGGCCAGGTCGCCATGGGCGGCCTGCTTGGGCGCCTCGAACACGGGGGTGAAGGACGCATCGGCGTCGGGCGCCGCCTGGCGCAAGGCCACACCCAGGGCCTTCAGGAGATCACGCTTGGCTTGAATCATGGGGGCATTTTACGGGGTGGCCCCTGGCGGGCGCCCAATCGGCAGAATGTCACGAAATGCCGGTGCCGGGGTGGGCTTTTCGTGCCATGAAACCCCAGGCTGGCGTGGAAAGATGGGGGCCAACACCGTTCACGGTCATTCATGGAAGCCATCGACATCGAACTGGGTGCGAGCCGCATCGGCAAGTACCAGCTGATCCGCCGGTTGGGCGAAGGCGCCACCAGCGAGGTCTTCCTGTGCCAGGACGATTTCTTCCAGCGCGAAGTGGCCCTGAAGCGCGTGCGCTCAGCCGCGCTGATGGACGCGGTGGACGGCCCCGTCTACGCCCGCTTCTTCGCCGCCGAGGCCGCCCTGGTGGGCCGCCTGCAGCACCCCAACGTGGTCCAGATCTTCGACGCGGTGGCCGACCCGGTGGCGCCCTACGTGGTGATGGAGTACGTGCCGGGCACCACGCTCAAGAGCTTTTGCCGGCCGGACCACCTGCTGCCACTGGAGCTGATCGTCGAAATCGGCTTCAAGTGCGCGATGGCGCTGAGCTATGTGTACAAGCAGGGCCTGATCCACCGGGACGTGAAGCCCGCCAACATCCTGGCCATCACCAACGCCCAGGGCATGGTGACGGACGTGAAGATCACCGACTTCGGCAGCGTGCTGAACCTGCAGGCCGATGCCACGCAGGTGCACCAGGTGGGCTCGCTGGCCTACATGTCGCCCGAGCAGCTCGAAGGCGAGGTGCTGGACAGCCGGGCCGACATCTACTCGCTGGGTGCCGTGCTGTACCACCTGATCGCCGGGCGGCCGCCCTTCGAGGCGAACTCCCAAGCCGTGCTGATGAACCAGATCTACAACCAGACACCGGCGGGCCTGTCGGGCCTGCGGGCGGGCGTGAACCAGGCCGTGGACGACGTGATCCAGAAGGCGCTGGCCAAGAACAAGGACGACCGCTACCCGCACTGGGACGCCTTCGCCGAGGCGCTGTCGGACCTGATCGTGAGCCACAAGGTGCCACGCGGGCACCTGCAGGGCGTGCTGGACTCGGAGCGCTTCAACCTGCTGCGCTCGCTGGACTTCTTCATCAGCTTCGGCGACGTGGAGCTGTGGGAGGTGGTGCACCGTGCCAAGTGGCAGCGCTTCCCGTTCGGGCATTCGCTGTACAAGCGCGGCGAGGAAGGGCGTACCTTCCACATCATCGCGCAGGGCAGCGTGGAGGTGTTCCGCAGCGGCAAGCGCGTGGCGCTGCTGGGCGCGGGCACCTCGGTGGGCGAGATGGCCTACCTGGCGCCCAACCCCGAGCTGCGCCGGCACAGCACCGACGTGATGGTGTCGGAGCCGGCGACGACGATCTCGTTCACGCCGGAAACGCTGAGCCAGCTCAGCCCCAACTGCCGGCACCTGTTCGACGAGGCCTTCATCCGCGTGCTGGTGCGGCGCCTTCATGCCGCGCACGAGGCGCTGGCGCACCCCCGGCGGATCATGTAGCTCCGGTTCAGTCGGGCTGGATGGCGGATCGATAGAATCCGCGACACCCGAGACGACCAATCACAGGAGCGCTGAAGATGTCAGGTCATGGATTCCACGTGCACGGCCCGCACGACCACGAGATCGAACACGTGGCCCAGCATGGCGGTGACAACTTCACCTCGCGCGTGGCGGTGCTGACCGCGGTGCTGTCGACCATCGGCGCGATCTTCGGCTACATGGGCGGGCACTCGCAGAACGAGGCGCTGATGTTCAAGAACGAGGCGGCGATCCAGAAGACCTCGGCCTCGAACCAGTGGAACTACTACCAGGCCAAGAGCAACAAGCAGAACCTGGCGGAGCTGTCGGTGACGCTGACCACGGGTGAGGCGCAGGCCAACTTCAAGCAGGCCGTGCAGCGCTACGCCAAGGAGAAGGAAGACATCAAGCGCGACGCCGAGAAGCTCGAGGAAAAGGCCCACGAGGCCGACCACGAGAGCGAACACGCCATGCACGTGCACGAGCGCTGGGCCTTGTCGACCACCTTGCTGCAGATCGCGATCGGCCTGTCGGCCATCACGCTGCTGTCGCGCAAGCGCTGGATGCTGTGGACGGTGTATGTGTCCGGCGCGCTGGGCCTGATCGCCGGCGCGGCGGCCGTGCTGGGCGCCTGAGGCTGTTGAACCGATGACGATCACCCGCCTGCTGCCAAGAACGCTGCGGTGGGCATGCGGCATCGCCGTGGCCTGGACCACCGCGACGGGCTGGGCGGCAGACGGCAGCACGGATTGCCGCATCGCCTTCGACCTGGGCTCGTCCGGCATCCGCGCGGGCAGCACCGAATCGACGTTCGAGCCTCGCATGGACCTGGACGTGCTGGCCGCCGTCAACAGCCGCCCGGGCATCGACGCGGTGGTGCCGCACACCGCCGTGGCCTTGCGGGTGCTGCGCACCCAGGGCCGCTGGCCCGATTGCCATGGGCAGGTGGGTGTGGGCTTCTCGGCCTGGCGGCTGTCGCTGCAGCGCGAGCCCGAGGACCTGATCCGGGCGCTGCGCGACATCCGGCGGGCCAGCGGCGTGTCGCTGCTGGTGGCATCGCCCGCGCAGGAGGGCCACTACGGCTACGACGGCGCGCAACGTGCCTTGGGCGGCCAGCTGGGCGGGCGCCACGTGCTGGACATCGGCGGCGGCAGCCTGCAGGTGACCAGCCCTCAGGCCGTGTTCGGCGTGCCGCTGGGACAGAAGGCCTGGCACCGGCTGCTGTGCCAGGCGCTGGGACGCGGGGACGTGGTGCCTTGCGCGCTGCAGCCGATGTCCGATGCCGAGGTGGCCAGCGCGCGCCGCCTGGCCGATGCACAGCTGCAAGGCCTGCCCCAGGCGCTGGGCACGCCCGTGAACATGACCGCCATCACCCGGCCCGTGAGCCGGGGCGTGGCCCCCGCCGTGCACCAGCTGCGCCGCACACCCACCGCAGACACGCTGGCCCGCACCGACCTGGGCGCGGCCATCGAGGCCTGGGCCGGCCAGTCAGGACAGGCCCTGAGCGCCGCCGCCGGCCTGCCGCCGGAGCATGCGGGCTTCTTGATGTCGGACATGCTGCTGGTCGAAGGCCTGATGCGCACGGCCCGCAGCGACACGCTGATGGTGGCCGAGGCCGAGGCCAGCAATGTGCGCGGCATCCTGGCCGACGACCGGGCCTACCGCTGGGCCGATCGCTACGAGTGCTATCTGGACCGCTTGCGCACCCTGGGTGAATCAGCCTACGCCAGCGATCCCGGAACCTGCCCGGGCCGCGCCGCGCGCCATCACCAGAAGGCTCGCTGAGGCTCCGCGCCGGGGCTCATCCACCGGGACTCAAGCCATCGCGCTGGGCTGGCCTGTGGCACGGCGGCGCATCCAGCAGCCGAGCACCGCCATGCCTGCCACGCCCAGCGCGAGCGATCGGGGCTCAGGCACGGCCGCCACGTGCGCCTGGACCTCGATGGTGCTCAGGTAGATCTGCCCTTCGCCCAGATCGCTTTCGTAACGGTAGACGGGCTCATCGGTGTAGACCGGTTCGGGGTGGTAATAGCAGGTGCCCGGATCGTCGGGTTCGCAGTAATCGAGCACCTGCTCGTCGTGCGAATAGACCTTCTCGTAGTGATCAAGAACCTGGATGTAGGTGATGTCGGCCCAGGCGGACAGCTCGCCCGTGATCTGCGGCGCGGCAGGCCCGCCCTGGTAATTGCTGAGGCTGAAGCTGTCGCCGCCCACATTGCCGTTCAGCAGGATGGTGCCGGACTGCCCGTTCAAGCCCACGCTGGCCGGCGATTCGACGAAGTAGCCGCCGGTGTAGGTGACGGTGTAGCCCGTGATGGCATAGCCCGCCTCCGCCGTGAAATTGATGAAGGCGTTGAACGAGGCGAGGCGGGCATCCGGGGTGTAGTACTGGTAGCTGCTCGCATAGGCCGCCAGGGTGCCGGCGAAGTTCAGCGTGACGCCTTGTCCCACCTGACTGATGGCGGGCGACACGCCCTGTGGCCCGCTGTAGACGGTGTCGCTGGTGAACGAGAACGTGCTCGGATCGAAGTCGATGGCGACCTGACCCGTGGAATATTGGATGGATTGAGCCGGGGCCACCACGGCAGCCCCCATGGCGATGACGGCGGCCAGACTGCGGCGCGCCACGCCGCCCTTGTTGAAGATGGACGTCATGACGAACTCCGACTCATTGGATGAATGGGAGATGAAGGCTAATGACGGCGGGCCGAATTCCCCATCCCTACGCTTAGGGGCGATCTGTCATCCGGGCCATGGGTGCGGCGCGTTGAGTCAAGCACTGGCGCCAAGCACACCCGGCCGCTAGACTGACCGCGCCACCCCTTTGCAAACCTGACGGAGAGTTCACATGCGCTTGATGATCGCCGCGATGACCCTGGCCCTGACCGCCAGCCTGGCCCATGCCGCCGATGCCACCTGCGAGGCCAAGGCGGCCGACAAGAAGCTGGCGGGCGCCGCCAAGACCAGCTTCGTCAAGAAATGCGAGAAGGATTCGGCCGCCACCGCCGCGAAGGACACCTGCGCCACCGCCGCCGCCGACAAGAAGCTCAAGGGCGCGGCCAAGAACAGCTTCGTCAAGAAGTGCGAGAAGGACGCTGCCGCGGGTGCCGCCCCGGCCGCTTCGAAGTAATTTGGGCGACAAGGTCAGGCTTGCGGGCCTGACCTGCTCTCGGGCTTTGCCTGATCGGGACGATCAGCGCGCCCACACCCCGCGCGCCAGCAGCACGGCCGCCAGCGGGATCAGCATCACGATGTGCGCCTGCACCATGATCAGCTTGCGCACCTTGCGCACCTCGGCCTCGGCCGGCAGCGCGCCGTTCGCGTCCAGTGCCTTGCGCCAGCGGATGAAGGCCCGCGTCGGCGCGATCGAGATCAGGCCCACGATCACGAACAGCGTCACCTTGATGTGCAGCAGCGGCTGGTGCCAGTACCAGCCGAAGCCCTTGACGCCCCAGTACGTGCGCGCGAAGCCCGTGGCCAGCACGGCGATGGCCGCCACCATGTAGATGATGTCCACGCGCGCCAGGCGGCGCACCACGGCGGCGTTGATCCATTCGGGGCGGCACAGCGCGGCCTCGCTGGTGATGAAGACGACGAGCGTGAGGATGGCCACGAAGTGCGCGTAGGCCAGCAGCGATTCGGTCAGCATGAAGGGGACTCCTGAAGGGCTTGGGCCCAGTATGACGTGTCGCCATACGTGGCCTTGATGAAATCGATCCACAGGCGCAGGCGCACCGGCAGGTGCTTGCGCTGCGCGAAGACGGCGTAGATGCCGTTGGGCGGCGCGGCGAAGTCGTCGAGCACGCTGACCAGGCGGCCGGCGCGCACATCGGATTCGACCTCCCACCACGAGCGCCAGGCCAGGCCCAGCCCCTCCAGGCACCAGGCGTGCAGCACCTGGCCATCGGAGCAGTCGAGCTTGGTGGCGGGGCGCACGTAGCCGGGCTGGCCATCGAGCGTGAAGGCCCAGCCGCGCGTCTGGCTGGCCTCTGAGCTGAGCGTGAGGCAATCGTGGCGGGCGATGTCGGCCGGCACCATGGGACGGCCGTGGCGCGCCAGGTAATCGGGGCTGGCCACGCACAGGCGGCGGTTGTCGGCCAGGCGCACGCTGACCAGGCTGGAGTCGGGCAGGTCGCCCACGCGCACGGCGCAGTCGAAGCCTTCGTTGACCAGGTCCACCAGCCGGTCCGCCAGGTTCAGCGAGATGGACACCTCGGGGTGCTGGGCCACGAAGCGCGGCACCAGCGGCGCCACGTGCCGGCGCCCGAAGCCGGCCGGCGCGGTGATGCGCAGGTGGCCGCTGGCCTTGACGCCCCCGGCGCTGACGCTGGCCTCGGCGCTGGCCAGGTCGGCCAGCAGGCGATGGGCATCCTCCAGAAAGGCGGCGCCCTCGTGCGTGAGGCTGATGCGGCGCGTGGTGCGCACCAACAGCTTCACGCCCAGGCGTTCTTCGAGCGCGTCGATGCGGCGGCCGATCACGGCAGGCGCCACGCCCTCGGCGGTGGCCGCGGCGGTCAGGCTGCCCTTGGTGGCCACGGCCACGAAGGATTCGATCTGCTTGAGTCGGTCCATGGGCTCGGATGCTGCCCGATCTTTGCGTAAAAGTCATGAATCCCATGACTTTTAACCCCGGTAATGTTCAGGCAAGTATCGAATAAACTGGCGACATGGAAAAGAGGAGGCTCGGCCACGGCCGCCACAGCGCCCTCGGTTTCCCTCAAACTCCCCTTTTTTCGATCTTCCCTATTCGACGAGGTTACCCATGACCGCACGCACCACCGTCCATGGCCTGCAAGTGGCCACCGAGCTCTACCGTTTCATCGAAGACAAGGTGCTGCCGGGCACCGGCGTCGACAGCGCCAAGTTCTGGGCGGGCTTCGACCAGATCGTGAGCGACCTGGCCCCCAAGAACGCCGCCCTGCTGGCCGAGCGCGACCGCATCCAGACCGAGATGGACACCTGGCACGCCGCCAACCCGGGCCCGATCAAGGACTTCGGCGCCTACAAGGCCCACCTGGAAAAGATCGGCTACCTGGTGCCCGTGCCTGGTGACGTGAAGGCCACGACCACCAACGTCGATGCCGAGCTGGCGACGCAGGCCGGCCCGCAACTGGTGGTGCCGATCCTGAACGCCCGCTACGCCCTGAACGCCGCCAACGCCCGCTGGGGCAGCCTGTACGACGCCCTGTATGGCACCGACGCCATCAGCGAGGCCGACGGCGCCGCCAAGGGCCCTGGCTACAACGAAGTGCGCGGCAACAAGGTCATCGCCTGGGCGCGCAACTTCCTGGACCAGGCCACCCCGCTGGAGGCCGGCTCGCACAAGGATTCCACCGGCTACACCGTGGTCGGCGGCAAGCTGGTCGTCGCCCTGGCTGGCGGCAAGACCACCGGCCTGAAGAACCCCGCCCAGTTCCTGGGCTACCAGGGTGACGCCGCCAACCCCAGCAGCGTGCTGCTGGTCAACAACGGCATGCACATCGACATCCAGATCAACCGCAACACCCCCATCGGCCAGACCGATGCCGCCGGTGTGGCCGACCTGGTGCTCGAATCCGCCGTGTCCACCATCCTGGACCTGGAAGACTCCGTCGCCGCCGTGGACGCCGAAGACAAGGTGCTGGGCTACAGCAACTGGCTCGGCATCCAGCAAGGCACGCTGACCGAATCCGTGAGCAAGGGCGGCAAGACCTTCACGCGCGCGCTGAACCCCGACCGCGTCTACACCTCTGCCTCCGGCGGCGAAGTGAAGCTGCACGGCCGCTCGCTGATGTTCGTGCGCAACGTGGGCCACTTGATGACCAACCCGGCCATCCTGTGGGGCGCCGAGGGCAAGGAGATCCCCGAGGGCATCATGGACGCCGTGGTGACCACCACCATCGCCCTGCACGACCTGCAGGGCCGCGGCCAGATCAACGGCCAGCCCATCCGCAACTCGCGCACCGGCTCGGTCTACATCGTCAAGCCCAAGATGCACGGCCCGGCCGAAGTGGCCTTCGCCGCCGAACTGTTCACCCGCGTGGAGCAGCTGCTGGGCCTGCCCGACAGCACCGTGAAGCTGGGCATCATGGACGAAGAGCGCCGCACCTCGGTCAACTTGAAGGCCTGTATCGTGGCCGCCAAGAGCCGCGTGGCCTTCATCAACACCGGCTTCCTGGACCGCACCGGCGACGAGATGCACACCGCCATGCTGGCCGGCCCGATGATGCGCAAGGGCGACATCAAGAACAGCGCCTGGATCGCCGCCTACGAGCGCCGCAACGTGCTGATCGGCCTGCAGACCGGCCTGCGCGGCCGCGCCCAGATCGGCAAGGGCATGTGGGCCATGCCCGACCTGATGGCCGGCATGCTCGAGCAGAAGATCGCCCACCCCAAGGCCGGTGCCAACACCGCCTGGACGCCTTCGCCCACCGCCGCCACGCTGCACGCCACGCACTACCACCAGGTGAGCGTGGCCGACATCCAGGCCGACATCGAGAAGAACGGCGAAGACCCGCAATCGCTGCTGGACAAGCTGCTGACCATCCCCGTGGTCGAGCAGGCCAACTGGTCGGACGCCGACAAGCAGCAGGAGCTGGACAACAACATCCAGGGCATCCTGGGTTACGTGGTGCGCTGGATCGACCAGGGCGTGGGCTGCTCCAAGGTGCCCGACATCCACAACGTGGGCCTGATGGAAGACCGCGCCACGCTGCGCATCTCCAGCCAGCACGTGGCCAACTGGCTGCACCACGGCGTGGTGACCGAAGCGCAGGTGCGCGAGACCTTCACGCGCATGGCCGCCGTGGTGGACAAGCAGAACGCCGCCGACCCGGTCTACAAGCCCCTGGTGGCCAACCCGAACGGCGTGGCCTTCCAGGCCTCGCTGGACCTGGTCTTCAAGGGCAAGGAGCAGCCCAGCGGCTACACCGAGCCGCTGCTGCACGCCTGGCGCCTGAAGGCCAAGGCCCTGTGATCATCGGCCTGGCCTGACCAGGCACCGTGATCGACGAAGGCACCCCGCGGGGTGCCTTTTTCATGGGTGCTTGAAAGATCTGCTCAAGCCGCCACGGCCTTCCACGCCGCCAGTGCCAGCGTGTCGCGGTACTTCTTTGGCGACGGCATGCCCGTGCTGCCCGCCAACCAGGCGCGGCAGTAGCTCTGCACAGGGCCCATCACCAGCGAAGGCATCACCTCGCAGGGGATGTCGGCGAGCACGCCCGCGCGGCGGTGCGGCTCGAACCAGGCCAGCAGCGCCAGGTTGCGCTCACGCGCGTGCGCGGCCAGCTCTTGCGCGCGCGGGCCACCGGCCACCACGCTGCGCGCCTGGAACAGGAAGCGCGCCCGATCAGGATGCGCCACCACCCAGTCCAGGTAGCCCATCACCAGCGCCTTCACGCCGGCCGGCACATCCTTCGACTTGGCCAGCTGCGACTGCACACCCTGCGACTGCTCGGCCAGGATGTCGAAGAACAAGGCGGCGATGACGCCTTCCTTGCTGCCGAAGTGGTGGTAGATGCTGCCCACGCTGGCGCCGCAGCGCTGGCGCACCATCTCGATGGACACGGCCTCCATGCCGCCCTCGGCGAAGCAGGCCAGCGCCGCGTTCAGGATGTCCTGACGGCGATCACCAGAGGGCTGCTCGGCAGTGCCGGATGCGGCGGTGGCGTCAGTGATGGATTTGCGGCTTGCCATAGAACCAGATTCTAGAATACGATTCTAGTCCGTTGTTCAATTTTCCACTTTCAAGCGCCATGTCCCCCACATCGCTGCCCGGCCAATCGCTGTACCCCCACCTGCTGAAACCGCTGGACCTGGGCTTCACCCAGCTCAAGAACCGCGTGCTGATGGGCTCGATGCACACGGGCCTGGAAGACGGCCGCGACTTGAGCAAGCTGGCCGCCTACTTCCGCGAGCGGGCCGAGGGCGATGTGGGCCTGATGGTGACGGGCGGCTTCTCGCCCAACATCGCCGGCTGGGTCAAGCCTTTCGCGGGCACGCTGGCCACCTCGGGCGCGGCCAAGCGCCACCAAACGGTGACGCGCGCCGTGCACGAGGCCGGCGGCAAGATCGCGCTGCAGATCCTGCACACGGGGCGCTACGCCTACCACCCGTTCGCGGTGGCGCCTTCGCGCATTCAGTCGCCCATCTCGCCGTTCACGCCCTTTGCGCTGTCGGCACGCGGCGTGGAGCGCCAGATCCGCGCCTTCGTGAACTGCGCGCAGAAGGCCCGCGAGGCCGGCTACGACGGCGTCGAGATCATGGGCTCCGAGGGCTACTTCATCAACCAGTTCCTGGCCCGCCACACCAACAAGCGCACCGACCAATGGGGCGGCGACTACAGCCAGCGCATGCGCCTGCCGGTGGAGATCATGCAGCGCACGCGCGAGGCCGTGGGCCGCGACTTCATCATCATCTACCGCCTGTCGATGATCGACCTGGTGCCCGATGGCTCCACGTGGGACGAGGTGGTGCTGCTGGGCAAGGCCATCGCGCACGCGGGCGCCAGCATCATCAACACCGGCATCGGCTGGCACGAAGCGCGCGTGCCCACGATCGCCACCAGCGTGCCACGCGCGGCCTTCAGCTGGGTCACCCAGAAGATGAAGGCCGAGCTCACGGCCGCCGGCATCGACATCCCGCTGGTCACCTCCAACCGCATCAACACGCCCGAGGTGGCCGAGCAGGTGCTGGCCGATGGCCACGCCGACATGGTGTCGATGGCGCGCCCGCTGCTGGCCGATGCGCACTTCGTCAAGAAGGCCGCGCAGGGCAAGGCCGACGAGATCAACACCTGCATCGCCTGCAACCAGGCCTGCCTGGACCATATATTCCGCAACAAGCTGACGAGCTGCCTGGTCAACCCGCGCGCCTGCCACGAGACCGAACTGGTGTTCCACAAGACGCCCACGCGCCGCAAGCTGGCCGTGGTCGGCGCCGGCCCTTCGGGTCTGACGGCCGCCACCTTGCTGGCCGAGCGCGGCCACGAGGTGCACCTGTTCGACGCGGCCAGCGAGATCGGCGGCCAGCTCAACATGGCCAAGCAGGTGCCGGGCAAGGAAGAGTTCCACGAGATGATCCGCTACTTCAACAAGCGGGTCGAACTCACCGGTGTGCACCTGCACCTGGACACGCGCGTGGACGCCGCCGCGCTGCAGGCCTATGACGAAGTGATCGTGGCCACGGGCGTGAACCCGCGTGACCCGAAGATCCCCGGCCAGGACCACCCCAAGGTGCTGAGCTACATCGACGTGCTGCGCCACAAGAAGCCCGTGGGCCCGCGCGTGGCCGTGATCGGCGCGGGCGGCATCGGCTTCGACGTGGCCGAGTTCCTGGTGGCCGATGGCCATTCGGTGACGCTGGACCTGCCCGCCTGGCAGGCCGAGTGGGGTGTGACCGACCCCGCCCTGGCGCCCGGCGGCCTGAGCCGCGACAAGCCGCAGGTGCCACCACCCGCGCGCCAGGTGACGCTGCTGCAGCGCAAGAAAGGCAAGCTGGGCAATGGCCTGGGCAAGACCACCGGCTGGATCCACCGCAGCGCGCTGAAGATGAAGAACGTGGAGATGATCGGCGGCGTCAACTACGAGCGCATCGACGACGAAGGCCTGATGATCACCTACGGCGAAGACCGCAAGGACCCGACCTGGATCGCCTGCGACAACGTGATCCTGTGTGCAGGCCAGGTGCCGCTGCGTTCATTGGCCGACGAACTGGGTGCGGCCGGCAAGAAGGTGCACCTGATCGGCGGTGCGCTGGAGGCCGGCGAGTTGGACGCCAAGCGGGCCATCGACCAGGCCGCGCGGCTGGCCGCCACGCTCTGAGCCGTTCAAAGCGGACATCGCACCCCGGGGATATCCCTCGAAACACCCGGCACTTTACGCAAGCACACAGAGCTTCACCCACGTAAACACGGCCCCACAGTAAAACCTCGGTCAAGTCATCCACAGGAAGGACAGACCGAGGCCATGAGACTCCAGCACGTCGACATCGCCCGCGGGCTGTGCATGCTGCTGGTCGTCCTCGGCCACAACAGCACATTGGTCCCGCCGGAATCCACCCTCCATGGCGTGCTGGGCGTGGTCCGCATGCCGCTGCTCTTCTTCATCGCTGGCTCGTTCTTCAATGCAGAGCGGGCCGTGCGCGTGGTCGCGCGCCGCAAGGCCGATGCCCTGCTCAAGCCCTTCGCGGTGATGGTGCTGCTGCACGCGCCAGCCCGCCTGCTGTGGTGGGATGCCAGCCCGCTGCAGTACGTGCTGGGCGCACTCACCGGCAGTGGCAACTACCTTCCCTGGCTGTATACGCTGTGGTTCCTGCCCCACCTGTGGCTGGTCTTCATCGCGGCCGGTGCCCTGGCGCATTGCGCCCGCGTCTGCCAGCTGAGCCGCATCGAGTCGGCATTGGCCCTCACCATGCTGATGATGGTGGGGCACCAGTTCATTCCGATGTTCTGGATGCAGAACATCCTCGTGGGCGACTGGTCATTCACGATGCAGGGCCTGCCGCTGTCGGCCGACCTGCTGCCATTGACGCTGTTCTTCTTCTGTGCGGGCGCCATGATGCGCAAGCCCATGCGCACGCTGCACTTCCGCTGGCAGGGCATGCTGGTGTCGCTGGCCACGCTGGGCCTTGTCTATGGGCTCTATGCGCCGCACATCGACTTGCTGGGGCGCACCTATGACCGCCTCATGGCTTGTACGGTTGCCGCACTGGCCGGCATCAGTTGCGTGCTGCACCTGGCCGCCGGGCTGCAATGCCTGCCGCGTGTCGCGCGATGGCTGGGCTATTGCGGCTACAACAGCTTGTTCATCCTGCTGTTTCATTCGCCGATCCAGCATCAGAGCGATCTCCTGCTGCAGCGGGTACTGGGCACCGGGCCACGCTGGTGGACCGGCGCCATCGCCTGGGCATTGAGCGTGGCGGGCGCGCTGGTGCTGGCACGCGTGATCAGGCAGCGCGCGTGGTTGCGCGTGCTGTTCCTGCCAACGAGGTCGCCGCACAGCCGTGCCTTGCCCGCATCAAAAGAACAGGTTATGCCCATGCCGGGCAGCCCCGCCGCCATGGGGCGCGAGGCATCAGGTGATGAGGTCCTCGGGCAAAAGGCGGCCTGAGCCACACCTTGATCGCTGTCAGGACGTCTTCGCAACCCAGCCCAGCGGCGCATGCCGCATGAACCAGCCCACCAGCACCCAGGGCCAGGCCGGCACGCAGGCCGTGGCCGGTTCGCGCTCGATGGCCGCCACCAGCGCACGGCAGCCACTGGCCGTGTCCACCATCAGCGGTGTCTTGGCCGCCTTGCTGCTCAGCTCGGTCTCGATGTAGCCCGGGTAGATCGTGGTGACCTTGATGGGCAGGCGCAGCACATCGGCGCGAATGCCTTCGAGCAGGGCCGCGAAGCCCGCCTTGGTGGCCGCGTAGGTGCTGAGATTGCGCGGCAGCCCGCGCATCGCGCTCATCGACGAGATGCCCACCAGGTGCCCGCTGTTCTGCGCACGGAAGATTTCCATCGCCGCCTCGCATTGCGCCAGCGCGGCGATGAAATTGGTCTGCGCCGTCTGCAGGTTGGCGTCGAAGCGGCCCTTGCCCACCGGCTGGCCCTTGCCCAGGCCGGCGTTGACGATGACGCGGTCGATCTGGCCGAACTCGGCCTGGAAGGACTTGAACACCTCGAAGACCTGGGCGTGGTCGTTCACATCGAGCGGGCGCACGGAGATGCGCACACCAGAGTGCTTGGCCTCCAGCTCGGCCTTCAGCGCCAGCAGGCGGTCGGTGCGGCGCGCGCACAGGGCCAGGTGGCGGCCCTTGGCGGCGAACTCGCGGGCCATGCCCTCGCCCAGGCCCGAGCTGGCGCCGGTGATCAGGATGGTCTGGCGCTTGGGCATGTCACTTGATGTTCAGGAAGGTCTTGAAGGCGGCCACGGTCTGCGCCGGATCTTCCTCTTGCGGCACATGGCCCAGGCCCTTGAACACCACCAGCTGGCTGCCGACGATGTCCTGGTTGAAGTGCTCGGCGTTGTCCGGCGGGATCAGGTGGTCTTCGCTGCCCCACAGGATCAGCGTGGGCAGCTTCACCTGCTTGACCAGATCCGCGTGCTCGCCACCGGGCGATTGCTTGAAGCGCTCGCGCAGCGCGCCGCGGTTGCCTTCGCGCAGGGTGAGCTCGTAATAGCGCTCGACCAGATCCGGCGTCACCTTGCTTGGGTCGCCATACACATTGCGCACGCTCGATTCGATCATGCTGCGCGGCAGCACGTTGGCGATGATCGGGCGCAGCGCGGGGATGGCCGCCAGCTTGAAGCCGATGGGCACCGAGGTGGCCTTGTACGGGTAGCCGCCGGAATCGACCAGCACCAGCTTGGCGACGCGATCAGGATGGGCCTGCGCCGTCATCCACGACACGGAGCCGCCAAAGGAGTTGCCCACCAGCACGACCTGCTTGAGGCCCAGCTGGTCGAACACGTCCTTCATGAAGCCGGTGTAGCGCTGCAGGTGGTAGTCGTTGTCGGGCGCGGGGCCGGTGAGGCCGAAGCCCGGCAGGTCCAGGCGGATCACGCGGCGCTGGCCCTTGAGCGCCTCCACCCAGCCGTCCCAGGTGTGCAGGCTGGCGGAGGTGCCGTGCAGCAGCACGATGGGCTCGGGGTCTTCCTTCGGGCCTTCGTCGCGCAGATGCACCTGCATGCCCTGCACGGTGATGAACTGCGAGGGCGGCGGCGCCCAGCGCGCCTTGAGCGTGTCGACCGGGCGGTCAGGCGCCCAGGCCAGGGCCACGCCGCCCGCGATCAGCACGACGGCCAGCAACAACAGGCCGAGCACGGCCTTCAGCAATGTCTTCATGAATGGTCCCCAGGGTTTGGCTTTGTTCGGTCCAGCCTCAACGATAAGTCAACAGCGGCTTCTCGCCGCCCTCCAGATGGGCGTGTTCATTGACCGAGATGAGGTGCAGCCCGTCGCGGCCGGCCAGCAGCTTGGTCACGCCCGCGTTGGCCAGCGTCCAGTTGATGGTGAAGGCCTGCGCGTCGCTCAGGCCCAGCAGGTGCGCGCAGATCACGCTGATGGTGCCGCCGGAGGTGAACACCAGCGTCGTGCCCTTGGGGTTGGTCTGCCTGACGATGTCATCCAGCGCGGCCACGCAGCGGGCGCGGAAATCGGCCCAGCTTTCGGCGTACTCGTGCGCGAACTCGCCTTCGACCCAGCGCGTCACCGCGCCCTTGAAGAAGCTCTGGAAGCTGCGCTTCGGGTCGCCCGAGGCGGCCATGTCGCCCATCATCACGAGCTTGTCGACGTAGCGCGGCTCGGCCACCTCGATCACGTTCTCGTGGTTGAACTCGTTGACGCCCTGGTGCAGCTCCATCGGCAGCGTGCAGCCCAGTGTCTCCAGGCAGTTGATGGCCGTCTCCTGGTGGCGCTTCATGCTGCCGCTGATGATCAGATCCGGCACCACGCCACGCGCCTTGAGCGCCGCGCCCAGCACGCGCCCCTGCTCGTGGCCGGTGGGCGAGAGCTGGTCGTAGTCGTTGCTGCCGAAGGAGGCCTGCCCGTGGCGGATGAAGTAGATGGCGCCCATGGTGTGTCTGCCTTGTCAGCCGCGCGCGCGTTTGATCAAGCCCTTGCAGCGCCAGTCCAGGTAGTTGGACATGATCCAGAAGTTCTTGAACGCGGGGTTGCGGGTCTGCTTGTGGTGGTAGCGGTAGTAGATCTGCTGCACGATCACGGCCAGGCGGAACAGCCCGTAGACCTCGTAGAAGGCCCATTTCTGACGGTCGAGCTTGAAGCCGCTCTTGTCGAGGTAGTACTCCACGACCTCTTCGCGGCGCAGCATGCCGGGCAAATGCGTGGGCTGGCGGCGCGTGGTCTGCAGCAGCGTGTTGTCGTCGGCATGCACCCAGTACGCCAATGCGTTGCCCAGGTCCATCAGCGGATCGCCCAGCGTGGCCATCTCCCAGTCGAGCACGCCGATCACCCTGGTCGGATCGGTCTCGGCCAGCACGACGTTGTCGAAGCGCCAGTCGTTGTGGATCACGACGTTGGCGACGTCATCGGGCGTGCGCTCTTTCAGCCAGGCCATCACGTAGCGGTAGCTGGGCACGTTCCAGGTGCGGGCCTTGGTGTAGCGCTCGCTCCAGCCCTCGATCTGGCGGCGGCAGTAGCCGCTGCCCTTGCCCAGGCTGTCCAGGCCGGCGGCGTGCGCATCGACGCCATGCAGCTCGATCAGCTTGTCGAGCACGTTCATGCACAGCTTGCGCGTGGTGGCCGCATCCAGCGCCAGCCCCTTGGGCATGTTCTTGCGCGGGATGATGCCGGCGATGCGCTCCATCACGTAGAACTCGCTGCCGGTGATGGCCTCGTCCGCGCAGTGGCCGATCATGGTCGGCACCACGGGGTAGACGGGCTTGAGCGCGCTCTGCACGCGGAACTCGCGGCCCATGTCGTGCGCGCCCTTGGCCTTGGTGCCGGCGGGCGGGCGGCGCAGGATGTAGTCGCCGTTGGGGTATTGCAGACGGTACGTCCAGTTCGACGCACCGCCCGAGAACTGCGTGACCTCGGGCGTGCCCTGCAGGCCGGGCACCTGCTGCTTGAGCCAGGCATCGACCGCGGGCGTGTTCAGCTCTTCGCCGGGGCGCACGCGGCCGCCCCGGTCCTGCACGGTGGATGAAGCGGCGGTGGCGTTCTGCTCGCCCACCACGCTCACTTCATGACCCCGTACTTCATCAGCTCCAGGCGGGCGATCATGCCCTTGTGCACTTCGTCCGGGCCATCGGCCAGGCGGATGGCGCGGGCCTGGTTGAAGAAGGCCGTGAGCGGCGTGTCGTGCGACACACCCATGCCGCCGTGCAGCTGGATCGCGAAGTCGACCACGCTCTGCAGCACGTTGGGCGCCACCACCTTGATGGCGGACACGTCCGTCAGCGCGCCCATCACGCCCACGGTGTCGATCTTCCAGGCGGCTTGCAGCGTCAGCAGGCGGGCCTGGTCGATGGCCACGCGGGCCTCGGCGATGCGCTCGCGGTTGCCACCCAGGTTGATGAGTTGCTTCTTGAACGCGGTGCGGTCGATGGCGCGCTTGATGCCGAGTTCGAGCGCCTGCTCGGCCGCGCCGATGCAGCGCATGCAGTGGTGGATGCGGCCCGGGCCCAGGCGGCCCTGCGCGATCTCGAAGCCCTTGCCCGGCCCGACGATGAAGTTGGACACCGGCACGCGCACGTTGGTGAAGTGCACCTCGCCGTGGCCGTGCGGCTCGTCCCACTCGCCGAACACGGGCAGCATGCGCTTGATCTCGACGCCGGGCGTGTCCAGCGGCACCAGCACCATCGAGTGCTGGCCATGACGACCAGCGTCGGCATTGGGCGTGGCCGCCATGAAGATGCCGATCTTGCAGCGCGGATCACCCACGCCGGACGACCACCACTTCTTGCCGTTGAGCACGATCTGGTCGCCCTCGATCACGGCCGTCGCCTCCATGTTGGTGGCGTCAGAAGAAGCCACGTCCGGCTCGGTCATGAAGAACACCGAGCGGATCTCGCCGGCCAGCAGGGGCTTGAGCCAGCGCTCCTTCTGCTCCGCGCTGCCGTACTTCCACAGCACTTCCATGTTGCCGGTGTCGGGCGCGTTGCAGTTGAAGATCTCGGGCGCCATCAGGCTGCGGCCGGTTTCTTCCGCGCTGAAGGCGTACTCCAGCACACTCAGGCCCGCGCCCAGTTCGGGGTCGGGCATGAAGAGGTTCCACAGGCCTTCGGCGCGGGCCTTGGCCTTGAGCTCTTCCACACGCGGCGGGATGGTCCACTGCGTCCAGTCACCGCCGTGGCGCTTGGACAGGATCTCCTGCCAGTGCTGGGACTCGACGGGTTCGATGTGCTTCTTGATGAAGGCACGGACGGCATCGGCCGTCTGCTTGGCACGTTCGCTGGGCTGGAAATCCATGGCCGCTCCTCAGGGGTGGTGGTCTGTGTGTGGCGCGATGCTACGCCCGGGCAGGTCTTGCAGCAAATGATGAATTTTCATCGCAAGTCATGCAGATGATGCATGGCCCGACGGGCGCCGTCGGCCACGCTCTCGCGCATCCAGCGGTGCACCGGGTCGCCGTCGCGGTCGGTGTGCCAGTACATCCAGATGCCCAGGGGCGGCAGGGCGGCGGGCAACTCGTGCAGCACCACAGGCAGGGCCTCGCACAGGCGCTCGGCGTAGGTGCGCGGCAGGGTCAGCAGGGCATCGCTGGCAGCCACCACGTGGGCGGCCGCGAAGTAGTGCTGGCAGCGCAAGGTGATGCGGCGATCGCCCAGGCCCAGGGCAGCCCATACCGCCTGCAGCGGATCGGCCTGGTCGGGCTGCATGCTCACCATAACGTGGCCTTGCTGAAAGTAGGCACTCACATCCAAGCCCTTCTTGAGCGCCGGATGGCCTCGGCGCGCCACCACGGCCAGCGCCTCGTTGGCCAGGTGCTCGCCCTTGATGCGGCCGGCCACGCGGCGCTGGCGGTCGATCACCAGGTCCACCTCGCCCAGGGTCAATAGGCGCTCCAGGTCGTCGCGGGGCACGCGCACGCTGGCCAGACGCACGCCGGGCGCGGTCTCGGCCAGGTGGGCCATCAGCGGCGGCAGGGTGATGGCCTCCATCACGTCGCGCATGCCCAGGCGCAGGGTGATGTCCAGGGTGCGGGGGTCGAAGGTTTCGGCCTGGGCCAGGCAGTCCTGCAGGCCGCGCAGGTGGGCCCGCACCTCACCGATCACGCGGCGCGTGAGTTCGGTCGGCACCATGCGGTTGCCCTGGCGCACGAACAGCGGGTCACCCCAGATGCGCCGCAGCCGGGCCAGCGCATGGCTCACGGCCGGCTGGCTCAGGTGCAGCTGGCGGGCCGCGCCCGAGATGCCGCCATGCTCGTGCACGGCCTCGAACACGCGGAACAGGTTGAGGTCCAGCCGGGACCAGGGCGAGGGGGTCATCGGGCGATTATGGAAGAGCGCCCGCCACCGAGGCCACGTTCCGCTTTCCCAACGATCCGTGGACGGCGTCACCTGAACCACGATGAATTGGCACGGCCATCACGACATGGCCGCGCCAGAGCCGGCCTGCTCGCGCGATAATGCCGCGTTGCCGACCGATGTCGGCGCCATTGGAGCGATCACCTTGGACATTCCCCCTCGGTGACCGCCCACTCCGGCCACCAGGCCATCCCGCCTTGACGGTTGCGGCGACTTACTTGCCAACACCGTGCAGCACAGAGGCGCGGAGCCGGTGCGCGCGGGCCCAGCCTTGGCGCACGCAAGCGCATGGTCAGGCCCCGTCTGCGGGAGGGGGCGGCACCCATCACCCCCTCTCTCAGATCCCTGTGAGCGTGCGGCGCCGAGCGCCTGTCGCCCACATGCCGGAGTTCCCATGCTCAACGTGTTCACGCTGGCCAACGGCCGGCTATTCCAGGAAGAAATCGACCGCCCCGAGGACCTCCCCCCGGTCAACCCCATCTGGGTCGACCTGGAAGACCCGACGCCGGAAGAAAAGGGCTGGATCGCCACGCGCTTCAACCTCTTGATCCCCCAGGACATCATCGACGACGACCTGGAAGAGTCCGCGCGCTTCTACGAAGAAGACGGCGCCATCCACATCCGCTCCGACTTCCTGATCGACGACGACGAGGCCCCACGCAACGTGCGCGTGGCCTTCATCCTGCACAACAACGTGCTGTTCTCGATCCACCGCGAAGACCTGCCGGTGTTCCGCCTGCTGCGCATGCGCGCGCGTCGCATCCCCGCGCTGATCGAGGATTCGAAGGACGTGCTGCTCAAGCTCTACGACGCCGACGCGGAATATTCCGCCGACGCGCTCGAAGGCATCTACGACGAGCTCGAGAAGGTCAGCAAGCGCGTGCTGCAAGACGAGGTGAATGACCAGGCCGCCGCGGAAGCCCTGGCCGCCATCGCCCGCCAGGAAGACTTGAACGGCCGCATCCGCCGCAACGTGATGGACACGCGCCGCGCCGTGAGCTTCATGATGCGCGCGCGCATGCTCAGCGCCGAGCAGTTCGAGGAATCGCGCCAGATCCTGCGCGACATCGACTCACTCGATTCGCACACGGCCTTCCTGTTCGACAAGATCAACTTCCTGATGGATGCGACCGTCGGTTTCATCAACATCAACCAGAACAAGATCATCAAGATCTTCTCGGTGGCCTCGGTGGCCTTCCTGCCGCCCACGCTGATCGCCAGCATCTACGGCATGAACTTCAACGGCATGCCCGAACTGACCTGGCACTTCGGCTACCCCTTCGCCATCGTGCTGATGGTGGCCTCGGCCATCACGCCCTTCTGGTACTTCCGTCGCAAAGGCTGGCTGAACTGAACCCCGCTGCTGCCCTGGCTCGATTGCTGGGATTCCTGCCGCCCGGCCTCGGGCGTGTGATGCTGGGCACCACCCTCGTGGTGTTGAGCTACAGCCTGCTCAACCCCGTGCTGGCCGTGCGCCTGCAGACGGCCGGCGCCAGCAACACGGCCATCGGCCTGGTCGCCATGCTGCCCTTCATCAGCGTGGCGCTGCTGGTGCCGCTGGTGCCGCGCCTGTTCGCGCGCATCGGCGTGGGCCAGGCCTACCGCATCGGCCTGGTGCTGGAGCTGGTCGCCTGCCTGGGCTACCTCGTCACGGATGCCTACGCGGCCTGGTGCGTGTTCGGCCTGCTGGCCGGCGTGGGCGCCGCCGCCGCATGGAACGCCACCGAAGCGCTGATCGCGCACAACGTGCCGGCCTCGCACCGCGGGCGGCTCACGGGGCTGTACCAGGCTGTGCTGGGCGCGGCCATGGCCGTGGGACCGCTGCTGCCCGGCGTCACGGGCATCGATTCGTTGCAGGCCAATGGCGTGGCCGCCGCCGCGCTGGCGCTGGCCCTGGTGGTCACGGCGCCGGCCAGCGTCACCGCGCTCAAGGCCATGCACGAAGGCGGGCCCACCATGGGCATCCTGAGCGCGCTGCGCTTTCGGCCCTCGCTGGTGTGGGCCGCCATCGTGGGCGGTGTGTTCGAGGTGGGCCTGGGCTCCGTGACCACCGCCTACGGCTCGCAGACCGGGCTGGACCTGGCCGCGGCCACGTCCATCGCCGGGGCACTCGGCATCGGCAGCTTCCTGCTGCAGTACCCCACCGGCTGGCTGGCCGACCACACGCCGCCACGGCGCCTGTTCGCAGGCGGTGCGGCGCTGCTGGTGCTCAGCGCGCTGGCCTTCACGCAGGCCACGCAATGGCCGGTGCTGATCTGGATGTGCGCGGTGGCCTGGGGCGCCATCGGCGGGGCGCTCTACACGCTCAGCATGATCCGCGTGGCGCATGATTTCGCCGACACGTCGGCGCTGGCCGGCACCTCGGCCATGATCGCCGGCTACACGGCGGGCGGGGCGCTCGGCCCCATCGTCAGCGGCTGGGTGTTCGACCACCACGGCGTAGGCGGCCAGGGGCTGTGGCTGGCGCTGTTGTCGCTGAGCCTGCTGCTGCTTCAGTTGCGCAAGCCCGCGTCGCCCGCGTCCACCTGAGGCAGGGCGCCCGAGAGGCGCTCCACGCGCAACAGGTCGGCCAGCACGGCATGCAGTTGCGCGGCCGGCACCGGCTTGTGCAGCAGCACGGCACCGCTGGCCTGGGCCTCGCGCAATCTTTCGGCGGAAGTATCGCCCGTGACCAGCACACCCGGGATGGGCCGGCGGGCCTTCAGACGCACCTGCTCGATCACCTCGCGGCCGTTGCTGGCGCCGCGCAGGCGGTAATCGGCCACCACGATCTGCGGCATGAAGCGGGCCATCAGCGCCTCGGCCTCGGCGCCGGATTCTGCCACCTCGCACCAGGCGCCCCACTGCGTCAGCAGGTCGGCCATGGCGCTGCGCACGGATTCGTCGTCGTCGACCACCAGCACGCGGGCACTGGCCAGATCGCCCTCGGCCAGCACCAGCGGCGTGGGCGCGGGCAGCACGGCATCGCGGCTGCGTGGCAGGCTCAGGCGGAACACCGAACCGCGCCCCGGCACCGAGGACACGGTGACGCGCACGCTCATCGCGCGCGCCAGCCCATCGACGATGGCCAGGCCCAGGCCCAGGCCCTTGCGCCGGTCGCGCTCGGCGTTGCCCAGCTGATGGAACTCCTGGAAGATGGCCTGCTGCTGGTGACGCGGAATGCCCACGCCGGTGTCCCACACCTCGATGTCGACCCGCTCGCCACCGCCGCGCAGGCGGCAGCCCACCAGCACACCACCGTGCTCGGTGTAGCGCAGCGCGTTGCTCAGCAGGTTGCGCACGATGCGCTCGACCAGGGCCGGGTCGGCCACGGCCACCAGCGGGGAAGGGTGCACGCGCAAGGCCAGGCCCTGCACCTGCGCCTGGGGCATGAACTCCTGCACCAGACGCTCCAGCAGGGGCTGCAGCGCGAAGGTCTGCGGACGCGGCGTGACCACGCCCGCATCCACCTTGGAGAAATCGAGCAGCGTGCCCAGCATGTCGCTGGCCGCCTGGGCCGAGGCATCGATTTGGCCCAGCAGGCCGCGTTGCCGCGTGGACAACCCCGTACCGGCCAGCGTGCCGATGAACAGGCCCAGCGCATGCAGCGGCTGGCGCAAGTCATGGCTGGCGGCGGCCAGGAACACCCCTTTGGCGTGGTTGGCGGATTCGGCGTCGAGCAGCGCATCCTCGGCCACCTGGCGGGCCTCGACGGCGCGCTGGGTCTGGTCACGAAGGCGCTCGACCAGGTCGGCGTTGACGAAACGCAGGTCGATCGACTGGCGCACCGAGCGCGCGGCCTGGTAGCCGAAGCCCAGCATCGCGAACATGTAGGTGAGCGTGGCCAGTCCCATCAGCTGGTCGGCCGGCACGCTGGAGCCCAGCAGCACCAGCGCCACCGGCGTCACGCTGGTGATCAGGAAGATGAAGGACAGCGGAAGCACCGAGCAGAACAGCACCATGCCGCCGGCGTTGATGCCGGCGAGCGCGCCGATGACCAGGTTGGTGGTGTGCGGCTCGGGCGTCTTCATGAAGGCCCAGGCGAAGAAGCCCCACAGCGCGCCGAGCGCCAGCGCCACCAGCGACAGCAAGCGCGCATGGCGCACCACGGCTTCGGCCGGGGCACCCGCCTTGGGCCGGGCCCGGCACAGCATCAGGCCCAGCACGCACACGAAGCCGGCCGCGCCGGCCCAGGCGATCACCTGGGGGTTGCCGGCCAGGCGCAGGTGCATGCCGGCGAACAGCACGGTGACGACGATGGCCGCCAGCATGCCCATCGGCATGTTGCGGTCGACCAGGGCCAGCTGTGCGGGCAGGTAGCGCGGCGCATCGAAGCGCACGAAGCGGCTCAATGCGCCCCCCTGCTCAGACCGCATGGCGATCGGCCGCCGGCATGGCGGCCCCTGAAGCATGGGATGGGACGGAGACTGCGGTGGACATGGTGCACGGCGTTGAAAGCCCCCGCACAGTAGCGCAAGCCGGGCCGCCGTGGCGTGCCCTCGCCCCCCTTCGTCGCGGGGGCACCACCCAGGCCCGGGGGCTCCCCGGGCGGGTGGCCGGCCGGATCAGCCCTTGCGACGGGCCAGGACGGCCTCGCTCAGGATGTCCAGCACACGCTCGGAATCATCCCAGCCGATGCAGGCGTCGGTGATGCTCTGGCCGTAGGTCAGCTTGGACGGATCGTCCTTGCCCGGCGTGAACTTCTGGGCACCGGCGCACAGGTGGCTCTCGACCATGACGCCGAAGACGCGGCGCGAGCCACCGGCCACCTGGGCGGCGATGTCCTGCGCCACCACGACCTGGCGTTCGTGCTGCTTGGAGCTGTTGGCGTGCGAGAAATCGACCATCAGCGACGGGTGCAGCTTGGCGGCTTCCAGGTCCTTGCAGGCCGCGGCCACGCTGTCGGCGTCGTAGTTGGGGCCCTTGCCGCCACGCAGGATCACGTGGCAATCGGGATTGCCGGCGGTCTCGACGATGGCGACCTGGCCGTTCTTGTGCACCGACAGGAAGTGGTGCGGGCGCGCGGCGGCCTGGATGGCGTCGGTGGCGATCTTGATGTTGCCGTCGGTGCCGTTCTTGAAGCCGATGGGCGCGCTCAGGCCCGAGGACAGCTCGCGGTGCACCTGGCTCTCGGTGGTGCGCGCGCCGATGGCGCCCCAGCTGATCAGGTCACCGATGTACTGCGGCGAGATCACATCGAGGAACTCGCTGCCCGCGGGCAGGCCCAGCTGGTTGATCTGCAGCAGCAACTGGCGGGCCATGCGCAGGCCCTCGTCGATCTTGAAGGATTCGTCGAGGTACGGGTCGTTGATCAGGCCCTTCCAGCCCACGGTGGTGCGCGGCTTCTCGAAGTACACGCGCATCACGATCTCCAGGGTGCCGGCGAACTTCTCGCGCACCTTGAGCAGCTTGCGGGCGTAGTCCACCGCGGCCACCGGATCGTGGATGGAGCACGGGCCGATGATCACCAGCAGGCGGTCGTCCTCACCGGCCACGATCTTGCGGATGGCCTTGCGCGTGTCGGACACCAGGGTCTCGACGGCCGTGCCACGGATCGGGAAGAAGCGGATCAGGTGCTCGGGCGGCGGCAGGGGCGTGACGTTGCGGATGCGTTCGTCGTCGGTCTTGGAGGTCTTGTCCGCGGGCGGTTCCCAGCCGGCGGAGGCGCTGCTTTGGGTCATGTGATGCTTTCGTGAAGGCTCTCGTGGAGGCTCGTTGAAGGGCGGGACGGGCTGAAGGGCTGGAGCTGGGTCGAAAAAAAACCGCCGGGGGCTCCGGCGGTCTTCAGGAACTTGTGTGGCTGGCCTACGCGCTTGCCACTCCTGCGCCGGACTGAGGCGGGAGTTGAAAGTACGCAAAATAAAAGCGAGCCGAGTTCATGCCACCAAATGTAGCACGAGTACATGGCTTGCGCACGCCCGAGGCATAGGGAGTTGCGATGAGCGGGATAGGCCTTGAAGAAACCGCCGCTTTGTCACACCAGTCGAACCGCTTCCGCGCGGCCGGCCGGGCAGGCCCGCACGCTACAGCGTGCGCACCACGCGCTCGCTGCCATCCTGCAAGGTGCGCTCGGCGCGGGCCACCTGTTCGGGCGTGTCGGGGTGGGCCACTACGGCCCAGCGGCCCTGGCGCAGGTACTGCCGAACGAGCGCGATCACCCGTCCGTGGTCGGGCCGCATCGACAGCAGGCCGCCGGCCAACAGGCCGAAGGTGGTGCCGAAACCGACCATGGCCAGCAGGGCCAACCCCGGAGAGGCGCGCACACCGGGCTGCCCGGCCAGCCACATCAGCAGGCACAGCGCGGCGCCCAGCAGAAATCCGATGACGCCCGACAGCACGTGCGCCCGGATGACCGTGCTCCAGATACCGCGGTCCTCGGGCTCCATCTTGCGGGCCAGCACGTCGGCACGCGTCCAGTCGCCGTCCTGAGGCGCGAGCAGTTCCACCTGCTGGCGCTGGAAACCCGAGGCCTGCGTGAGGCGGCGGGCGGCCTGCTCGGCCTGGGCGCGGGCCGGGAACACGCCGGCGACCTTGGTCAGGGAGCGCTCTCCGAAAAATGCGTGCATCAGTGTGTGTTGACCCATGACGGCACCTCGTTTGGAAAAAAGCAGTCCCCTGCGCCAGCGGCATTCATGGGGGACAGCGTAAGGGCCGCAGCACGGCCTGCGCAGCGGAGAATGCCCCGCAGGGGTGTCGGGCTCGGCGGGTTGACGCGTCGGCCTTGGCTGACAGACGCCAGCGAACCGGCTGCCCGGCGCTCAGACAGGCTGTGCCGGCGCCACCAGCCAGTGCACGCTGAAGAGCTGGTCTTCGTCGCACCACACGGCTGCGGGCAGCAGACCAGCCTGCAGGGCCAGCGCCTGGAAGCCTGGCACGGTGAACTTGTAGGAGTTCTCCGTGTGGATGGATTCGCCCTGGGCGAAGTCGATCGCCTCGCCACACACGTGCACGCGCTGGGCCTGCCGGCTGAGCAGGTGCATCTCGATGCGCTGCAGGCCAGGGTGGTAGTAGGCGTAGTGGTCGAAGGCGTCCAGGTCGAAATCGGCGTCCAGCTCGTGGTTGGCGCGCAGCAGCACGTTCTTGTTGAAGGCCGCGGTGACGCCGGCCGTGTCGTTGTAGGCGCGGTGCAGGCGCTCAGGCGACTTGACCAGGTCGATGCCGATCAGCAGACCGCCACCGGCCAGCAGGCTGGCGCACTGGCGCAGGAAGGCCAGGGCCTCGGCCGGATTGAAGTTGCCCAGCGACGAGCCCGGGAAGAAGCCGACGCGGCGCGCGGCGTCCTGGGCCAGGGGCGGCAGGCTCATGGGGCCGGAGAAATCGCCGGCCAGCGGCTGCACGGCCAGACCGGGAAAATCGGTGCGCAACATGGCGGCCTGGCGGTGCAGGTGCTCGACGGAGATGTCCAGCGGCAGAAAGCGCGTGGGTGCCTGGAGCGCGGGCAGCAGCTGCCGGATCTTGTGCAGCGAGCCGGCACCGAACTCGACAAGGTCGGCGTGCGGGCCGATCTTGTCGGCGATGTCGGCCGCGTGGCGCTGCAGCAGGGCCATCTCGGTGCGGGTGGGGTAGTACTCGTCCAGGTCGCAGATCAGGTCGAACAGGGCTGAACCGCGTTCGTCGTAGAAGTACTTGGGCGACAGGCTTTTCTGGCGCTGGCGCAGGCCGGCGAGCAGATCGTGGGCGAAGACCGACCGTGCGGGGACGAGGTCGGGCTGCAGCAATGCGCTCATGGATGAGTCTCCTGGTGGACTGCAGTGGGCGGGGTGGTGTGGGGTGCTTCAGCGGAGGGCGGATGCGTTCATGGCGCATCCCGCGCCAGGCGCAGGCCGGCGCACTGCCAGCGGGTGGCCGGCGGGAAGAAGTTGCGGTAGGTGGGCCGCGCATGGCCTGGCGGCGTGAAGCGGCTGCCGCCGCGCAGCACGATCTGGTTGACCATGAATTTGCCGTTGTATTCGGCGGCGGCGCCGGGCGTGGGTTGGAAACCCGGGTAGGCGGTGTAGGGCGAGGCGGTCCATTCCCAGACCTGGCCGATGCCACGCAGGCCAGGCGTGGGGGTTGTCGCGGTGGCGGCCTCCCACTCGAACTCCGTGGGCAGTCGGGCGCCGGCCCAGCGGGCGTGGGCATCGGCCTCGTAGAAGCTGAGGTGGCTGGCCGGCGCGTCCAGATCCAGCGGCTGCCAGCCGTGCAGGCCGAAGGCGTGCCAGGCGCCATGGGGCTGCGCGGGCGCTTGCCAGTAGGCGGGTGCGGTCCAGCCCTGGCTCTGCACGCAGGACCAGCCGTCACTGAGCCACCAGCGCGGATCGCGGTAGCCGCCTTCGTCGATGAAGGCGAGGTGCTGGCGCGCACTGACGGGCCGCGTGGCCAGTTCGAAGGGCCGCAGCCAGACGGTGTGACGCGGTTGCTCGTTGTCGAACGCGAAGCCGGGGCCTGCATGGCCGATGTCGGCAAGGCCGCCCTCCACCGGCCACCAGGCCGCGGCGAACTCCGCGCTCGCGGCACCGCCATGACCGTCACCTTGCGCACCGACACGGCCAAGCCACTGTGCCAGGGGCCGGTACGCGGGCCCTACCGGGTTCAGCGAGAAGGCATGCAGGATGTCCGTGAGGATCAGCTCCTGGTGCTGCTGCTCGTGGTGCAGGCCCAGTTCGAGCGTGGGCACGACCTTGGCCCAGGTGTCGTCGTCAGCATCCTGGGCCAGGCGGGCCACGGCCTCGTCCACGTGGCGGCGGTAGGCCCACACCTCGTCCAGCGCGGGGCGGCTCAGCAGGCCACGCTGCGGACGCGGATGGCGCGGTCCCAGCGCCTCGTAGTACGAGTTGAACAGGTAGGCGTAAGCCGGATCGAAAACCTCGTAGGCCGGCGCATGCGGCCGAAGCACCAGGGTCTCGAAGAACCACGTCGTGTGGGCCAGATGCCATTTGGCCGGACTGGCATCCGGCATGGACTGCAGCTGGTGGTCTTCAGGTGAGAGCGGCTCGGTGAGCCAGCGGGAGTGCGCCCGCACCGCGGCGAACCGGTCCTGCCATGCGCGACGACAGTCCGGCTCGGCCACGTTCACCACCGGCCCAGGTTGCGGATTTCCTGGTCGGCGTCCTGGCGGCGCAGGCTTTCATTGATCAGGCGGCGCGGGTTGGCGCCCAGGCGCTTGGAGCGCTTGCTGGAGGCACGGTAGGGCTCACGCTCTTCGGCTTGCGGGCCTTCGGGGTAGTGGCCGGCGGCGACGGCGCCGCGTTGGAATTTGCCGAGGTACTGCGGATTGCTGCTGCCCATGCTGATTCTCCAGGGTGAACGTTGACGACACGATCGAAGCCCAGTCTAGGGACTGGGGCCCGGGCGTGATGTCAGCGCGGCAAGCGACTCGCTGTGAGGGACATCCTACAAAACTTTGGCCAAGGCGTGGAGCAACAGCCCCAAGGCGGTGCATGGCCAAGGGCATTGCTTCGGCGTTCACCAGGACTGCAGAGGGAAAGCGTGATGGCAATGGGTTTTGGCACAGAACTCGCTAGAGCGTGCTGGTCGAAACCTGACCGGTCGGTCAACTTTCAGATCGCCATGAACGCTCCGGAGCCTTTGGTGCCTTTGTCGGACCGCGTGATCGATGCTTCCACCGCGCCGCCGCGTGCAGCGTCGGGCCAGGCGGCTGTGTCGGTGCGGCAAGCCAGCGTGGTCTACCCCGCAGCCGATGCGCCCGTGCGCGCGCTGCACGAGGTGAGCCTGGACATCCAGCCTGGCGAGTTCGTCTCCTTGATCGGGCCGTCGGGCTGCGGCAAGACCACGCTGTTGCGCGTGATCGCCGACCTGGAACCCATCAGCAGCGGCGAGGTGCTGGTCAATGGCCTGAGCCCGCACGATGCGCGGCTGGCGCGGGCCTATGGCTATGTGTTCCAGGCGCCGGCTTTGCTGCCATGGCGCACGGTGCTGACCAACGTGATGCTGCCCTTGCAGATCCAGGGCAAGCCGCCCGAAGCTTGCAAGGCCATTGCCCTCGAACAACTGGCCCGTGTCGGCTTGACGGGCTTCGAGAAGAAGTACCCGTGGCAGCTTTCCGGCGGCATGCAGCAGCGCGTGTCCATCGCGCGGGCGCTGGGCTTTCAGCCGAAGCTGCTGATGATGGACGAGCCCTTCGGCGCGCTCGACGAGATCACGCGCGATGGCCTGAACGAGCAACTGCAGCAGCTGTGGCTGCGCGAGCAGCGCACCGTGGTGTTCGTGACGCACTCGATCGCCGAGGCGGTGTACCTGTCCACGCGCATCGTGGTGATGTCGCCCAGGCCGGGCCGCATCGCCAAGGTGATCGACTCGACACTGCCGGCCGAGCGCACGCTGGCCATGCGCGACACGCCCGCGTTCACCGCGCTGGCGCACGAGGTGCGCGAGGCCCTGGCCGATGGGCACGGGCATTGAGCGCGCACGGGCCCCACGCATGAACGCCCTGCTGCAACGCACCTTCCGTGATGCCGGCCCCGTGGCACTGGTGGCGCTGGTTGTGCTGACGCTCTGGTACGCGGCGGCCGTGTGGCTCAACGCACCGGGCGTGATCGAGCGCGAGCTGCATGGCGGCTGGACCGCCCGCGAGCTGGTCGCTGCCACGTGGTCGCAGCAGCGGCCGGTGCTGCCCACGCCGCACCAGGTGGCGCGCGACCTGTGGTCCAGCCTGGTCGACTGGCCGGTGGATTCGCCACGCAACCTGCTGTACACGCCAAGGTCACGGCCGAGGCCACGCTGACAGGCTTCGCCATGGGCACGGTGCTCGGCCTGCTGCTGGCCGTGCTGATCGTGCACTCGCGCACGCTGGAGCGCGCGCTGCTGCCATGGATCGTGGCCTCGCAGACTGTGCCCGTGCTGGCGATCGCGCCCATCGTGCTGATCGTGCTGGGCAGCCTGGGCTTCACCGGCACGCTGCCCAAGGCCGTGATCGCGATGTACCTGTGCTTCTTTCCGGTGACGGTGGCCATGGTGCAGGGCCTGCGCGCGCCACAGCTGATCGAGAACGAGCTGATGCACACCTACGCCGCCACGCGCGCGCAGACGCTGTGGTGGCTGCGGCTGCCGGCCTCGCTGCCCTTTCTGTTCCCGGCGTTGCGGGTGGGTATCGCGGCGGGCCTGGTGGGCGCCATCGTGGCCGAGCTGCCCACCGGCGCCCAGGCCGGCCTGGGCGCGCGGCTGCTGACGGGCTCGTACTACGGCAACACGGTGCAGATCTGGTCGGCGCTGGTGATGGCCTCGGTGCTGGGCCTGGCGCTGACGGCCGCCGTGCGGGGCGTGGAAATCGCCGCGCTGGGGCGGCGCAGCCAGGCAGCGGGAGGTCGTGCATGAGTAGCCACGCCCTGCTGGCCTTGCGCCATCCCGCAACCTGTGTGCGCTTGCCATCGGAGGCCATGCCATGAGCGCTTTCACACCAGCGCGCCGGGCAGAGGCCGTCGGTTCCGTGGCCGCCGTGATCGCCCTGGCCCTGCTGCTGCTGTCGCTCAACTTCCCCGTGCTGATGCAGGATGTGGGCGAGGCCGATCCGCTGGTGCCCATGCGCTGGTGGCACGTGGGCGGCCCGACTGCCACCACCACGCTGCTGCTCACACAGTGCACCGCCATCGGCACGCTGCTGCTGTCGGCGCTGTGGGCCCTGTGGCCCACGCCAGGCGCCACACGCTCGCTGGCCCTGGTCGCCTTGAGCGGCATCGGCGCCATCGCGCTGCTGGCGATCACGCCCACCGACCAGGTCAGCACACCGGGCAGCGCTTACTGGCTGGCCACGGCTGCACTCGCGCTGCTGGCGGTGACCGGCGTGCGCCGCGTCGCCCGCCTGACGCTGACCACCCGCACGCTCAGGCCGCTCACCGGCTGGCTCACCGCCGCCATCTTCGGCGCCTGGGCCTTGCTGTTCTGGGAGCTGCTGGTCACCGGCTTCGCCGTGCCGCGCGTGCTGCTGCCTTCGCCCTCGGCCATCGCCCTGGCGCTGTGGGAGCACGCCGGCACGCTGGGCGGCGATCTGGTGCAAACGGTGTTCAAGGCCGTGCTGGCCGGGTACATGCTGGGCAGCGGCCTGGGCGTGCTCACCGGCATCGCCATCGACCGGCTGCCGCTGCTGCAGCGCGGCCTGCTGCCCGTAGCGTCGCTCAGCAGCACGGTGCCGCTGGTCGGCGTGGCGCCCATCGCGGTGATGTGGTTCGGCTTCGACTGGCCCTCCAAGGCCGCCGTGGTCACCCTGATGACCTTCTTCCCGGCACTCGTGAGCACGCTGGCTGGCCTGCAGGCCACAGGCAAGCTGGAGCGCGAGCTGATGCACGCCTACGCCGCCGGCTACCAGCGCACGCTGCTGAGCCTGCGCCTGCCGGTCGCCCTGCCCTTCATCTTCAATGCGCTGAAAGTCAATGCCACGCTGGCCCTGATCGGCGCCATCGTGGCCGAGTTCTTCGGCTCGCCCACGGTGGGTCTGGGCTTTCGCATCTCGACCGAAGCCGCGCGCCTGAACATGCCGCTGGTGTGGGCGGCCATCGTGGTGGCCAGCGTGGTCGGATCCCTCCTGTTCGCCCTGCTGGCGGCGCTGGAGCGCCGCGTCAACTTCTGGCACCCCTCGGTGCGTGTCGCGCGATGAGCAGCAGGCATCGTCACGACGTCTTCCGCCCTCTCAGGTCTTTCTGGTCCTTGTCCGCCTTGCCCCACCCCTAAGGAGTCGCTTGATGAACCGTTCGATCACTTCCCGCGCCGGCCTGCCTGCGCTGTCCCGACTGCCCGCGCTGTACCGCACGGGGCTGCTGACGCTGGCCTGCGCCGTGGGCCTGGGCGCCACCGCGGCCCACGCCGCCGAGAAGATCACACTGCAGCTCAAATGGGTGCCGCAGGCCCAGTTTGCCGGCTACTACGTGGCCCAGGCCAAGGGCTACTACAAGGACGCCGGCCTGGACGTGACCATCAAGCCCGGCGGCCCCGACATCTCGCCCGTGCAGGTGATCGCCGGCAAATCGGCCGACGTGATCGTGAACTGGATGCCCGATGCCCTGGCCGCGCGCGAGGCCGGCGTGCCGCTGGTCAACATCGCCCAGGTGTTCGACAAATCCGGCCTGATGCTGACCTGCAAGAAGGCCAGCGGCGTGAGCACCCCGAAGGATTTCAAGGGCAAGACCCTGGGCGTCTGGTACGGCGGCAACGAGTACCCCTTCCTGAACTGGATGGGCAAGCTGGGCCTCAAGCCTGGCACCGACGTCACCATCCTCAAGCAGGGCTTCAACGTGGACCCACTGCTGCAGAACCAGGCGGCCTGCATCTCCACGATGATCTACAACGAGTACTGGCAGGTGATCGACGCCGGCGTGAAGGAGAGCGATCTCGTCACATTCTTCTACCAGGACCAGGGCGTGGCCTCGCTCGAAGACGGCCTGTACGTGCTGGCCCCCAACCTGAAGGACAAGGCCTTCGTCGCCAAGATGGCCAAGTTCCTCAAGGCCAGCTTCAAGGGCTGGAACGATGCCGTGAAGGACCCGGAAGGCGCCGCCAAGATCGTGGTCGCCAATGACACCTCGGGCAGCGCCAGCCTGGCCGTGCAGAAACGCCAGATGGAGAACGTGGCCAAGCTGATCAGCAACGCGGGCACGCCCAAGGTGGGCTACCTGGACCCGGCTGCCTACGAGCGCACGGTGAAGGTGCTGCTGGCCGGTGGCAGCTCGCCCGTGATCAAGAAGGACCCGGGCAAGGCCGCCATGAGCCACCTGGTGTGGGACGCGGCGGCAAAATAAGCGCCCATGCGCAAGACCTCCCCTGACGGCGCCACACCCCGCCAGGGGCAGATCCGGCAAGCCAACCAGTCCGCCATCCTGCGGGCCGCCGAGCGCGTGTTCGCTCGCGCCGGCTTCGAAGGCGCCACGATGGCCGACATCGCCGAAGAGGCCGGCCTGCCCAAGGCCAACCTGCACTACTACTTCGGCAACAAGCGCGAGCTGTACCGCGCCGTGCTCGACGCCGTGCTGCACGACTGGCTGGCCCCGCTGGACGCCATCACGCCCGAGGCCGATCCGGCCCAGGCCCTGGGCCACTACATCGAACTGAAGATGGCGCTGTCGGCCGAGCGGCCCGACGCCTCGCGCGTGTTCGCCAACGAGCTGCTGCACGGCGCGCCCGTGGTGGGCGAGACCCTGCACACCGAACTGCGCAACAGGGTCGTGGACAAGGCCCGCGTGATCGACGGCTGGATCGCCGCCGGCCGCATGGCGCCCGTGGACAGCACCCACCTGTTCTTCACGATCTGGGCCGCCACCCAGACCTACGCCGATTTCGACGTGCAGGTTCGTGCGGTGCTGTCCGACGGCAAGCCTTTGAGCGACACCGATCAGCAACGCGCCACCCGGCACGTGCTGACCATGGTGCTGCGCGGCTGCGGGCTGGCGCCCTGACCGCGCGCACGGGCGACCGGATCAGCCGCGCTTGCCGCCCACGGCCACCAGCGCGCCACCCACCACGATCACGGCCACGGCGGCCCACGCAGGGATGTTGACGTCGCGCTTTTCATCGACCGAGAGCTCGATGGGGCCCAGTTGGCCCTTGTGCGTTTCCTTGGTGTAGCTGAAAGTGCCGATGGCCAACGCGATGGCCCCGGCCACCAGCAGCACGATCCCGATGATGCGGCTTGCGTTCATGTTGATTCCCCTTTGGTAGCGGGCCCCTCGGCCCATGCGGCCATGGTGATGCGATGCTGACACGCGCGCCGTCGGCGGGCGCCCAAAGCGTTGTCAGGCGAATCCCACAGCGAAGCCAGGGGTATCGGGGGGGCGCCGCATTACCATCGGAGTCCCGCCCCATCGCCCGCCCCCTTTTGCCCATGCTCACGGACACGGCCCTCGACTGCCAGCGCTGCGGCGCCTGCTGCGCCAGCTTCCGCGTCTCGTTCTACTGGGCCGAGGCTGACGGCGAGCACGGCCCCGGCACCTTCGGCGTGCCTGCCGACCTGACCGAGCCCATCAGCCCGCACCTGCTGTGCATGCAAGGCACCCACGCCCGCCAGCCGCGCTGCACGGCGCTGCAAGGTCAGGTGGGCAGCACCGTGGGCTGCGGCATCTACGAACACCGCCCCTCGCCCTGCCGCGAAGTGATGCCGGGCGATGCCCAGTGCCTCAAGGCCCGGGCCCGGCATGGGCTGGCCTGACCCTCGGGCTTGCGCATGACGGCACAACCCTGCCCCTGAAGGGGATCCGTGTATCCAGATACGCTGGCCTTCTCGTGTGACCTGTGCAACACAGCGCGGCATCCCGCATCGCGCGAAACACCCCACCGGGCGAGACATCGGCCTATGATGGCCGGATCAAAAATATCACGCGGGGATGGTCGATGAAGCTGTCCATTGCCACCAAGCTGGGATTGAGTTTTCTGCCGGCGCTGCTTGCGCTGCTGGCGGTCGGCTGGTTTTTCTACGACCGGCTCGACGACATCGCCGAAGATCGCCAGTGGGTGATCCACACCCTGGAGGTGCTGCAGGAGGTCGACCAGGTCGAAGCTCACCTGGCCCGCACCGAAAGCAACGTGGCCTCGCAGCGCCTGAGTGGCCGCGAGGAGTTCCGCCACAGCGCCCGTGAAGCCGCCGCCCAGGCCCGTGCCGGCCTGCAGCAGGTGCGCATGCTCACCCGCGACAACCCCGAGCAGCAAGGTCGCGTCGGCCAGGCCGAGGTGGCCTTGGGCACCTACCTGGGCGAGCTGATCGCGTCGATGGACGTGCCGCGCGACAACATCCTGCTGGATCCGAACCGGCATGAGGACTCGTCCTCGCGCAAGGCGCTGAAGGCCATTTCCGACGTCGAGCGGGAGTTGCTCAAGCAGCGCCGCGAGAAGCAGGCCCTGACGCTGGAGCGCAGCACCCAGGGCGTGCTGATCGGCACCGGCCTGGCCTGCGTGCTGGTGCTGCTGATCGCGGTGGCCACGGTGCGCGCCATCACCCGCCCGCTGCTGCGGCTGGAGGCCGGCGCCCGGCGCGTGGGCGAGGGCGACTACACCCACCGCGTCGAATCCCACACGCACGACGAGATCGGCCGTGTGGCCACGGTGTTCAACCGCATGGTCGAGCAGATCGAGGCGCGCGAGCGCCTCGGCGCCGACCAGACCTGGATCAAGGCCGGCCTGCAGGGCTTCGGCCCGCTCTACCAGAACGGCCGCTCGCTGGAGGTGGTCTGCGATGCCATCCTGTCGCGCCTGTCCACGCTGCTGGGCTCGCCCGCCCTGGTGCTCTACATGCGCAAGGAAGACGAGGATGGCACGCCCTACCTGTCGCGCTGCGCCACCTTCGCGGCGCTGGGCGCGCCCGAGCGCATCGCCCAGCGAGAGGGGCTGGCGGGCCAGTGCCTGGCCGAAGGCCACCTGATCACCGTGTCCGAACTGCCGGACAAGCACCTGCCGGTGGATTCGGCCCTGGGTTCGTCGCCGCCACGCGAGTTGCTGGTCGCGCCCATCGTGTTCGAATCCCAGGTGCGCGCCGTGCTGGAGCTGGCCCTGCTCAAGCCGCTCACGGCGGTGCAGCACGAGTTCCTGCAGCGCTTCTGCGACGAGCTGGGCCTGGTGATCAACACCCTGGTCGCGCGCCAGGTGGTGGACGAAGCCCTGCGCACGCAGACCGAGCTGGCCCGCACGCTGGAGCACCAGCGCCAGGCCCTGCAGGAAGGCAACCAGGAGCTGGCCCTGCAGAGCGACCAGCTGCGCGCCTCCGAACGCCTGGCCCGCGAGCAGCAGGAAGAACTGCGCCTGGCCAACGAAGAGCAGCACCAGGCCAACGAGGAACTGCGCGAGCTCACGCAGACGCTGGACCTCAAGGCCCGCCAGCTGGCCGAGACCTCGGCCTTCAAGTCCGAGTTCCTGGCCAACATGAGCCACGAGCTGCGCACCCCCCTCAACAGCCTGCTGATCCTGTCCAAGCTGCTGGCCGAAGACACCGAATCCCCGCTGTCGACCAAGCAGCAGCAATATGCCCGCACCATCCACGAATCGGGCACCGACCTGCTGCAGCAGATCAACGAGATCCTCGACCTGGCCCGCATCGAATCGGGCAAGGTGCGCGTGGAGGTCGAGCCCATGGACTACGCCGAGGTGGTGCGCCTGGCCGAGTCGGGCTTCCGCCACGTGGCCCAGGGCAAGGGGCTGGACTTCACGATCGAGCTGGATCCGCAACTGGGCGCCGGGCTGAACACCGACCCGGGGCGTCTGTGGCAGATCCTCAAGAACCTGCTCTCGAACGCCTTCAAGTTCACCACGCGCGGTGGTGTCACCCTGCACATCGGCCGCGTGCCGGGCCATTCGGCGCAGGACGCCCGCGTGGCCATGGCCGTGACCGACACCGGCATCGGCATCCCGCCCGAGAAGCAAGCGCTGATCTTCGAAGCCTTCCAGCAGGGCGATTCGGGCATTTCGCGGCAGTACGGCGGCACGGGCCTGGGCCTGTCGATCAGCCTGAAGCTGGCCAAGCTGCTGGGCGGCACGGTGGCCGTGCGCAGCGACCAGGGCAAGGGCAGCCGCTTCACGCTGGAGCTGCCCGAGGCCGGCCCGCCGTCCGAATCCACCGTGCCGCCCGCCAGCGCCACGCAGGGCGGCGCGGCCGACCAGCTGGCCGCGCCCGTCACCGCGCCCCGGGCCGCCATGCCGCCGCTGGCGCCGATCCACCCGCCGAGGGCAGGCGCACCCAGCGTGCTCCACCCCGCGCCGCCCCCGGGAGAGGCCGGCACGCGCGATGCCGAACGCCAGGCCCTGGTCGTGGGCACGCGCCAGCAGCCCCTGGTGGCCGCGCTGGGCTCACTGGCCGCGCTGCGCAAGCTCTCGCTGGTGCACGTGCCGCAAGGCGACGACCTGCTCAACCAGTGCGTCGCCCATGCGCCCGCGCTGGTGGTGCTGGACCTCTCCACCGACGAAGCGCCCCTGTGGACGGCCATGAGCCAGCTCAAGCAGGATGCCCGCACCCGCCACATCGGCGTGCACGCGCTGTGCCACCTGGAGCAGAAGCAGCGCGCCCTGCGCCTGGGCGCGGCCTCGTGCACGCTGTTGCCGCTCGATTCGCTGCAAGCCCTGCAGAAGACCATCAACGAGCGCCTGGACCGCCTGACCCAGCCGCAACGCAACGTGCTGGTGGTCGAGGACGACGCCATCCAGCGCTCCGCCATCCTCGACCTGATCGGCAACGGCGACATCAAGGCCACCGGCGTGGGCACGGCCGCCGAGGCGCTCAAGGCCATGGACAGCATGCCCATGGACTGCCTGGTCATCGACCTGGGCCTGCCCGACATGGACGGCGGCACGCTGATGCGCCAGCTCAACGAAACGCTGGGCGTGCAGTGCCCGCCCATCATCGTCTACACGGCGCGCCACATGCCGCGCGAGGAGGAGATGGCGCTGATGAAGAACGCGCAGGCGCTGATCGTGAAAGGCGCCAGCTCGCCTGAGCGCCTGGTCGACGAGCTCACGCTGCTCCTCAGCCGCTGGCCCTCGAAGATCTCGCCGGCCACGCGCGCCCTGATCGACCGCAGCCGCCAGCACGATGCGGTGCTGGCAGGCCGCAAGGTGCTGGTGGTCGACGACGACGTGCGCAACATCTTCGCCATCTCGGCCGCGCTGGAGGTCTACGGCGCCGTCGTCCACCATGCGGAAGGCGGCCTGGAAGGCATCGCCGCGCTGCAGGCCCAGCCCGACACCGACATCGTGCTGATGGACGTGATGATGCCCAACGTGGACGGCCTGGAGGCCACGCGCCGCATCCGCGCCATCCCCGAGTTCGCCTCGCTGCCCATCATCGCCGTGACGGCCAAGGCCATGCCCGGCGACCGCGACACCTGCCTCGACGCGGGCGCCTCCGATTACCTGTCCAAGCCTGTGGACATGGACCACCTGCGCGCCATGATCCGCGTCTGGCTGGCACGCTGAGCGGGTCGCTCACCCCCCGCGTTTCACATGCTGACCATGAGCCTGCCGCCACAGCCCTCCACGCCGACGCCCGCCCTGCAGGCCGAGCTGACGGCCTTCGTGGAAGGGATGTCGGCGCTGTGCGGCGTGGATTTCACGCGCTACCAGCGCTCGGCCCTGCTGCGCCGGCTGATGCCGCGCCTGGACCTGGAAGCCACGGGCACGCTCGGCGCCCTGCTCGACAAGGCCCGCGCCGACCGCGAATGCCTGGCCCGGCTGCAGGGCGACATGACCCTGCACGTGACCTCGCTGTTTCGCGATGCGACGTTTTTCCAGCTGGTGCGCCGCCAGATCGGCCTGCTGGCCACCTACCCCAGCCCACGCCTGTGGGTGGCCGCCTGCGCCAGCGGCGAAGAGCTCTACAGCTACCAGATCCTGCTGCGCGAGGCTGGCCTGGCCGACCGCTGCCGCGTGTACGCCACCGACCTCAGCGCCACCGTGCTGGCGCGCGCCCAGCAGGGCCTGATCGCGCCCTACCAGCTGGCCGACCATGAGACGGCCTACCAGCAGGCCGGTGGCCAGAAGCACCTGCTGGACTACTGCCAGCTCGAAGACGGGCAGTTGCGCTTTCACCCCGGCCTGCTCGACGGCGTGGTGTTCAGCGTGCACAACCTGCTCACGGACGGCTCGTTCAATGAATTCCAGTTCATTTCCTGCCGCAATGTGACGATGTACTTTGATGAACTCGGGCAGGAGCAGGCCCACCGACTGCTTCACCAGAGCCTCACGCCCCTGGGACACCTGGGGCTGGGCATTGGAGAGTCGCTGCGATATTCGCCCCACCGCGCCGATTACCGGCAGTTGGGAAGGGGGGAGCCGCTGTTCCAGCGGATCCGCTGAGGATCCGCACGCATCAAAAAAAGTGAGGGATGACCATGGGCCAGACACCGCAACCCACCGTCAACATCCTGATGGTCGACGACGAGCCCGCCAACCTGCTGGCGCTCGAAGCCATCCTGGAACCGCTCGGGCAGCGCCTGGTGCGCGCCCAATCCGGCACCGAGGCGCTGCGCCAGCTGCTCAACGACGATTTCGCCGTGATCCTGCTGGACGTGCGCATGCCCGACATGAACGGTTTCGAGGCCGCCGCCATGATCCGCAGCCGGCCCCGATCACGCAGCACGCCCATCATCTTCCTGACCGGCGCCGAGCGCAGCGCGGACGCGATGTTCGAGGGCTATTCCGCCGGCGCGGTCGACTACCTGATGAAACCCGTGGTGGCCGCCGTGCTGCGCTCCAAGGTGGAGGTGTTCATCGAGCTGGCCATCGCCCGTCTGTCGCTGGAGCACCAGGTGCGCGAACGCGAACAGGCCGCGCTGGCTCTGCAAGAGCTCAATGAGCTGCTCGAAGAGCGCAACCAGGAACTGGCTTCGGCCAACCAGGAGCTGGACGCCTTCTGCGCCGCGGTCTCGCACGACCTGCGCACGCCCCTCGGGCAGATGATGGGCTTCTCGCAGCTGCTGGAGGTCACCGCCAACCAGCGCCTGAACGACACCGACCGCCTGCACCTGCAGCGCATCCACAGCATCGGCCAGCACATGACGCAGATGGTGGCGGATTTCCTCACTTTCGCGCGCCTGGGCCACACCCCGCTCAACCGCGCGCCCGTGGACATGGACACGCTGGTGCGCGAGGTGATCGAGGAGCAGACGCAGGGCGCCCAAGGCCTGCAGGGCGCCAGCACCCGCCATGTGGACTGGGCCATCGCCCACCTGCCCGCGGTCGAAGGCGACCGGCACATGCTGGCCCATGTGTGGGCCAACCTGGTGTCCAACGCCTTGAAGTACTCGCGCCAGAGCCTGCCGCCGCGCATCGTGATCGATGGCGTGGCCGAAAGCGGCGAGTGCGTCTACTGGGTCACGGACAACGGCGTGGGCTTCGATTCGCAGCACGCGCACAAGCTGTTCGCGGCCTTCTCGCGCCTGCACGCGGGCACGGCCTACGAAGGCATCGGCATCGGGCTGTCATCGGTCAAGCGCATCGTGCTCAAGCACGGCGGCCGCGTGTGGGCCGAGAGCCAGCCCGGCCGCGGCGCGACCTTCTACTTCGCGCTGCCAGCGGTCGGGGCGGATGCCGGCGGCTCAGGCGGCACGGGCGACACGGCGGGGGCGGCCGGCAACGGCAACGCCGGCACCACCGGCGCCTTGCAGGACACGACCAGCTGGGCCTGAGTGTCCGCGTCGTGCAGGTAGCCCATGGCGGTGTTCCACCACTGCGCGGGCTGCAGCTGGCTTTCCAGCGCATCGGATTTGCTCGACTGGCGCAACACGTCGTAGCCGCGGGGGCAGCGCACACCGGCCTCCGAGGCCAGGCGGCCCGGGTCGCGGCCGCGCATGTCGTAGATCTCCGAGCCATCCGGCGTGGCCACGCGGCGGATCTGCATCTGCGCGCAGCCGGTCAGCGCCAGCGCGACCAACGCCATGGCCCACGCGGTGCGTGGCGCATGGGGCAGGCGGGGCAGGTCGGGCCGGACGTTCATGGCCTCAGTATGGCCGCGCGGGCTTCGGCACCAAACGCGGATCAGCGCCGGAAACCTGGCACTTCCCGCCAGCCTCAGTGCACGTAGGGCGACAGGGCGCGCTGCACCTCGCCGATGAAGCGGCCCTGGTCGAACTCGGTCTTGTTGACCAGCTCGAACAGGCCGCCGCTGAGCAGCTGGCGATCACGCACGGTGAGGTCACGGCCGGTGACCACCATGATGGGAATGCGCGCACTGGCGGGATCGCCCTTGAGCGCATCGACCACCTCGAAGCCGCTGACCTCGGGCATCTCCAGGTCCAGCAGGATCAGGTCGGGGTTGAAGCGGCGCGCCAGGCTGATGCCCTCGGCACCGCCATAGGCGCGCAGCACCACGCAGCCCAGGTGGTTCAGCGGCTCGGCCACGCGCTCGACGGCCTGCGCGTCATCGTCGATCACCAGCACGGTGGTGTGGCGCGGCGAGTTGCGCGCCATGCCCACATGCTCCAGGCCGCGCTTGAGGTCGTCCATGCTGAGGGGCTTTTGCAGCACCAGCGACACGCCCATGGAGTAGCCCAGCGTGCGGCCATCGCTTTCCACCGAGACCACCACCACGGGCACCTGCGCCCAGCGCGGGATCTCCTTCATGCGCTGCAGGAACTGCCAGCCGTCCATGCCGGGCAGGCGGATGTCCAGCGTGATCAGCTCGGGCACGAACTGGTTGCTCAGCGCCAGCGCGTCTTCGGCCGACACGGCGCGGCGCGTCTGGAAGCCCAGCGATTCGAGCTGCAGGCGCATCATCGTGGCGGCGCGGTCGTCGTCCTCGATGATGAGGGCCGTAGAGCGCAGCGTGATCTGCGGCATCTGCAGTTGCTCCAGGTCCTCTTGCGGCTGGGCGGCGTGGATCGGCAGCCAGACGGTGAAACGGCTGCCCTGCCCCACCTCGCTGCTCACGGCCACGGCGCCGCCGTGCAGCTCGGCCAGGCGGCGCACCATGGCCAGACCCAGGCCCGTGCCTTCCTGCGTGCGGCTCTCGTTGCTGTTGACCTGCGAAAACGGCAGGAAGAGCAGGTCCAGATCCTGTGGGCGCATGCCGATGCCGGTGTCGCGCACGGACAGCTCGACGAACTCCCGGAAATCGCCCTGCGGCAGTGGCGTGCGCCGGCCATGGGGGAAGCCAGGGATGGCCTGGGCCGCGCGCGACACGGGCACGCGCGCCACCTGCACGGTGATCGAGCCCTCGGACGGCGTGAATTTCACGGCGTTGGACAGCAGGTTGTGCAGGATCTGGCGCACGCGGCGCGGATCGGCCTTCACGTCGTCGTGCAGCGAGGGCGAGAGCTCGGTCAGCAGGCGCACGCGCTTGCCGCGGGCCTTGTCGGCCACCACCAGCAGGCTGTCGGCCAGCAGGGCCTGCAGGTCGACGGTCTCGAGCGAGAGCTCCATCTTGCCGGCCTCGATCTTGGAGAGGTCGAGGATGTCGTTGATCAGCGCCAGCAGGTGGTTGCCGCCCTCGAACACATGGCCCAGGTAGATGCGCTGCTGCTGGTTGAGCTCGCCGGCCATCCCGTCCTTGAGAATCTCGGAGAAGCCGATGATGGCGTTGAGCGGCGTGCGCAGTTCGTGCGACATGCTGGACAAAAACTCGGACTTGAGCCGGCTGGCCTCTTCGAGCAGCGTGTTCTTGGTGGCGATCTCGCCGTTGACGACCTCCAGCTCGGCGGCCAGGCGGCGTGACTGGGATTCGCGCTGGCGCAGGTCTTGGGTCTGCTGCTCGAGCTCGGCGCGCAGCTGGCGCATGCGCACGTAGTCGCTCACGTCGTCCAGGCGGTGCACCACCCAGACGATGTCGCCGCGCTCGTTGCGCAGCGGGGTGTTGTGGGGCGTCCAGTAGTGGGCCTCGAAGCCGCCTTCGGCCTCGGGCTTGGGCAGGTCGCGCTGCAGCAGTTCCATCGCATCGGGCTGGCCGGTAGACAGCACCTTGCGCACCGAGGCCAGCAGGTCCGTGCCCGAGGGGATGCCGGGCTGGTAGGGCGCCTCGGGGAAGATCTCCTGCAGCGGGCGACCCAGCAGCGCGTCACGGCGCGTGCCGGTGGCCTCCAGGTAGGCCTGGCTCACGGCCACGGCCACCAGATGGGCGTCGAACACCAGGTACAGGCCGGGCAGCCCTTCGAACAAGGCCCGGAAATCGGGCTCGTCCTGGGCCGGCACCGGCTTGAGCACTCGGGTCATGAACCAACTCCTTCCTGCTTGGTCGCATCGTCGTTGGCCACATCATGCGCCAAAAGGCCGTCAACGGCAGCCAACAGCTGTTGATAGCGCAGGGGTTTGGCCACATAGGCGGCGCAACCGGCGGCGCGCATGCGCTCTTCGTCGCCCTTCATGGCGAAGGCGGTCAGGGCCAGCACCGGGATGTCCTGGGTGCGTTCGTCGGCCTTGAGCGCGCGCGTGGCCGCCAGCCCGTCCATGCCGGGCAGCTGGATGTCCATCAGGACCAGATCAGGTTGGTGTTCCTGCGCCAGGGCCAGGCCCAGCGGTGCGTCGGTCGCCTGCAGCAGGGTGTGGCCGGCGTTCTGCAGAATCGTGCCGGCCAGCAGCATGTTGGCCGGCGTGTCTTCGACGATCAGGATGCGTGCCATCGACTCCCCCCAAAAGTCTTGTCACTTCGGGGTATACGCCGTAGGCGGCGCGGCGGCAAGCCTCCAGAAAGACCTTGTTGCAATTCAGGACTGCGGCGCGGCCTCGGGCGGGGCGACGCCAGGCTGGTGGCCGCCGAACAGCACGGGCAGGTAGTTTTCCTGACGACGGCGCCCCCAGCGCACCAGGCGGGCCTGGCCGCCGGGCAGCATCCGGTTCAGGGCATGCCAGCCCAGGCGAGGCAGCGTGGTCAGCACGGGGTACCAGGGCGTGGTGGGCGGCAGGCCCAGCGCGGCCATGCCCTCCTTGCCGACGAAGAGCCGGGCCACGCTCAGGTGGCGGGCGCGGTTGAAGCGGCCCTGCACGCCGGGCAGCCAGCGGTAGTGGCGGGCCAGGGGCTCGTCCATCAGCGAACGGCCCAGGGCCTGGCTGGTGTGGTCCGGCGGGGCCTGGCTGACGATGTTCTGGTACAGGGCCACGCGGGCCTGCTGCTCATCTTCATGCAGCAGGCCTTCCTCGACGCCCATCAGCCAGCCCAGGTAGCGCCACAGGTGCATCATGCCCTCGGCATCGCGTCGGCTGACCACCACGCCGCACACGCGCAGCGACATCAGGTGCACGGCGCTGAAGCCCAGGTAGGTGGCCTGCATGTCGACCTGGTTGATGGGCATGCCCAGCAGGCTACGGTCCCACGCGGGACGGTTCCACAGGCTGCGGCGCACGATGGCGTGCATCACGCGCACGCGCAGGGTCGTCTTGAAGCCGGGGCTGAAGCGGTCCAGGCCGCCTTCGGCGGTGGCGTCCATCCACCAGGAGGTGGTCTCGGCCACGCGCCGCTGAGCGCCGCGCTGCAGGGCGCCCGTCATCACCAGGGCCTGGTTGATGGCGCCGGCCTGGTAGCCGGCCATCAGGCCCGCGTCGCGCAGCACCAGCATGCCGAAGCGGCCCGCGCTGTGGATGAAGCGGGCGCCGTCGCGCAGCTTGGCCTCGTCAACCCAGGCCGGGCGGGTTTCCACATGGCGGATGAAATTGGCCAGCGGCGCGGGCGCGTCGGGCACGGCCGCCAGGCCGCCTTCGATGGCGCGCTCCAGCAGCGGGCGGCCGGCCGTCATGCCGACCTGGTGCAGCCACTCCACCACCGCGTCGGCCGGCGCGTCGCCGCGCCACAGGGCGGCGCCCAGGGCGTCCCACTGTTCGGGCGAGGCCTCTGGATCGTTGCGGATCAGCAGGCGCACGCCGCTGGCCATGCGGCGGCCGATGGCCGGATCGGCCCCGTGGCGCCGGGGCGGTTGCAGCGAATGGGAGGCGGGCAGGGCGGACATGGGCGCGGCTTCCATGAGGAGGACATGAGGCCATGGTGCGCCGCCGGCCTACCCGCTGTCATTGGCCGCACAGGCCGGCGCGTTGGCCGCTGCCCCCAGGGATTGCCAGGGCTTCAACGCCCCACCGGCACCGCCGTCGAGGCCTTCGCGACACATGCAAATCGCCACGCACGTTCCCGCCCCGCTACCATCCTGGGTTGATGAACACGCAGTCGCCTCCCGTCAACACGCCCACCGCCGGCTTCACCGCGCCCTTCGCGCGCGTGGTGATCGACTACGTGCAGGCCCAGGGCGTGGATGCGACGCCGGTGTGCCAGGCGCTGCGCCTGACACCTGCCCAACTGGCCGACGAGCACCTGCGCGTGCCCAGTGCCAGGCTGGCGCAGGCCCTGAGCGTGGCCACGCGCCTGTGCAACGACCCGCAGGCGCCGCTGCGCATCGCCAGCTTCGTGCGGCCGGCGCACCTGGGCTCGCTGGGCTATGCGGTGATGAGCAGCGCCTCCGGCGGCGACGGCCTGGCCCTGTTCGAGCGGCTGCAATCCCTGCTGTGCACCGAAATCCGCGGGCACCACCAGGTGGTGGGCGCCACCATCGAGACACGCCAGGAGCTGCTGGGCCCCGTGCCGCGCAGCACCGATTTCTGGGTGTTCTTCGTGGCCTCGCGCCTGGGCTTCGCGCGCTGGGTGTCGGGCCGGGCCCTGGTGCCCGTGCGCCTGGACCTGCCCTGCCCGCCGCCGGCCGACCCCGCCCCCCTGCAACGCTTCGTCGAGGCGCCGCTGCGCTTCGACGCGCCCGAGTGCCGCGAGGTGATGCCGGTGGACTGGCTGGCCTGGGCCAATCCCAACGCGGACCCGGCCGTGCACGCTTTGATGAGTTCGCAGGCCGGCCAGCGCCTGAATGCCCAGCGCCAGGAGCCCGGCGAGGCCGTGGCCCAGTTGCGCCAGCAGGTGGCGCTCAGCCTGCGCGAAGAAGGCCAGGTGCCCTCGCTGGAGACCCTGGCCCAGCGCCTGGCCCACCCCGGCGCCGCACCGGGCGCCGCACCGTCGGCCCGGCAACTGCAGCGGCGCCTGGCCGAACTGGGCCAGAACTTCAAGACCTTGGTGGAAGACGTGCGCCGCGAAGAAGCGCTGCGCCATCTGGAGCACACCGCGCTGCCGCTGGCCGAGGTGGCCCGCCTGGCCGGCTACGCCGACACCAGCACCTTCCACCGCGCCGTGCGCCGCTGGACCGGCCTGACGCCGCTGGCCGTGCGCGAGCAGGCGCGCCAGCGCATGGGCGCGCAGGGCAGCAGCCAGACAACAGGCTGACCGCCGCCCGTCAGGCGCCAACACCGGGCTTCAGCGGTGCCGGGGCCCCGTGCGCACCGGCAGGCACAGCAGGGCCGTCACCAGCGCCAGCGCGATGTGGCTGCCGTACAGCCATTTGAAATCCGCCAGCGCCAGGCCCTCGTGGCCCAGCAGCGCCACCGTGAACGCCACGCCCATCACCGCGCCGACCTGGCGCACCGCCTGGTTCACCGCGCTGCCGATGCCGAAGCGCTGCGGCGGCAAGTGCGCCACCGCCGCACCCGACAAGGCCGGCAGCACCATGCCCACGCCCGTGCCGGTGAGGAACATGCCCGGCAGCCAGGTGTGCAGGTAATCGGGCGTGGGGCCCGCCATGGTCCAGAACCACAGGCCGCCCAGCGCGTAGACCAGGCTGCCGCCCACCAGCAGGCCGCGGTGCCCGTGCTTCGCGGCCCAGCGGCCCGACAGCACCGCCACCGGGATCACCAGCAGCGGCCCCGGCGTCACGGCCACGCCGGCCTGCGGCAGCGTGTAGTGCCAGACCTTCGTCATGAAGAAAAAGAAGCCGAAGAACATCATCGCGAAGGCCATGCCGAAGCTCAGCGTGGCCAGGTTGACGAAGCGGTAGGTGCGGTCCTTGAAGAGCGTCAGGTCGATCGCCGGCGCAGGCGTGTGCCGCGCCCAGCGCGTGAAGGCCAGCAGCGCCAGCACACCGGCCGCCACGCTGCCCCACACGGCGCCCGCGCGCCAGCCCAGCGCTTCGGAGCGCACGATGCCCAGCGCGATGGCGCCCACGCCGATGACCAGCAGCAGCACCCCGGGCACGTCCAGCGGCGCGGCGTTGTCGGGATTGCGCGATTCACGCAGCACCTGGGCGCCCCGCCACACCGAGAACAGGCCCAGCGGCAGGTTCAGGTAAAAAGCCCAGGGCCAGCCCAGCTTGTCGACCACCAGCGAGCCAATGCTGGGGCCGAGCGCCGCAGCCAGGCCGCTCACGGCGCCCCACAGGCTCACGGCCACGGCACGCTTGTCGGCCGGGAAGGCCGAGAGCACGATGGCCAGCGAGGCGGGCGTGAGCAGCGCCGCGCCCACGGCCTGCAGCACGCGCGCCGCGATCAGCCAGCCCACCTGCGGCGCCAGCCCGCACAGCAGCGAGGCCAGCAGGAAGACCAGCACGCCGGTGATGAACACCCGCTTGCGCCCGTGCAGATCCGCCAGGCGCCCGGCCGGCACCAGCAGCGCCGCGTAGACCACCGTGTAGGCGTTGAGCACCCAGGACACGTCCGCACTCGATGCCGCTGGAAAGCCCGCCCGCACGGCGCCGAAAGCCGCGAACAGCACGGTGCTGTCCAGCGAGACGAGGAACACGGCGATGCTGGCCAGCAAGAAGGTGGGCCAGGGCGAGGGCGCCGGGCTTGCCGTGCTGGCCGCTGGCGATGAACCGGTCACACTGGCGGCGCCCACCGCTGGCGACGGCTTGACCGCGCCGTTCATGCGCCCCCCGGCAGGCCGAGGTACACGCCCGGCTCGGCGGCCAGGCCCTGCTTGACCTGGCGCGTGATCGCGTCGGCCAGCACCTCTTCGCGGCCTGCCTCCAGCGCGGCCAGCACTTGCGCTGCCACGTCATCCGGGTGCGTCTTGGGGCCCTGGGCACCGCGCGCCATGTCGGTGTCCATGAAGGCCACGTGCAGGCCCAGCACCTGCGTGCCCTGGGCGCGCAGCTCGTGGCGCAGGCCGTTGGTCAGCGACCAGGCGGCCGCCTTCGTGGCACTGTAGGTGCCGAAGGCGGGCATGTTGACCCAGCTCAGCGCGGACAGCACGTTGACGATGGCGCCGCCGCCGTGCCGCGCCAGCACGGGCGCGAAGGCGCGGCTGGTCAGCAGCGGGCCGAAGACGTTGGTGTCCAGCTCGGCGCGCAGGGCCTCGAGCGTGCCCTCGCCCAGGAAGCCCGACGAACGCGAAATGCCCGCGTTGTTGATGAGCAGGGTGACATCGCCGAGCTCGCGCGCCACGGCGGCGATCTGGTCGGCGTTGGTCACGTCCAGCGCAATGGGCACCACGCCCGGCAGCGTCACGCTGGCCGGATCTCGCGCGGCGGCGTAGACCTTGCGTGCGCCAGCGGCCAGCAAGGCCTTGGCGAAGGACAGCCCCAGGCCGCGGTTGGCACCGGTGACGAGGGCGACGGAATTCTGGATCTTCATGGGAGCACTCCTTGGAGGGACGGGAGGGACGATGCAAATATGACGATCGTCATATTCATGGGTGAGCCTGAATCGGCGTGGGTCGAAGTCAAAAAATCAAAGGGTGGCGCGCCGTGGTCGGGCCCGCTCAGCCCACGTGCGCGTGCAGAAAAGCGCGCGAGGCCTTGAGCACCGCCTTGGACAGTGCCGGGTCGTCCACCGCGCGGGCCAGCACCAGGCTGCCCACCAGGCTGCTCACCAGCGCCAGCGCCGCATCGCGCACGGCGGCGTTCGGCGCCTCGGGGCCCATGGACGCACGCACCTGCTGCTCGGCCAGCGCGATCACGTCCTTGATGCGGCCGGTGCTGGCCTGGCGCACGGCGGGTTCCTGGCGGTGCATTTCAGAGCCCAGCGCCGCCATCGGGCAGCCCTGGTCCACGGCCTTGCAGTGGCGCTCGGACAGGTAGTGCTCGATCAACGTGGCCAGGCCCTGGCCTTCGGGCGCCTGCTCGACCACCTCGCTCAGGCGCGACAGGGCCTGGGCCCCGGCATGGTCGGCGGCCTCGGCCAGCAGCGCGGTGCGCGACGGAAAGTGCGCGTAGAAGCCGCCGTGCGTGAGGCCGGCGGCCTTCATGATGTCGGCCACGCCCGTGCCGTCGTAGCCGCTGCGGCGGATGGCCTGCGAGGCGGTCTGCACGATGCGCTCGTGGGTGAGCTCCTTGCGGGACGGGGCGGCGGACATGGCGTGCACGGATCAAAGAATATGACGATCATCATATTTCAAAACAACAGCCTTGCGTCGGGCAGGGTTTCCGTGCGCCGTGAACGAAGGCGCCGATCAGCCCAGCAGTTCGCGCACAGCCGCCTGGGCTTCGGGCGGCAAGGCCATGAACAGCAAGCCGATGCGGAAGGCAGCCGGGCCGGTGTACGAGGAGTACACCGCCTTGGCCGGCAAGGCCACCTCGCGCGGGCCGGAGGGCAGTGGCAGCACCAGGTGCAGCGTGCAGCGCGAGCCGGGCTCGACCGGGCGGGCGGTGAACAGCGACAAGCCCTGCAGACTCAGATCCTGCAGGGTGCCTTCGCGATCAGGCGCGCCGGCCAGTTGCAGGCGGACGGGGCAACGAAGCGAGAGTCGATCATGCCGCCGGCGGCTGCTGGCAGGCGGTGGCACCTGGTCTTGATCGGTGTCGTGAGAGGCCGGCGGCGGTGCGCTGCTCTTCATGGAGCGGTCCCCGTGGTGGCGGGGCTTGTGGACTCACTGTTCAGGATACGCGCGCAGGTGGGCCAGGGTCAACGGCCATGCACCACGATGATGCCGCCGACCAACGCCCTCAGAACGGCGCAGGCAGCACCTTCAGCCCCAGCAGCATCACCGAGGTCACCACGTTGACCGTCACACCCACCGCCGCCTGCACATAGAACACGGCCGACAGCACGGGCGCGCCCACGCCGTGCTCGATCAACGCAGCCAGGCCGTAGCAGCACAGCGTCAGCACGGCCCAGCGCTTGAGGTAAGTGGGCAGCCAGCGCGCCTGGTGCTGGTTGTGCCGCCAGGCCGCCGCGCGTTCGAGCAGGCTGGCGCGGTTCACGTCGCGGAACAGCCAGCCAAAGAACCAGTAGCGGTACAGCATCTGGCGAAAGGTGGTCGTGGTGTCCATGGCAAAGCTCCTGCCGGAGGCACCATCTTGCCAACTTGCCAAGAGCCTGCCGGCACCAGGGGCAGCAGGGCGCGCCAAAGTGCCGGCTTTGTCCGCCAGGGCGGAGGCCTCAGGCCTCGTCGTCCTGCTCGACGCGGCACCAGCCCAGCTTGGGCCAGCCGCCGGCATGGATGCTCAGGCCGTAGAGGTTGACGATCTCGATGGTGGGCATGGGGTTCATGGACGTGCTCCGAGAAGTTGATGCGGTGGAGGATCGAACCAGCCGGTGTCGTGTGCCGGGGTGGGTTCATCGTGTCACTGCAGAGACTCATGCAGTTCAGGGCAATCACCGAGCTCACGCACCACCCCGCACCCAGGTGTGAACAGTGCACGCCCCGCAGCCCCCTCAAGCGCGGGGCAGCAAGGGGCCCGTATCATCGATTGCCCTTGGATCACCCCCAAACAGAGAGCCCCGCCATGAGCTACATGCTGCTGATCATCGAGCCCGTCGGCCAGCGCCGCACCCGCACCGACGCCGAGGGGCAGGCGGCCTACGACAGCATGGTGCGCTTCGGCCAGGGCCTGAAGGCGCGCGGCCTGCTGCTGGCCAGCGAATCGCTGCAATCCGCTTCGCAAGGCGCGCGCGTGACGGTGCGCGAAGGCCGCACCAGCATCGTCGACGGCCCCTTCGCCGAGGCCAAGGAAATGATCGGCGGCTTCTTCCTGCTCGATTGCAAGACGCGCGAAGAGGCCCTGGCCATCGCCGCCGACTGCCCGGCCGCCCAGTGGTGCACGGTGGAAGTGCGCGGCCTGGGGCCCTGCTTCGACGACCCGCGCTGAGATCAGCCTGAAACCAAGGGTTTTCACTAAGCCAGCCCTTGTCGATTCCGCCTCGCGCGCTTCGTCGTGTGGATGAAGGGGCGCATGACGGCGTCCCGCAGTCCCACCATCATCGGAACCACGGAGAAGCACCATGCGCTACATGATCATCGTCAAGGCCACCGCCGAGACCGAAGCCGAGACCGGCATCCAGACGCCCGACGAGGCCCTCATCAAGGCGATGACGGACTACCACGAGCAACTGGCCCAGGCCGGCGTCCTGCTCGATGGCTCCGGGCTCAAACCCAGCCGCGTGGGCTGGCGCATCACCTTCGCCGAAACGGGCGGCTCGGAAGACCGCCGCACCATCACCGACGGCCCCTTCGCCGAGACCAAGGAGCTGATCGCCGGCTACACCCTGATCCAGGTGCGCTCGCGCGAAGAGGCGCTGGAGTGGACTCGGCGCTTCCCCAACCCCGTCGGCCTGGGCCGTGCCGCCGCGATCGAGGTGCGTGAGCTGTACGAGCTCGATGACTTCGCACCCAGCGAATCGCTCGACCGCCTGCGCGAGATGGGCGTGGGCGGCGCCTGAGCCCGGCCCGTATCCACGAAGCTCAAGGAGATCACCATGCTCAAGTCCATCGCCCTGGTTCTGGTGTTGGCCGTGGCCGCGCTGCTGCTGTACGCCACCACCCGACCCGACACCTTCGCCGTGCAGCGCAGCACCGTCATCCAGGCGCCCGCCGGCAAGCTCTTCCCGCTGATCAACGACCTGCACCAGTACAACACCTGGAACCCCTATGCCCACAAGGATCCGGCCATGCAACTGAGCTACCGAGGCCCGGCCAGCGGCCCTGGCGCCGCCTTCGATTTCAGCGGCAACAAGGAGGCCGGCAAGGGCAGCGTCGAGATCACTGGCGGACAGGCACCCCACCGTGTCGACATGCGGCTGCACATGATCGAGCCCTTCGAAGGCCGCAACGATATCGAGTTCACGCTGACGCCGCAGGGATCGCAAGGCGAGGCCACCCAGGTGACCTGGGCCATGCACGGCCCCAGCCCGTTCATCAGCAAGCTGGTCGGCATCTTCCTGAACATGGACCAGATGATCGGCCGCGACTTCGAGACTGGC
>DXIO01000023.1 GCA_019112875.1 Candidatus Aquabacterium excrementipullorum
TGCGCACCACGCCCGACGAGCCGGGAATGCTGGAGTTCTCCGTGCGGGACACCGGCATCGGCATCTCGCGTGATCAGATCAGCCGGCTGTTCCAGGCCTTCGGCCAGGCCGATACCTCCACCACGCGCGTGTACGGCGGCACGGGCCTGGGCCTGGCCATCACGCGCCGCCTGGTCGAGCTGATGGGCGGGCAACTGCGGGTGGACAGCCAGCCGGGCCAGGGCTCGCATTTCCAGGCGCGCCTGCCGCTGCCAGGCGTGGGGCTGCCCGACGCGCCTTCCACGGCATCATCGCTGGACGGCAAACGCGTGCTGCTGGTGGACGACAACGCCAGCAGCGCCCGCATCCTGTCGCAGGCGCTGGCCTCGTGGGGCATGCAGACGCGCACCTGTCCCGGCAGCCTGGAGGCGCTGCAGCTGCTGGCGGGGGGCGCCGAATTCGACGTGGCCCTGCTGGACTACCAGATGCCCGAAATCAACGGCGTGCAATTGGCCGGTGCGATCCGCGCGATGCCCTCCGCGCAGGAGCTGCCGCTGATCCTGCTGAGCCCGGCCACCGTGCCGCGCACGCAGGCGCGTTTCCAGGCCGTGGTCACCAAGCCCATCAAGCAGGACCTGCTGCACGACGCGCTGCTGCGCACCCTGATCGGCGAGGATTCCGCGCCCGCCCCCCTGCTCGACGAAGCGCCGCTGGCCGAGCGCTGCCCGCTGCGCCTGCTGGTGGCCGAGGACAACCTGGTCAACCAGCGCGTGATCCGCCTGCTGCTGGACAAACTGGGCTATGCCGCCGATGTGGTCGCCAATGGCCTGGAGGCCGTGGAGGCCGCGGCCCGTGTTCACTACGACGCGGTGCTGATGGACGTGCAGATGCCCGAGATGGACGGCATGGACGCCACGCGTGCCCTGCGTCAGCGCCCGGTGGCCGACCAGCCCTACGTGATCGGCCTCAGCGCCCATGCGCTGGCCGAGGCCCGCCAGGCCTGCCTGGAGGCCGGCATGGACGACTACCTGACCAAGCCCGTGGTGTTCGAGCAACTGGCTGGCGCCCTGCAGCAGGCCTGGGCGCGGCGCCAGCAGCAAGACGACGCACACGACGAACCGGTGCACCTGGCCACCCTGCCCATGCCGCTGCAGGACGAGGTGGCCGCGCCGCCACCGCCCGAACTCGATGAGCGCAAGCTGCAACTGCTGGACCGCCTGATCGGCAAGGACAAGGTCAATGAGCTGGTGCGCATGTTCCTCGCCGACACGGCCGAGTTGCTGGCGCAGGCCCGCGAGGCCGCCGATGTGGACGATGCCGTGGCCTTGCGCAAGCTTTTCCATGCCTTGAAATCGACCAGCGGCGAGCTGGGCGCGGCACGGCTGCACCATCTGTGCCTGGCCATCGAAAGTGGCCACCCCGACCCGGCCTGGCCCGAGCGCGTCCATGAAGCGCAGGCCCTGTTCGAGCAGGCCCGGGCACATTTGCTCAAACGTTTGGGCGCGGCCTGAAACCGTGATGCATCTCGCGTTCGGCGCGGCCAATTGCCCCCTCTAGACGTCGTGTTTCTCTTTGCACTATCATCAAATTTCGCAAAGCAGCGGACCGCTGAAGTAGCCGTATGAGCATGGCCCGCCAACGACATACGGAGGCTTCCCATGGCCCAGGACATCTGTCGTCGCAACAACGTGACGATGCAAGGTGGGAGCAGTGGCAGGACGGTGTTGTTCGCGCACGGTTTCGGCGGTGACCAGCACAGCTGGCGCCACGTGGCCCAGGATTTCGCCCGAGACCATCGGGTGGTGCTGTTCGACTACGTCGGCTGCGGTCGCTCCGATCTGCAGGCCTGGTCGGCCGAGCGATACCACACGCTCTCAGGTTACGTGCAGGATCTGCTGGACGTGTGCGATGCCTTGCAGCTCTCGCGCGTCACGCTGGTGGGCCACGCCATCAGCGGCGTGATCGGCCTGCTGGCTTCATTGCGGCGCCCGGATCTGTTCTCGCAGCTCGTGATGGTGGGCCCCTCGCCGCGCTACCTCAACGACCGGCCCGATTACCACGGCGGTTTCGAGCGCGAGGATGTGATCGGCCTGCTCAACTTGATGGAGCGCAACGCCAGCGCCTGGGCCGAGGCCATGGCACCGATGGCCGTGGGCGCCGGGGCCGCGCATGAGCTCGGGCAGGAAGTGGCTTGCGGTCTGTGCGCCACCGATCCGGCCATCTGCCGGCATTTCGCCGAGCGCGTGCTGATGGCCGACAACCGCGCCGACCTGCCCAAGGTGCGTGTGCCCTCGGTGATCCTTCAGGGCGCGCACGATGCGCTCACGCCGCCCGAGGTCGGGTACTACATGCACGAGCACATGCCGGGCAGCACCCTGCAGATGATGCCGGGCATGGGTCACTGTCCGCAGTTGAGCCATCCGCACGACACCGTCGCTGCCATCCGCGACCACCTGCTGCCGCACTGAGCCTCCAACGAAGGCCGGGCGCCGCGCCAGCGCCCCCATGCACTGGCGCCGAACGGGGGAAATCATGAGCTGTCTCCAGGAGATGCTGATGACGATGCACGAAGTGCCCTGCGGCGTGCTGGCGCTGCAGGACGACGGGCGTATCGTCGCGGCCAACCGCGCGATGATCGACATGCTTGGCGGCGATCAGCCCGACCTCGTCGGACGCCACATCGACGAACTGCTGCCACCGGCCTCGCGCCTGCTCTTCCACACCTACCTGTTCCCGCTGCTCAAGCTGCAGGGCCATGTGGAGGAGATCGCGCTGCCCTTGCGCCGCGCCGATGGCCACGGCATGGACGCGCTGGTCAACGCCTCGCGCGTGCTCGAACCCGATGGCCGCGCCATCGTGCGCTGCGCGGTGTTCCGCCTGCGCGAGCAGTGCCGCCTGGAAGACCAGCTGCTGCACGCCAAGCGCGCCGCCGAGCAGGTGCCCGGCCTGCTGTTCCACCTGCGGCGCGAGCCCACGGGCGAACTGCGCTTTCGCTACGCGAGCGATGCGCTGCGCAGCTTGTTCGGCGTGGCCCCGCGAGAAGCCGCGGTCAGCGCCAACCATGTGCTGGCCGCCATCCATGCCGACGACATCCAGGCCGTGCTGGTGGCCCTGCAGCAATCGGCCGACCGGCTCGAGCCCTGGCGCATGGAGTACCGGGTCTGCCTGCCCGCCGGCGTGCAATGGCGCGAGACGCACGCCACGCCGCAGCTCGACAGCGATGGCGGGATCTCGTGGCATGGCTACACCTTCGATGCCACCGAGCGCAAGACCATGGAGGGCGTACGCCGCGACAAGGACGCGGCCGAACGCGCCAGCCGCGCCAAGAGCGAGTTCCTGGCCCGCGTGAGCCACGAACTGCGCACGCCGCTCAACGGCATCCTGGGCTTCGCGCAGATCCTGCTGATGGACCCGCGCTCGCCGCTCGACGAGCACCAGCGTCGCCGTGCCCTGTGCATCGAATCGGCCGGCCAGACCCTGCTGGGCCTGATCAACGAGGTGCTGGACATCGCCCGCATCGAGGCGGGCGGCGTGCGCGTGGACATGGCCGATGTGGACGTGGGCACCGTGGTGCGCGAGGCCGCCGCCTTGATCGAACCCATGGCCGCCCGCCGGCAGGTGCACATCGCGGTGGACGTGGGCGCGGCTGGCGTGGCCCGCGCCGATCCCCAGCGCCTGTCGCAGGTGCTGATCAACCTGCTGAGTAACGCCATCAAGTACGGCCCTGAAGGCGGGCTGGTGCGTGTGTACGCCGCCACCGAAGGGCCGTGGATGCGCCTGATGGTCAGCGACCAGGGCCCGGGCCTGAGCCCCGAGCAGCAGACGCAACTCTTTCAGCCCTTCAACCGCCTGGGCGCCGAGCGCACGCAGACCGAGGGGCACGGCCTGGGCCTGGTTATCACGCGCGGGCTGGTCGAGATGATGGGCGGGCGCATGCTGGTCAACAGCACGCCGGGGCAGGGCGCGGTGTTCGGCCTGCTGCTGCGGGCCTGCGTGTCCGCGCAGGCCGATCCGCTGGCCGGTGGCGCGCGCCTGCAGCCGCAGGTGGCCGAGCCCGACGACGACCTGCCCGAGGCCCGCGTGCTCTACGTGGAAGACAACCCCATGAACGCCGAGCTGATGGTGTCGCTGTTCGCGATGCGCCCCAGCTACCGGCTGCTGGTGGTGGACACGGCCAGCCGCGCGCTGGCCGTGGCGCGCGATTTCCAGCCCGACCTGCTGCTGCTGGACATGCAGCTGCCCGACATGGAGGGCCGCCAGTTGCTCGACGGCCTGCGCCACGTGCTGGGCGATGAGCCGGGCGGCCACTGGAACCCCGGGCACGTGCCGCCGGCTGTGGCCGTGTCGGCCGATGCGGTGGCCGGGCACGTGGCCCAGGCCCGTGCCGCCGGCTTCACGGACTACTGGACCAAACCGCTGGACGTGCCCCGCCTGCTCCCCTGTCTGGACGGGTTGCTGCGCACCAGGCTGTCCGCTGGCGGCACAATGGCGGTCTGAGCGCCCCGGCGCCGGCATGGCCGGCCTGTCGGGGCCGGCCGTTCACCCGATTCACCCGCTGCTTCCCGCCGCCGCGCCGACATGACCTCCGCCCTGCACACCTCCAGCCTGCAATCCCTGCCCCTGCTTGCCCGCGGCAAGGTGCGCGACAACTACGCCGTCGGCAACGATCGCATCCTGATGGTGGCCTCCGACCGCATCAGTGCCTTCGACGTGATCATGGGCGAGCCCATCCCCGGCAAGGGCGCGCTGCTGACCAAGATGGCGCTGTTCTGGTTCGAGCTGCTCAAGGATGTCGCCCCCAACCACCTGACTGGCGACGACCCCGTCAGCGCCGTCAAGCCCGAGGAGCGCGCCCAGGTCGAAGGTCGCGCCATGCTGGTCAAGAAGCTCAAGCCCCTGCCCGTGGAGGCCGTGGTGCGAGGCTACCTGGCCGGCAGCGGCTGGAAGGAGTACCAGCACAACGGCGAGGTCTGCGGCGTGAAGCTGCCCGCCGGCCTGCAGAACGCCAGCAAGCTGCCCGAGCCCATCTTCACGCCCGCCACCAAGGCCGAGGTGGGCGACCACGACGAGAACATCAGCTACGACAAGATGGTCGAGATCATCGGCGCCGACCTGGCCGAGCAGGTGCGCGCCCTGGCCATCAAGCTGTACAAGACGGCCGCCGACTACGCCCTGACCAAGGGCATCATCATCGCGGACACCAAGTTCGAGTTCGGCCTGGATGAGCAGGGCACGCTGACCGTGATGGACGAGGTGCTGACGCCCGATTCCTCGCGCTTCTGGCCGGTCGAGGGCTACGAGGCCGCGTTCAAGGCCGGGGCCAACCCGCCCAGCTACGACAAGCAGTTCGTGCGCGACTGGCTGGAGCAGGCCACCGTGAACGGCCAGCCCTGGGACAAGACCGCGCCGTCGCCGGCCCTGCCGCAGGACGTGATCGAGAAGACCGCCGCCAAGTACCAGGAAGCGCTCACGCGCCTGCTGGGTTGAGCGGCCTCGGCCCGGAAGGCCGGTGGGTCGCTTGCTGACAAGGCCTGATCAGGCCTCGTCCGTGTCTTCGTGGTCGTCGAGGGGCTCACCGTCCTCGGCGTAGTCCTCATCGGGCGCTGCGGCCAGGCCATGCGCCGCCGCCAGGGTCTGCGCCAGCTCATCGGACGCCGCCCAGCCTTTCAGGGTCTCGGCCACATCGCTCACGCCGATCTTCTTGAGCGCGGAGAACAGCGTCACGCCGATGTCGGACTCCTCGGTGCTGAGCTCGCCCAGCACCTCCTGGGCCTTGCGCAACGCGTCGGTCGATTCCTTGCGGTTGAGCTTGTCGGCCTTGGTCAGCAGCACCAGCAGCTTGACCTCGCCGTTGCGCACGCGCGGCGCGATGAAGCCCAGCAGCTGCAGGTCCAGCTCGGTGAAGCCGTGGCGCGAATCGACCATCTGCACCACGCCTGACAGGCTGCGGCGCAGCTCCAGGTAGCGGGCCATCACCTCCTGCCAGCGCAGCTTGGCCGCGCGTTCGACGGCGGCGTAGCCATAGCCCGGCAGGTCGGCCCAGAGCATGTTGGGCGCGTCCTGCGGGCCCAGATGGAACAGGTTGATGTGCTGGGTGCGGCCGGGCTTCTTGGAGGCGTAGGCCAACTGGCGCTGCTGCGCCAGGGTGTTGATGGCGGTGGACTTGCCCGCGTTGGAGCGGCCCACGAAGGCGATTTCCGGCAGTTCGTTGAACGGCAGCTGTTCGATCTTGGCGGCCGTGGTGTAGAAGCGGGCGCTGTGGGCCCAGGCCAACGCGAGCTGCCCGGGCGTGGCCGGACCGCTGCGCGGCGCCTGTGGTGTCTTGTGCACGGGACGCGGGGCGCGCTTGGAGGCCGGGGGGGATGCTCGATTCATGGGGCATTGTAGAATCCCTCGAAGCGGTGTTGACATTGCTCAATGCCCCGATCACCCCCACTGATCAAATCATGCTCATGCGCTTTTATCCCCTGATTGCCGCAGTTGCCATGACCGCCAGCCTGTCCGGGCTGGCCTACGCCGCTGAACCCACCAAGGCCGCCAAGCCCGATCTGGCCGCCGGAGAAGCCAAGGCCACCCAGGTGTGCGCCGCCTGCCATGCGGCAGATGGCTCCCGGGGCCTGACCGCCAACCCCATCCTGCAGGGCCAGCACCCGCAGTACCTGGCCAAGCAGCTCGAGGACTTCAAGTCCGGCAAGCGCAAGAACGCCGTGATGACAGGCATGGCCGCGCCCTTGTCCGAGGCCGACATCCGCAATGTGTCGGCCTTCTACGCGGGCAAGAAGGCCAAGGACGGCTTCGCCACCAACAAGGACCTGGTCGGCCTGGGCGAGAAGATCTACCGCGGCGGCATCGCCGCCAAGGGCGTGCCGGCCTGTGCGGGCTGCCACAGCCCCAATGGCGCCGGCATTCCGGCCCAGTACCCGCGCCTGGGTGGCCAGCACGCCGAGTACACCAAGACCCAGCTCACGGCCTTCCGCCAGGGCGAGCGCCACAACAGCGCGCCCATGGTGACCATCGCCGCCAACCTGAGCGACAAGGAAATCACCGCGCTGGCCGACTACATCGCCGGCCTGCGCTGACCACGCTGGATCAGCGCATCCGGGTGAACCCGGAGCGCTGGGGCGCCTCCAAGCCCCGAGGAAACCCGGTATCCCGGGTTTTCACTTTTGTCTGCTGGAGGCACGCCCGCGTCGGTGTTATCCCTTGATTCGTCGCATGAGCGACGGTCGCGGGGGCGGGCACACTCCTACAGTGCCCGCTGTCCCGATCTGCCCCCGCCATGACCGCCGCTGTTGATTCCCTGCCGCCCATGCCGGCCCGTTCCGCCCGCGCCGATGCGCTGGAGTTGCTGGCCTCGATGCGCTTCGCCATCGCGCTGCTGACGGTGATCTGCATCGCCTCGGCCATCGGCACGGTGCTGCAGCAGGGCCAGCCGCTGGTCAACTACGTCGATGCCTTCGGGCCCTACTGGGCCGAGGTGTTCGGCGCCCTGGGCCTGTTCCACATCTACAGCTCGCCCTGGTTCCTGGTGATCCTGGCCTTCCTGGTGGTGTCGACCAGCCTGTGCATCGCGCGCAATGTGCCCAAGATCCTGGCGGATCTGCGCACCTACAAGGAGAACGTGCGTGTGAAGGCGCTGGACGCCTTCCACCACAAGGCGCACGGCGTGGCCGATGGCACGCCGGCAGCCGTGCGTGACCAGGCGCTGGCCACGCTGGCCGCACTGGGCTGGCAGGTGAAGGCGCAGGAGCGGCTGGGCGGTTCGGTGGTGTCGGGTGCCGTGGGGGCTGATGCTTCTGTGCGCACGGCTGGCGCTGCCGCCGAAGCCGGCACGATGATTGCCGCGCGCCGGGGCCGGGCCAACAAGCTGGGCTACATCGCCGCGCACTCGGCCATCGTACTGGTGTGCCTGGGCGGCCTGTTCGATGGCGAGATGGTCACCAAGGCCCAGGCCTGGTGGCAGGGCCTGGAGCCCTTCAAGGGCAGCGCCCCCGGCCCGAAGAACAGCCTGGGCGTGGACAACCCCGCCTACCGCGCGCAACTCTTCGTGCCCGAGGGCGCGCGATCGGGCGCGGCCGTGCTGAACCTGGAGCAGGGCATGCTGCTGCAGCCGCTGCCTTTCGAGGTGGAGCTGCGCAAGTTCATCGTCGAGTACTACGCCACCGGCATGCCCAAGCGCTTCGCCAGCGAGATCGTGGTGCACGATGCGCGCGACAAGTCCACGCACGCGGCCACGGTCGAGGTGAACAAGCCCTTCGTCTACGACGGCGTCACGATCTTCCAGTCCAGCTTCGAGGATGGCGGCTCCACGGTGGAGCTCAAGCCTTACCCGCTGTATGGCCAGCGCGTGCAGCCCGGCGAGGTGTTCAAGGGCATCGTGGGCGGCGAGTCGCTGGCCGTGCCGGCGCCGCTGGGCCAGGGCCAGCCGCTGAGCCTGGAGATCACCAGCCTGCGCCCCGTGAACGTGGAGGACCTGGCCCAGGCCGATGGCAGCGAGCCGGGGCCTGACACGGCCACCGCCGGTGCTGGATCGACCGACGCGCGCGGCGTGAACTTCCAGGAGCTGGGCCGCCAGTTCGGCGCCGACCACCAGGCCGCCGAGAAGAAGCTGACCAACATCGGCCCCTCGGTGACCTACAAGCTGCGTGATGCCGCAGGGCAGGCGCGCGAGTACCAGAACTACATGCTGCCGGTGCACATCGGCGGGCAGCCCTTGTTCCTGCTGGGTGTGCGCAGTTCGCCGGCCGAGCCCTTCCGCTTCCTGCGTGTGCCGGCCGACGACCAGATGCAGCTGAGCGGTTGGCTGCGCCTGCGCGAGGCCCTGGCCGATCCGGGCATGCGCCAGCAGGCGGTGCAGCGCTTTGCCTCGCGCGGCGCGCCCGAGGGGCAGCACAGCGAACTGGCGGCGCAGCTGGCGCTGTCCTCGCAGCGGGTGCTGGAGTTGTACGCCGGCGTGCACAACGTGGTCGATCCGTCGCGGCCTGACGGCGCGCCGCCGGCCGCGCCTACCGCCGGCTTCCAGGCGCTGACGGACTTCATCGAGAAGGCCGTGCCCGAGGCCGATCGCGAGCGCGCCTCCGGCACGCTGATCCGCATCCTCAACGGCACGCTGTTCGAACTGCTCAACGTGGTGCGCGAGCATGATGGCTTGAAGCCCCTGTCGCCCGACGCGCCCGCCACGAGTGCCTTCATGACGCAGGCCGTGCTGTCGCTGTCGGATGCCAACGCCTACCCGGCGCCCTTCATCCTGCTGCCGGCCGCCTTCGAGCAGCGCCAGGCCAGCGTCTTCCAAGTCACGCGCACGCCGGGCCGCAACGTGGTCTACCTGGGCTGCATCCTGCTGATCGTCGGCGTGTTTTCCATGCTGTACGTGCGCGAGCGCCGCGTGTGGGTGTGGGTGCGGGCCGATGCCGCGCAGCCTGGCCGCACGGCGCTGACGCTGGCGCTGTCCTCCACCCGCCAGACGCTGGACACCGACCACGAGTTCGAGCGCCTGAAGCAGGCTTTGCTCCCGCAAGGGACCAGCGATAACATCGCCCACGCGGCTTCCCCGGCAGACCCTGCCACGCCGCCCAAGGCCGACCACGACGAGGTCATCTGACATGACAACGACCGCCCACCCCCTGCCACTGGCCGCCCACCCGGCGCGCCGCACCGCCTTCGACTGGGTCTTCGCCGCGCTGGTGGTGCTGGCCGCCGTGGTCGGCTTCCAGCGCTACGGCGCCTCGATGGACGTGTACGAGAAAGGCATCGCCGCGTGCGCCGTGCCCGCGGCCATCGCGCTGGGCTGGTTCTGGGCGCCGCTGCGTCCGCTGATGATCCTGGCGGCGCTGGCCGCCGGTGGCGCGATGACGCTGTACCTGCGCGCCACGGATGATTTCGGGGCCGACCTGGCCAAGGGCGAGCAGGTGTTCTGGCTCAAGTACATGCTGTCCAGCCAGAGCGCCATCCTGTGGATGAGCCTGCTGCTGTTCATGAGCACGGCCTTCTACTGGGCGGGCCTGGCACTGCGCCGCGACACGCCCACGCTGCTGGGCAGCAAGCTGGCCTGGGGCGGCGTGTTCATGGCGCTGGTGGGCACCTTGGTGCGCTGGTTCGAGAGCCACCAGATCGCGCCGGACATCGGCCACATCCCCGTGAGCAACCTGTACGAAGTGTTCGTGCTGTTCTCATGGCTGACCACGCTGTTCTGGCTCTACTACGAGGACCGCTACCGCAAGGCCGGCCAGCCGCTCGGCGGCCTGGGCGCCTTCGTGATGCTGGTGGTGAGCGCGGCCGTGGGCTTCCTGCTCTGGTACGCGCTCACGCGCAACGCGCATGAGATCCAGCCCCTGGTGCCGGCGCTTCAAAGCTGGTGGATGAAGATCCACGTGCCGGCCAACTTCGTGGGCTATGGCACCTTCGCGCTGGCGGCCATGGTGGCGCTGGCCTACCTGCTCAAGACGGCCACGCCGCGCGCGCTGTGGCTGGGCCTGGTCGGCGTGCCGGGCGTGGTGATCGCGTTGCCGCTGCTGGGCTTCGCCGTGCTGGGTGATCTGCAGCCCGAGACTTTCGGCGCCGTGGCCAAGGCGCTGCGCCTGATCGGCGTGCTGCTGGCTTTCTTCATTGTCGTGATCGCGGCGCGCGGATGGATCAACCCCCGCACGCCCAGCCCCGAGGTGGCCGACGACGTGATGTACAAGGCCATCGCCGTGGGCTTCGCCTTCTTCACCATCGCCACCATCCTGGGCGCCTTCTGGGCGGCCGAGGCCTGGGGCGGCTACTGGAGCTGGGACCCGAAGGAGACCTGGGCCCTGATCGTGTGGCTGAACTACGCCGCCTGGCTGCACATGCGCCTGATGAAGGGCCTGCGCGGCACCTTCGCGGCCTGGTGGTCGCTGGTGGGCCTGGTGGTCACCACCTTCGCGTTTTTGGGCGTGAACATGTTCCTGTCCGGGCTGCACAGCTACGGGCAGCTCTGACGTGACTGAGCTCGCCGCTTCATCCTGGATCACGCCGGATGTCCGCGCGCTGCTGCGCAAGGACCCCTGGTTCGGCAGCCTGCCGCCTGATCTGGAACTGGCCCTGCTGCAACTGGCCACGCCGCGCCGCCTTCGCCATGGCGAGGCGCTCTTTCTGCGCGGCAGCCCGCCCGACGGGCTCTACGCCGTGCTGGAAGGCTCGTTGCGCATCTCGGGCGTGACCGAAGCCGGCAAGGAGGCCATTCTGGCGATGGCCGAGCCGCCCGGCTGGATCGGCGAGATCGCATTGTTCGACAACCTACCGCGCACGCACAACGTGGTCGCCGAAGGCGCCACGCGCCTGCTGCACGTGCCCCTGGCCAGCCTGCACGACCTGCTGGCGCGTGTGCCGCTGTTCTGGCGCGAGTTCGGCGTGCTGATGGCGCTCAAGCTGCGCCTGGCCTTCATCGGCATGGAGGATCTGGCCCTGCTGCCCGCCGAGGGCCGCCTGGCGCGCCGCCTGCTGCTGCTGGCGCAGACCTCGTCGCTCACGCACGCGGGGCCCTGCGTGGTGCCCATCAGCCAGTCGCAGCTGGGCATGATGCTGTCGCTCTCGCGGCAGACCACCAACCAGGTGCTGCAGGGCCTGCAGGACCAGGGCGTGCTGCAGGTGGCTTACGGCCGCATCGAGGTGTTGGACATGGACAAGCTGATGACGGTGGCCGGCCTGTCGAGCACCGAGAAGCGCATCCTGGGGCAGATGCAGCCGGTGGCGCGCGGCTGACGCCTGCTTCACGAAGGCGCACCCGCGGGTCCACCCTCTGAGGTGTTTCCCTGGTCTGTCGGGCGGCCGACAGCTTCGGTTCAGGGCGAAACGGATCATGCGACCACGCCGGCAGACACGACCGGCGATCCCGCAGGAGTCCGCCCATGAACACGATCCCCCAGGTCCCCCACGCCAGCCACCTTGCCCGCGCCGCCGTGCGCAGGCAGCTGCCGCGCCTTGGCGTGCTGGCGCTGGCCGCGCAGGCCCTGTGCGCCCAGGCCGCGCCCAGCTTCCCGGACCAGGAGCTGGTCTGCAGCTTCAACGCGGGCCGCGAGCAGCAGCGCGCCGCCTCGGCGCAGACCTTCGCGCAGCCGGTGGTGCAGCAGATGCTGGTCAACGGCGCGCTGGTGTGGTCGGCTGGCAGCAGCGCCACGCCCACGCTCAAGCCGGGCGACACCGTCACGCTCAAGGGCAGCGGCTTCGGTGCCGGCACCGACATCGACTTCAGCAAGATCATGGTCGGCAACAGCCGCGTGCTGGAGACCGACCTGGTGATGTACGAGCAGAAGCTCGACATCCTGGCCAGCGCCAACTACGAGACCGGCACCGTGCGCAGCAACTGGCCGAAAGACGTGCTGGCCTGGAGCGACACGCAGGTCGAGTTCCGCGTGCCCGCCCACGCCAGCAAAGGGCCGCTCAAGCTGCAGGTGCAAAAGCGCACCGGCTACAACCTGTCGATGCGCAAGCCCGGCCAGCCGCACAATGTGATCGACGCGCAGCTCACGCGGCTCGAATCGCCCGCCAATCCCAACTGCGACATCGTCTCGACGCTGACGGACGACAGCAAGGCCATCACGCCGATCAACGTCAACGTGGACAACGCCAGCTTCGCCGAGATGGTGAAACTGGGCCGGCAGATCTTCTGGTCCTACGACTACGGCCTGGGCGTGGCGCACAAGTTCAAGAGCCTGGACTGGGACAAGATTTTCGCGGGCAAGACGACGGACCCGTACACGCGCAAGGCGGCCGATCCGGCCGTGCTGTTCGGCGCCTACAAGACGGTGGCCGGCCAGGTGCCCGATGAAGCCATCGCCGACGTGAAGTTCGATCCCTACCCGCAGGAAAGCCCCATCCCCGGCTTCCTGCTGGTCGACAAGCAGCTCACCGCGGGCAACACCAGCAACAGCGGCTGGGTGGGCTACCGCTATGCCGAGTCCTCGCACCCGTTGCTGGGCCGTGGCAAGTGGATCGGCTTCAACTGCGCCTCGTGCCATGGCTACAAGATCAGCTACGGCAAGGGATCGAACACCATCACCAAGGTCTTTCCCGGCCTGCCCAACCCGGGCTGGACGCAGAAGTGGACGACGCTGGGCGACAAGACCACGGACACCACAGCCACCTTCGCCTACATCGTCGACAACGAGCCGGGCCCGAGCTGGTCCACCGGCACCAAGAAGGTCGACAAGACACCGCTGCTGTACCTGATGCCCGGCGGGGCCACCGAGTCCACGCTGACGCGCAAGGCCGGCGAGGGCACGGAGTACGACAACGACTACATCTTCTCGCCGATGGTCATCCCCAACGTGACCAACCACCTGCCGATCCGCCGTTCGCTGTCGCATACGGAATCCTTCGTGGGCTTCGAGGGCTCGTACATCCATGCGCAGGAGCCTGAGGGCGCGATGGGCTCGATGGACCAGAAGTCGCTCAAGGCGCTGACGGCCTACATGTCCGTGCTGGACCAGGACGACGACGACCTGCGCAACGTGGGCCTGTACCGCTGGCTCAAGTCCAACGGCAAGCTGGCGCAGACGGGCAGCACCGCCACCACCGAAGGCGCCTTCGTGCAGAAGACCTGGCAGCAGTACCCCAATGTGGCGGGTGCGGTGGCGCAGGGCAAGGCGGCGTTCGACCAGGCCTGCGCTTCGTGCCACTCGGACAAGCTGGGCGCCAACACCAACGAGAAGATGCTGCCGCTGAAAGAAGTGGGCCGCTTCTTCGCGCCGTCGGATTTCCAGTACAAGCAGCAATCCATCCGCGTGACCTTCCTGCGCAACCTGTACTGGGTGCAGTCGCGCGGTCTGCTGACCGACGGCCACGTGCGCAATCTTGAAGATCTGGTCAACCCGGCGCGCTGCACCGAGGGCTCGGCCCTGTACAACCAGTACTACACGCTGCATGCGCCGGTGCGCCCCGCGCTGGGCTCGGCCGATCAGCCCGCGGTGTTCCCTGACCTGAACCGCAAGGGCGATGTCTTCCGCGTCTACAAGGCCAAGAAGAAAAACATCCTGGACACCACCTCGGACGCGCGCAACCTCTTCGTCGAGCGTCACAAGTACTTCGTGACGGTGGCCGGCGACGCCGATTACTACTACTGGGACTACCAGAAGATGCGCCGCGAGTTCGGGCCCGAAGTCGGTGCGCCCGGCCCGATCGGGCTGCCGGCCTCGCCCCATCCGTGGTGCGCGAAGTCGTCCAACGACATCTCGAATCTGGTCCAGTACTTGCTGACGCTGTGATTGTGTTTTCTCCTCAGGCGTTGCATGACGTTCTGTTCGCCGCCGGATGCCCTCCGGCGGCTTTTTCCATGGTGGCGTGGTGCCGGAAGGCCCACGCATGAAGCAGTGGTCGTGGTGGGGCGCGGGTGCCGTGGTGTTGCTGTTGGCGGCTGCGTGGATGTGGTTGTGGGGCAGTGGCAGTGATGACGATCCGGCGCATCAGCCGTCTGTCGCGGACACCGCACAGGCGCCTGATGCGGCCGTGTCGCCTGCTTCTGCCGTGCCTGTCGTGGTCGCGCCATCCGAAGCGGCCGCATCGACCGCATCGCCTGAAGCCCTGATGGCCGAGTACCGCGACAGCGGCGGCCGCGCGCACGCCAAACATGCGGGCAAGCGCCTGACCTTGAAAGGCGCCGTCGCCTCCGTCGAAGCGGGCGAGAACGGCCTCGTGCTGGTCAGCCTGGACGCCGGCCCTGATCTGCCGCCCGCCCGTGCCGTGATGGCCACGGCCGATGCGGCACAAATGCGCGCCTGGCCGCAGGGCGCACCCGTGGCGCTCGATTGCGCGAACCAGGGCCTGCTGATGGGCGAGCCTTTGCTGGCAGACTGCAGGGTGCTGAAAGATTGAGTTCAGATTCAATCTTTGGCACGTTGTCCGTTTGATGGCCTGCCGCGCAGGCCGTTCGAAGTAAAGGGTTCTCCCATGCAAGGCGATGTCGCATCGACCATCCTGCTGCCGGCGGTGCTGGCTTTCATCATGTTCTCGCTGGGCCTGGGGCTCACGGCGGTCGATTTCAGCCGCATCGTGCGGCAGCCCCGCGCCCTGCTGGTGGGCGTGCTGTGCCACTTCGTGCTGTTGCCGCTGGTGTGCTTCGGCCTGGTCTCGGTGGCCGGGCTCACGGGCGCCTTCGCCGTGGGCTTCATGATCCTGGCGGCCTGCCCCACGGGCACCACCTCCAACCTGCTGACCTACCTGGCGCGCGGCGACGTGGCCCTGGCGCTGAGCTTCACCGCCGTGGCCAGCGTGCTCACCGTGTTCACCTTGCCCTTCATCGTGTCCTGGTCGCTGGCGCATTTCGGCACGGGTGATGCAGCCCAGGCGGTGGAGGTACCGGTCGGCATGATGATGGGCCAGGTCTTCGTGATGCTGGGCCTTCCGGTGGCGCTGGGCATGGCCCTGCGTGCCTGGCGCGAGCCGCTGGCGCTGCGCCTGGAGCCGCGCTTCACCAAGGTGGCCACAGTGCTGTTCGTGCTGGTGGTGATCGCCGCCATCGCCAAGAACTGGGACATGGCCAAGACGGCCTTCCCGACGCTGGCCCCGCTGGCGCTGGCGCTGAACCTCAGCATGCTGGCCGTGGGTTTCATCGTGGCCTGGCTGGCCCGCCTGTCGCGCCGCCAGAGCGTGACGCTGGGCATCGAATCAGCAGTGCAGAACGCCACGCTGGCGCTGGTGATCGCGGGCTCGGTGCTCAACGACGGCGCCATGGCCATCCCCGGCGCGGTGTACGGCATCGTGATGTACGGTGGCGGCCTGTTGTTCGCCGTGCTGATGCGGCGCTTCACGGCAGAGCGTTGATTCAAAGGCTGATCGCCTTGGCGGCCTCACCGCTGCTTTCAAGTTCGCGCGCGGCGGGTCGATAGCTGGGATAGAGTCTGCCCAAGACACCTGCATACCCAACCTGCACACCCATCGACCACCATGCGCTACGTACTGCGTGATGCCGCCGGCAAGATCATCAGCCTGCACCTGGAACCGGTGCCGGGCGCCGAGCCGCTGCCGGTCGATCACCCCGAGGTGAGGGCCTTCGTGGCCGTGGCCGACGATGAAGGGCGCTCCTTCGCGGGCCTGGACGCCAACCTGGTGCGGGTGCTGGAAGACCTGATCGACGTGCTGATCGAGCGCAACGTGCTGCGCATCACCGACCTGCCGGCCGAGGCGCAGCAAAAGCTGTTCGACCGCAAGCACTTCCGCAGCCGCGTGCAGAAGAAGTCGCTGCAGCTGTTCGGCGCCGATTTCGACGGTGGCGCCACGCTCAGCGGTGGCCTGCTGGCCGACGTGTCCGGCCTGCTGCCGCCGGACGACGGCAACCCGCCCAAGCTCTGAACGCTTCGGGGATCGTCGTGCTGAACGTCAGCGCGTGGCCGCCGTCTGCCCGCTGGCCGCGATCTTCCGGCTGATCAGCTTCGCCTCGCGCGCGATCTCGCGCAGCATGCCCGTGGGCGACACGTAGAAGCCGCACAGGTGCAGGCCCTCGGGCAGGCCGGGCTGCGGGCTGGGCACCTGCTTGTCGGGCAGCGGGATCGCGCCGCCCTCCAGCCAGTGGCCCACCTGCGAGCGGTAGCCCGTGGCCAGCACGATGGCGTCAAACGCCTTGCTGCGCCCGTCGGTGAACACCACGCCCTCGGGCGTGAAGCGCTCGATGCCCGGGTACACGCCGACCTCGCCGCGCTTGACCAGGTCGATGGTGCCGATGTCGATGAAGGGCACCTTGCCCTCCTGCCGCACTTGCGCCACGGGGCCCAGCTTGGGGCGGGGCAGGCCGTAGCGGCTCAGATCGCCCACGATGAGGCGCGTGGTCGGCGCGTTGAGGGCATCGGCCAGCCAGGCCGGCCACGATCGCTGCAGGATGCCCACGGTGAGGAAGGGCGTGCCCATCACCTCGCGCGGGATCACGTTGACGGGGCTGCGCACGGCCAGGCTGGGGCGCGCCTTGTGCTCCCACAGGTCGATGGCGATCTCGCCGCCGGAGTTGCCCAGGCCCACCACCAGCACGGCCTTGTCGGCCCAGCGCGCGCCGTTCTTGTAGTGCGCGCTGTGCACGATCTCGCCCTTGTACTGATCCTGGCCCGGCCAGTGCGGCAGGTTCGGGTCGTGGTTCACGCCGGTGGCCAGCACCAGGTGGTGCGTGCGGTAGCGGGTGTCCTGCGTCTCGACCTCCCAGCAGGTCTGGCCGTTCTGCGTGCCTTCCCCACTGAACACACGCCGCGCCGACATCACCTGCTCGTGAAAGCGCGGTGTGATCTGAAAGTGCTTCGCGTACCCATGCAGGTAATCGACCACCTGCTGGCGAGAGGGGTAGCGCGGGTAGTCGGCCGGGAAGGGCAGGTAGGGCAGCTCGGAATGCGCCTTGTCGGTGTGCAGGTGCAATCGCTCGTAGTGGCGCATCCACGAGTGGGCCACGTCGCCCGTCTGTTCCAGGATCTCGAAGGGGATCCACAGGCGGCGCAGGCAGGCCGCCACGGCCAGCCCCGCCGGCCCGGCGCCCACGATAAGCACGGGCGTGAAGGGCGCCTGGCGCAACGGGCCCGGCACCGGCGTTTGATCGGACGACGGCAGCGCGCTCATCTGGCCAGTACCTCCTGCGCTGCACGCTCGCCTGAGCGCACCGCGCCTTCCATGTAGCCTGTCCACACGGTGGCGGTTTCGGTGCCGGCCCAGTGCACGCGGCCGGTGGGCGTGCGCAGCGTGCTGCCATAGGCCGTGAGCACGCCGGGCGGGAAGTGGCCGGTGGGGCCGCCGGCGCTGAAGTTTTCGCCCTGCCAGTTCATCTCCAGGTAGCCGATGGGCGAGGCGGCCTTGGTGCCGAAGTAGGCGGTGAAGGCCTGCACCACGCGGCGCTTGCGCTCGGCCGGGCTCAAGAGCACGGCGTCGCGCGCGTCCTGCCCGTCGATGAAGCCCATCAGCACGCCGGGCGCGCCGGCCTCGGGCGGGGTGTTGTCGAAGGTGACGCGGGTGATGAAGTCGTCGCTGGTGACCTGGCCGTTGAGCCCGTCGTCGCGCCAGAAGGGCTTGTCGTAGAGGCAGTGCACCTTCCAGATCGAGCCCATGGGCACGCGCTGCATCATCTGCAGGCGGGCCTGGGCCGGGCCGTCCAGCGGCGCGACGCTCAGGCGCGAGGCCATCCACGGCGACATGGCCACCACGGCACGCTGCGCCCGCACGCTGAAGCCGTTGCCTTCCACGAGCACGCCATTGGCATCCTGCGTGACCGACTGCGCCTGCGCGTTGAACAAGAAGCGCGTGGTGCCGAGTTCGCGCGCCATGGCCAGCGCGATGGCCTGCGAGCCGCCCACGATGCGGTCCTGCTGGCCGCCGCCCGTGGTGCTGAGCAGCGGCGTGAGGCCGCCCCCGCTGTTCACGTAGAACAGGAAGTACAGCAGGGAGATGTCCTGCGGCTCGGTGGACAGCAGCGAGAGGATGGCCAGGCGCAGCAGGTTCTTCGAGTCCTTGATGAACAGGTTGGCGTCGATCCAGGACTGCACGGTCTGCTTGTCCCACTCGGCGGCCTTGGCGGCGGTCCACGGCGCGTCCAGCGGCACCTGCTTGGCCATGGCGTCGATCTTGATCATCGCCAGGCCCACCTCGCCAGCGGCGAGCAGGTTGTTGAGCGGCAGCACGCCGGAGTACGTGGTGCGCCGGCCATTGGCCCAGTTGACCAGCTTGCCGGTGTCGTAGGCCGTGTGCGTGGCCAGGCCCAGCTGCTGCACCAGCTCGTACATGCGCGTCTGGCCCGGGCCGATGAACTCGGCGCCGCCTTCGACCACGTAGCGGTTGTAGGGGGCGGGCAGTGTCTGGTTCAGGCAGCGCCCGCCGACGCGGTCGCGCGCTTCGAGCACCAGCACCTGCCGGCCGGCCGCCACCAGCGCACGCGCACAGGCCAGGCCGGAGTAGCCGCCGCCGATCACGACGACGTCGGTGTCGTAGCTGCCGCTGGCGGCGGAACCCGTGGCGGCCTGGGCCGATCGGGTGGGGGCCAGCAGGCCGGAGGCCGCAGTGGCGGCGGAGGCGGTCAGGCCGGACAACAGGCGGCGGCGCGTCGTGCTCATGGGTGGGGCTCCCGAGGTGGTGTGTATTGGCTGGGGGATGTGACGCGGCCATGATGGCCGCAAGCCCACGGGGCAAGTGTCTTGTGCCTGACAGAGGTGGGGCTTTCACGCAGGCGCGTGGGTCAACGCGAGGATCAGGACGATGGCGCCTCGCGCAGAAAAAAGCGCCGGGCACGGGGGCCCGGCGCTGAAAGGGGCGCTTGCACGCCCGAGGAGACGCCGCCATGGGCGACGCATGAAACACGGAGTCCCTTGCCGGGACCAGGGGCCTGAGGCGGGTGACCTGTCGCGGGCAGGGCATTGGATGACCTGCCAGACTCCACACCCAGCAACACAGGGCGCCCTCAATTGATCACGCGAATGATCAGATGCAGACGATTGTGGCCTCCGTGTGCACCAGATCGGTCATGGAAACCCCTCGCATGTCGTTAACTTGCTTTCGTAAAACTCCGGTCATTTGTTGCGTGACGCTTTTGGGGGCGTTGCCACTGGCTCAGACCGCCTTCGGGGCCGAGGCCGACCCAGCCGATGACACGCCCCTGCCCGAGATCGTCGTCACCGCCACCCGCAGCGCGCAGGAGCGTCGCGACCTGGCCGCCTCGGTCGACCGGGTCGATGCGGCCACGCTGCGCCAGATGGGGCCGCAGATCAACCTGTCCGAGGCGCTGCAGCGCGTGCCGGGCCTGGGCGTGCTCAACCGCAAGAACTACGCGCAGGACCTGCAGATCTCCAGCCGGGGTTTCGGCGCGCGGTCGACCTTCGGGGTGCGCGGTGTGCGCCTGTACGCCGACGGCATCCCCGCCACCATGCCCGACGGCCAGGGCCAGAGCGCGCTGTTCGATCTGGGCTCGGCCGAACGCATCGAGGTGCTGCGCGGCCCGGCCTCGGCGCTGTACGGCAACGCGGCCGGCGGCGTGGTTCAGGTGTTCACCGAAGACGGCCCGCCCGAGCCCGAGCTCTCGCTGGGCCTGGCCGTGGGCGCCGACGGCCTGCGCCGCGAGCAGGTCAAGCTGGGCGGCCAGAGCGGCGCGGTGAACTACATGGTCAACCTCAGCCACTTCGAGACCGATGGCTGGCGCGCGCACAGCGCCGCGCAGCGCGACCAGTTCAGCACCAAGCTGCGCTGGGACCTGGCCGACCGCGCCACGCTGACACTGCTGGGCAGCTACCTCAACATGCCCAATGTGCAGGACCCACTGGGCCTGACGGCGGCGCAACTGGCCGCCAACCCGCGCCAGGCCGATGCCAGCGCGCTGGCCTACGACACGCGCAAGGACATCGAGAACGGCCAGCTCGGCCTGGTCTACGAACGCCCAGTGGGGCATGACGACACCCTGCGCCTGATGGCCTACGGCGGCAGCCGCCAGGTGCGCCAGTTCCAGGCCATCCCGGCCGGCGCGCAGACCCCGGCGCGCCACCCCGGCGGCATCATCGATTTCAACCGCGACTACCGGGGCCTGGACGCCCGCTACACCTGGCGCACGCAACTGGCCGCGCGGCCTTTCACGCTTACCGGCGGCGCCAGCATCGACCAGCTCAAGGAGCAGCGCCAGGGCTACCAGAACTTCATCGGCAGCACCCTGGGCGTGGTCGGCGCCCTGCGGCGCGACGAAGACAACACCGCGCGCAACAGCGACCAGTACCTGCAGGCCGACTGGGCCGTGGCGCCGCGATGGTCCGTGGGCGCGGGCCTGCGCCACAGCCGCGTGCGCTTCAGCTCGCGCGACCACTACATCGTGGCCGGCAATGGCGACGACAGCGGCGCGATGGCTTTCGAGGCGACCACGCCCCTGGCCTCGGTGATGTACAGGCCGCTGGATGCGCTGCACCTGTACGCCAGCGCCGGCCGCAGCGTCGAGACGCCCACGCTCAACGAGGTGGCCTACCGCAGCAACGCCGGCACCGACCCGGGCTGGAACCTGGGGCTCAAGGCCAGCCGCGCGCAGCATCTGGAGATCGGCGTGAAAAGCCGCCCGCTGCCGCGCACCACGCTGGACGTGGCCCTCTTCAGCATCGACACGGACGACGAGATCGCCGTGGCCCGCAACGAGGGCGGCCGCTCGACCTTCCAGAACGTGGGCCGCACCCGGCGCGACGGCGTCGAGGCCTCGTCCAGCTGGGCCATCAACCCAGCGTGGAGCACCTATGCCGCGCTGACCTTCACCCGCGCGCGCTACCGCGATGCCTTCAACTCGGTGGCGGTGGCCAGCGGCGTGACCACGACCACGCAGGTCAACGCCGGCAACGACCTGCCCGGCGTGCCCCGCCGCAGCGCCTATGCCGAACTCGCATGGCGCCCGGCCCCCACGGGCTGGAGCGGCGCGCTGGAGTTGCGCCACAGCGGCCGCCTGTGGGCCAACGATGTCAACGACGAATACGCCCCGGCCTACACCGTGTGGGCCCTGCGCGCCGGCTGGCGCCAGGTGTGGGGACAGGGCGATCAGGCCTGGCGGCTGGACACGCTGGCGCGCATCGAGAACCTGCGCGACGCGGCCTACGTGGGCTCGGTCATCGTCAACGAGGGCAACCGGCGCTACTACGAGGCCGCGCCCGGCCGCGCGCTGATGGTGTCGGCCACGCTGGCGCGTTCGTTCTGATGGGGATCTGATCACCGAAACCGCTGACGGCGCAGCGGTTTCGGTGTCAGCCGCGTGGCATCGCGGAGATGCCCCCGGCGGCTACAGGCTGAAACAAAACGATGAGTTGGCGTTGCCTATAATGATAATAATTATCATTCAATCAAGGTGCTCGGGGCCGCTGTCCGAGCTCTGAAAGGAGAGAAGCTGATGCTTTCTCTGGACCAACACCAGGGCCTCGATCTCGGGGCCCTTTTCGTCGCACAGCGGTCGCAGCTCAAGGCCGCTGCCATCAAGATCCTGGGCAACACGCAGCGTGCCGAGGACGTGGTGCAGGACGCCTACGTCAAGCTGATCGAGACGCCGGTGGTGGCCGAGGTGCGCCAGCCCGTGGCCTACCTGTTCCAGGTGGTGCGCAACCTGGCCATCGACCGGCACCGCCGCTCGACCCTGGAAACCCAGGTCTTCGCCAACGAGGAAGACGGCCTGAACGTGCCCCACCAGAGCGGCACGCCCGAGACCCAGGCCATGCACCGCCAGCAGCTGCGCATGGTGTCCGACGCGCTGGCGACGTTGCCCGAGCGCACCCGCCGGGCCTTCGAGCTCTACCGCCTGGGCGGGCTCACGCAGCGCGAGGTGGCCGACGAACTCGGCATCTCCACCACGCTGGTCAACTTCATGATCCGTGACGCGCTGACCTGCTGCCGCGATGCCCTCGGGCTCGGCGTGGGCCTGGACTGACGCGTCTGCAGCCGATCCGCCCTGTTTTCGCATCCGTGGCAGCGCGGATGCGTTGTCGCGCGTGGATCCCTAGAATCGGTGAACCGGATCTTTACCGATGAACGTCCGGCGACCTCGACCGTCTCCCATGCTGGGGCGGCGTGTTCCGATCGGAAGGGACCATGACGGCATCTGGGCAAGACGGCGGTGAGAACCGCGGTGTCAATGAAGGCACCAACGATGAACTGGCCGCGCGCAAGGAAGCGGCCTGGCAGGACGCCATGGCCTGGGTGATGCGCCAGCACGAGCAGCCGATGGGCGAGGCGGAAGCCGCGCACCTGAGCGAATGGCTGGCCGCGTCCGCGCTGAACCGCCAGGCTTACGAGCAGGCACGGCAGGTGTGGCGCTTGACTGGCGAGGGGCCACCGGCCGGCGCCTGAGCCGCGCTCACCGGGTCACGCACTAAATTCTCGCGGGCCCCGTTCGTCAATGTGGGATACCGGCGGGCGGCCGGGCCATCGGGGCCCTGGCGCCCACCGGCACCCCACGTGACGAAGGCGCCGCCATGACAAGTTGTTTCGACCGCGAAGACACCGTCTTTCGCGTGCTGGTCAACCACGAAGAACAGTATTCGCTGTGGCCTGAGTGGAAGGCCATCCCCGCCGGCTGGCGCGACACCGGCGTGCAGGGCGACAAGAAGACCTGCCTGGCCCATGTCGACCAGGTCTGGACCGACATGCGGCCGCTGTCGCTGCGCCGCTTCATGGACGAACAGGCCGCGGCCGAGGCGCGCTGATGCCGCCCGCCGTCTCGTTGCTGTGCCTGCCCTGCGCGGGCGGCAGCGCCACCATGTACCTGCGCTGGAAGCGCCTGATGCCCGCCTGGCTGCGCATCGTGCCGGTGGAGCTGCCTGGCCGTGGCGCGCGCCTGGACGAGCCCTGCGAGGCCGACTTCGATGCGCTGGTGGCGCGCCTGTGCGACGAGCAGGCGGCTGAACTCGCCGGCCCGCATGCCTTGTTCGGGCACAGCATGGGCGGTCTGCTGGCACAGGGCATCGCACACCGGCAGCGTGAGCTGGGCCGGCGTGCCGCCCAGGCGCTGTTCGTGTCGGCCAGCCCCGCGCCGGCCAGCCGTGAGCCGGGCCGCTTCGCTGGCCGCCACGACGACGCCTGGCTGGTCGGCGATCTGCGCCGCCAGGGCGGCACCCCCGAAGAAGTGCTGGCCGATGCGGAGTTGCGCCGCCTGACGCTGTCGGTGCTGCGTGCCGACTACGGCGTCTGCGAGAGCTTCAGCCACCGTGCGCAGCGCGCGCCGCTGGACATGCCGCTGCACGCCTTCGGTGGCCGTGACGACGAGATCGGGGAAGCGCGCCTCACGCCCTGGCGTGACGAGACGCGCGGGCCGTTCGCGCTGCACTGGTTCAGCGGCGGCCACTTCTTCATCCGCGAACACGAGGCGCGCGTGCTCGACATCGTCGGGCGAGTGCTGTCCGCAGGGCCCGCGCACCCCGTGCCCGAGCCGGCGGCGGCCTGATCGGGCCGCGCTCACTTCATCACACACGACCCGCGCATGCGTTCCCCGCGGCCCACGAGGCGGCACGGACAGGCGCCTTTGAGGATCCCGCCATGAGCACGACGAATCGCACGATGGACCGCACGGACAGCCCCATTGACGCCGCCGAGCACGACACCCTGGTGCGTCGCCTTCGGCGCCTGGCCGCGACCCGCCCCACCGACCGCGCGCTCACCGTGATCAAGCCCGATCCGGCGGACAGCGGCCGCGAGCAGGAAACCACGCTGGACTACGCCGAGCTGGACCGCCGCTGTCGCGCCGTGGCCGCCGTGCTGCAGGCCAAGTGGGCGCCCACCGAGCGCGTGCTGCTGCTGATGGACAACGACGAGCACTACGTCGTCGGTTTCATGGCCTGCCTGTACGCGGGCTTGATCGCCGTGCCCGTGTTCCCGCCCGAATCGCTGCGCGAGCAGCACCTGGCGCGCCTGCGCGCGATCGCCACGGACGCACGCGCCTGCGGCGTGCTCAGCACCGAGGCCATGCTGCCGCTGATCGCGCCGTTGCTGGAGCCCGGCGTAGGCCTGGTCGCCGTGGACGCCGCCAGCCAGTGGCCGGCCGACGACTGGCAACCCCATGCCCCGCGTGAGGGCGACATCGCCTTCCTGCAGTACACCTCCGGGTCGACGGCCTCGCCCAAGGGGGTGATGGTCAGCCATGGCAACCTGTCGGCCAACGAGCGCGCCATCGGCGAGGGCTTCGACGTGCAGCCCGATGACGTCGTCGTGTCCTGGCTGCCCCTGTTCCATGACATGGGCCTGATCGGCGGCCTGCTGCAGCCGCTGCACGCCGGCATCCCGATGGTGCTGATGTCGCCCCGGCATTTCCTGGAGCGGCCGCTGCGCTGGCTGCAGGCCATCGCGCGGCACCGGGGTACCGTCAGCGGCGGGCCTGATTTCGCGTTTCGCCTGTGCCTGGAGCGCATCAGCGAGGCTCAGATCGATGCGCTGGACTTGTCGAGCTGGCGCCTGGCCTTTTCGGGTGCCGAGCCGATAAGGCATGACACCTTGCAGGCCTTCCTGAGCCGCTTCGCGCGGGCCGGCCTGAAGCCGTCGGCGGCCCACCCTTGTTATGGCCTGGCCGAGGCCACCTTGTTCGTGACGAGCTCGCGCCGTGATCAGGGCCTGCGCGCCACCACCTTCGACGGGCCAGCCTTGGCGCGGGGCGCAGGGCAGGTGGCCGAGCAAGGCCTCACGCTGGTGGGGTGCGGTTGGCCTGCATCAGGCCATGGTGTGCGCATCGCCGATCCGAGCAGTGGCACCGCCTTGCCGGACGACCGCGTGGGCGAAGTCTGGGCCAGCGGTCCCAGCGTGGCCAGCGGCTATTGGGCGCGCCCCGATGCTTCCGCCGAGACCTTCGTCGAGCGTGACGGCCAGCGCTGGCTGCGCACGGGTGATCTGGGCCTGCTGCACGAAGGCCAGCTCTACATCACGGGCCGCCTGAAGGACGTGATCATCGTGCGCGGGCAGAACCTGTACCCGCAGGACATCGAGCGTGCGGTAGAGGCGGCGGTGCCCGAGGTGCGCAAGGGCCGTGTGGCGGCCTTCGCTGTGCAGGATGTGGGGGGGCAGCCTGGCGAGGGCATTGGCGTGGCCGCCGAGTTGCCGCGCCAGCAACATGGGCGCGTGTCGCCGCTGGCCCTGGCCGAGGCCATTGGCCGCGTGGTGGGCACCTTGTGCGGTGAGCCGGTGGCCATGGTGGCGCTGCTGCAGCCGGGTTCGCTGCCCAAGACATCGAGCGGCAAGCTGCAGCGCCAGGCCTGTCGACAAGGATGGCGTGACAGTACGCTGGAGACCTTCGCGTTGATTGAGCGCGGGCAACTGGTGCCTGGCAGCTTCGATGAATCGCTTTGGCCCGTGGATGCCGCAGGCAGTGACGAGATGGCGACCACGCTGAATGACGACGAGCGCGCCCTGGCCACGCTGTGGCACGAGGTGCTGCTGCGCTGGCGTCCGGGCCTGCCGGTGCCCGACGCCTCGGCCCACTTCTTCACGTTGGGGGGCAACTCGCTCGCGGCGGCGCAACTGGCCACGCGCATGAGCGCGCAATGGGAGCGGGACGTGCCGCCGCGTCTGTTGTTCGATCATCCAGTGTTGCGCGATTGCGCCCAGGCCTTGCTGGCGCTGCCCTTGCGCGCCACGCAGGACGGCGCACAGGCCACACCGCCGCACGCCCGGGTGTTGCAAGCCCTGTCGGCCGAAGAGCGCGCTCGCCCGCTGCCCTTGTCGCATGCGCAGCAGCGCCTGTGGTTCCTATGGCAATTGGAGCCGACCAGCACGGCGTACCACGTCAGCGGTGCTCTGCGGCTGCAAGGGCGCCTGGATATCTCCGCCTGCCATGACGCGCTGAATGCGCTGGTGGCGCGGCACGAATCGCTGCGCACCTTTTTCCATGCGGGCCCGGATGGCGAGCCCGCGCAGCATGTGCAGGCCGCGTTGACGCTGGACTTGCCCGTGCACGATTTGAGTGGTCTGTCCGCGGCCGGGCATGAGGCGGCCGTGCAAGCCTGGGCGCGCACCGAGCAGAGCCAGCCCTTCGACCTGCGCCACGGCCCCTTGCTGCGCGTACGCCTGGCCCGGCTGGGTGATGACGAGCACGTGCTGCTGCTGGTGCTGCACCACATCGTCTGCGATGGCGAATCGATGCAGGTGCTGGTGAATGACTTGGCCGAAGCCTATGCCGGCCGTCTGGCACAGGGCGCAGGGCCGTTGGCATCGATGCCCTTGCAATACGCCGATCATGCCGTCTGGCAGCGCGACTGGCTGGCACAAGGCCGTGCGCAAGACCAGCTGGACTACTGGCGCGGCCGGCTTGGTGGCGAACAGCCTGTGCTGGCCTTGCCCGCCGACCACCCACGCGCGCCCGTCGCCGCCTACCGCGCCGCGCGCCACACTCTGCGCGTGCCCGAAGCGTTGACCGCCGCCCTGCGCCAGCAAGCCGATGTTCAAGGCGCTTCGCTCTTCATGGTGCTGCTCACGGCCTGGCAGGCGGTACTGCACCGCTGGACGGGCCAGCCCGACATCCGTGTGGGTGTGCCCGTGGCCAACCGCCATCGCGCAGGCACCGAGGGCATCGTCGGCTTCTTCGTCAACACGCTGGTGATGCGTGCCGATCTGCAAGGGCGCCAGAGCCTGCGCGACGCGCTGCACGCCGTGCGCGAACATGCCCTGGCGGCGCAGCAGCACCAGGATCTGCCTTTCGACCAGCTCGTCGAGGCGTTGCAGCCCGAGCGCAGCCTGAGCCACACGCCGCTGTGCCAGGTCACCGCCAACCACCTGCGGCACGACTTCTCCGCGCTGGCGGCGCTGCCGGGCCTGTCGGTGTCGCCCGTGGACCTGCCCGACGTGGCGGCCCAGTTCGAGCTGACGCTGGAAACGCGCGAGCTGCCGGATGGCAGCCTGGACGCGCACCTGGTCTATGCCGCCGAGCTGTTCGAACCCGCCACCATCGACCGTCTGGTACAAGGCTGGCTGCGGCTGCTCGACGCGTTGGCTCATCACATTGACCAACCTCTGGGCGATGTTGACCTGATCACGACGGGCGACCGCGCGTTGATGGCGGACTGGTCACGCAGCACCTGGCCCCTGCATGACGAGGCCAAGGCGACCGAAGCCCCGCCTGCATGGGCCCACCAGCGCATCGAAGCCTGGGCGCGCCATGATCCCGGCGCCGTGGTTTTGGTCGCCGATGCCGAATCCATCACCTATGCCGAACTGAACCGCCGCGCCAACCGCCTCGCGCACCGCCTGATCGCGCTGGGCGTGCGCCCCGAAGCCAAGGTGGGCGTGGCGCTGGACCGCTCCATCGACCTGATCGTGGCGCTGCTGGCTGTGCTCAAGGCTGGCGCCGCCTACGTGCCGCTGGACCCGGACTACCCTCGCGACCGCCTCGACCACATGGTGGCCGACAGCGGCATCGCCTGGGTCCTGACGCAAGCCTCGGCCCGTGCGCGCCTGTCGCTGCCGCCCGGCCCCTTGCTGATATCGCTGGACGAGCAGGACACGCCCGATGGCCTGGCCACCGTGATCCCCGCACACCACGACGACAACCCCGACGTGCCCCTGCACGCCGAGCATCTGGCCTACGTGATCTACACCTCGGGCTCCACTGGCCGCCCCAAGGGCGTGGCCGTGGCGCACGGCCCGCTGGCCATGCACCTGCAGGCCATCGGCGCCTGCTACGACGTGCAGCGGGGCGACCGCGAACTGCTGTTCTTCTCGATGAACTTCGATGCGGCCGTGGAGCAGTGGCTCACGCCGCTGTGCGGGGGCGGCGCGCTGGTGCTGGCCGCGCGCGAGCAACTGGCCATCGAGCCCTTCGCGCAGCTGATGGCCGAGCAGCGCGTCACCACCGTGCACCTGCCACCGGCCTACCTGCGCCTGCTGGCACCCGCCCTGCAGGGGCGTGACACCCGAGTGCGTAACACCATCGTTGGTGGCGAGGCCTGGTCCGCGGCCGACCTGGCCGCCGCGCGCGCGGCCCTGCCGGCACAGCGCTTCGTCAATGCCTATGGGCCGACGGAGACGATCATCACGCCCACGGCCTGGGTGGGTGGTGCGGCCACCGTGGACGGCGACACGGCCGTCGCCCAAGGCGTGGTCCCCATCGGCCGTCCCGTGGGTGATCGCCGCGCCTACGTGCTGGACGCCGACCTGAACCCCGTGCCCCCCGGCGCCTGCGGCGAGCTCTACATCGGTGGCACGGGCCTGGCGCGCGGCTACCACGCCCGCCCCGGCCTCACGGCCGAGCGCTTCGTGGCCGATCCGTTCGGTGGCGAGGGCGGCCGACTCTACCGCACCGGCGACCGCGTGCGCTGGCTGCCTGATGGTCAGCTCGATTACCTCGGCCGCCTGGACCAGCAGGTCAAGATCCGCGGCTTCCGCATCGAACTGGGCGAGGTCGAGGCCGTACTGCGCGCACAGGCCGGCGTGGCCGAGGCGGCCGTGCTGGCCCGTGTGGGCACAGGCGGTCCGCGTCTGGTGGGCTATGCCGCGCCACGCGAGGGCGCCGTGCTGGAAGCCGCCACGCTCAAGGCCGCGCTCTCCGCCTGCCTGCCCGACTACATGGTGCCCGGCGCGCTGGTGCTGCTGCCGGCGCTGCCGCTCAATCCCAACGGCAAGGTCGACCGCGCCGCGCTGCCCGAGCCCGCCGTCACGGCAGATGCGGCCGAACAAGCCCCATCGGGCTCCGTGGCCGCCGCCATCGCCGGCATCTGGGCCCAGGCCCTGAACCTGCCGCGCGTCGGCCTGCACGACAACTTCTTCGACCTGGGCGGGCATTCGCTGCTGCTGATGAAGGTGCAACGCCAGCTCGAGCAAACGCTGCAAACGCTGGACGCGCGCGTGTCCGTGGTCGATCTGTTCCGCTGCACCACCGTGGCCGCGCTGGCCGATCACATCGCCGCGCTGGCCGATGGCGGCGCGGCCCAGGCGGCCGCCGCCGAGGCCACGCTGCGCCAGCACCAGGACCGCGCGCGCCGCCAGCGCCGCGCCTTCCTCCCCCGCAAACCGACCGCCGAAAGGACCCCGTCATGACCACCGCATCCCGCCACGGCGCAGAGAACCCCGCCATGGCCGACGAGGCCTTCGATGACGCCTACGACGAGCCTGGCACCGACATCGCCGTGATCGGCATGGCCGGCCGTTTCCCCGGTGCCGACGACGTGCCCAGCTTCTGGCGCAATCTGCGCGAGGGCGTCGAGTCCATCCGCCAGCTGACGGACGAGGAACTGCGCGAGCGCGGCGTGCCCGAGTCCACCATCGCCGATCCGGCCTATGTGAAAGCCGCCGCGCGCCTGGAGGGCGTGGACCGCTTCGACGCCGCCTTCTTCGGCTACTCGCCGCGCGAGGCGCAGGACATGGACCCGCAGCACCGCCTGTTCCTGGAGACCTGCTGGGAGGCGCTCGAATCCGCCGGCTACGACGGCGGCAACTGGCCCCGGCCCATCGGCGTGTACGGCGGCACCGGCGTCAACACCTACCTGCTGCTGAACCTGATCGGCAGCGAGCGCTTCTCGGACCTGCGCGACATCTCCTCGCTGCAAGGCCTGATGAACGGCAACAACAAGGATTCGATGACGACCACGGTGTCGTACAAGCTCAACCTGCGCGGGCCCGGCGTGACGGTGCAGACGGCCTGCTCGACCTCGCTGGCCTCGGTGCACGTGGCCAGCCGCGCGCTGCTCAACCACGAGGCCGACATGGCCCTGGCCGGCGGCTCGTGGGTCAACCTGCTGCATAACGATGGCTACCGACACCAGGTCGGAGCCATCCTGTCGACCGACGGCCACTGCCGCGCCTTCGACGCGCAGGCCTCCGGCACGGTGATCGGCAGCGGCGTGGGCATCGTCGTGCTCAAGCGCCTGGAAGATGCACTGGCCGATGGCGACACCATCAGCGCCGTCATCAAGGGCTCGGCGATGAACAACGACGGCTCGGCCAAGGTGGGCTACACCGCGCCCAGCGTCGAAGGCCAGGCCGAGGTGATCCTGGCGGCGCAGGCCATGGCGGGCGTGAACCCCGACACCATCGGCTACATCGAAGCGCACGGCACGGGCACCACCATGGGCGACCCGATCGAGATCGCCGCGCTGAGCCAGGCCTTCCGTGCCACCACCGACCGCACCGGCTACTGCGGCATCGGCTCGGTCAAGAGCAATGTGGGCCACCTGGACGCGGCCGCCGGGGTCACCGGGCTGATCAAGGCGGTGCTGGCGCTCAAGCACGGCGAGCTGCCACCCAGCCTGCACTTCGAGACACCCAACCCGCGCATCGATTTCGAGGGCAGCCCCTTCTATGTCAACGCGGCGCTCAAAGACTGGCCTGATGGCGATGTGCCTCGCCGCGCGGGCGTGAGCTCCTTCGGCATCGGGGGCACCAATGTGCACGTGGTGCTGGAGCAGGCGCCCGATCAAACCGGCGATGGCGCATCGCGCGGCTGGCAACTGCTGCCCTTGTCGGCCCGCACGCCGACGGCGCTGGACCAGATGGCGCAACGCCTGGCCGACCACCTGCGTGCCCACCCCGAGCTGCGGCTGGCCGACGTGGCCCACACGTTGCAGGTCGGGCGCAAGCGCTTCGCGCACCGCACGGCCGTGGCCTGCCGCACGGCGGAGGAAGCCATTGCCGCGCTGGAGGGCCGCGATGCACGCCGGCGCCTGGCGCAGGACAGCGGCCCCGCACCCGAGGCCACGCGCGTGGCCTTCATGTTCCCTGGGCAGGGCGCACAGCATGTGGACATGGGCCGCGAGCTGTACGAGCGCGAGCCCGTGTTCCGCGACACGGTGGACCAGTGCGCGCAGGCCCTGCGCCCCCTGTTGGACCTGGACCTGCGCGAACTGCTCTACCCCGCGCCCGGTGGCGAGCAGGATGCCGCCACGCGCCTGGGCCAGACCGCCCTGACGCAGCCCGCGCTGTTCGTGGTCGAGTACGCGCTGGCCCGGCTGTGGCAATCGTGGGGGCTGGTGCCCGCCGCGATGATCGGCCACAGCATCGGCGAGTACGTGGCGGCCTGCCTGGCCGGTGTCTTCTCGCTGCACGACGCGCTGTCGCTGGTGGCCACGCGCGGCCGCCTGCTGCAATCGATGGCGCCTGGGGCGATGGTGGCCGTGCCGCTGCCCGAGGCCCAGGTGCGCCCGCTGCTGGGCGCGGGCTGCGACCTGGCGGCCGTCAACGCCGAGGCGCTGTGCGTGCTGGCTGGATCACATGAGGCGATCGAATCCGCCACGCGCGCATTGCAAGCGCAGGGCGCCACCGTGCACCGCCTGCATGTGTCGCATGCCTTCCACTCGGCGATGGTCGAGCCCATGCTGCCGGCCTTCGAGCAGGCGCTGCGTGGCGTGCGGCTGAATGCGCCGACCACGCCATTCGTGTCCAACGTGACGGGGCGCTGGATCACGGCCGAAGAGGCCACCGATCCGTCTTACTGGTTGCGCCACCTGCGCGGCACGGTGCGTTTCGCCGACGGCGTGGCCCAGTTGCTGGCCGACCCGTCGCTGGTGCTGCTGGAGGTCGGCCCGGGCCAGACGCTGAGCACCCTGGCGCAGCGCCATGCGCAGGCCCAGGGCGCGCAGGGCAAGCCGGCCCGTGCCGTGGTGCCGTCGGCGCCGCGCATTGCGTCGCAAGGCGGCGTGCAGGAGGGCGGTGAGGACACGCTGGCGCGCGCCGTGGGCCGCCTGTGGTTGGCCGGCATCGAGATCGACTGGTCCGCCTTGCGCGATGGCGAGCGCCGTCGTCGCGTGCCCTTGCCCACCTACCCGTTCGAGAAGCAGCGCTTCTGGGTCGAGCCCGGGGCGCAGGCCGGTGCGTTGCTCAAGGGCCGTGCTGGCGGCGGCGCGCTCACCCTGGCCGATGTGGTTCGTGGCCCGGACGGCTGGTTCTCCGTGCCGTCGTGGACGCGTGTGGCGCCCGCGCCCTGGCCAGTGGCCGCAGACGCCAATGCGGAAGGCTGCCGCGTCGTGTTCGCGGACCGCCAGGGCCTGGGCGACCTGCTGGCCGCGCAATGGCGGGGTGACGCCGGCCGCTCCTGGCCTGTGGTGATCGTGCGCGAAAACGATGGCGTTCAACGCGCGGCGCGCGGCGAGCATCTGCTGAAGCCTGATGTGCGCGAAGACCACGACCGCGTGCTGCGCGCCATCGCCGATGAACACGGCCCGATCGCTCACATCGCGCACCTGTGGTCCGTGGGCGATGCCGTATCGCCGGCCTTGGCCCGTGAGCGTGCTTTCTACAGCCCCTTGTACCTGGCCCAGGCGCTCGATGCCGATGCGACCTTGACGGTGGACGGCGCACCGCTTGGCCTGACCGTGGTGACGAACGGCCTGGCCGATGTCACCGGGCAGGAGTCACTCGATCCCGACAAGGCCACCGTGCTGGGTCTGCACAAGGTGATGGCGCAGGAATGCCCCGGCATCGTCTGCCGCGTGCTCGACGTGGTGCCCCCCGCGCCCGACAGCGCCGAGCACGTACGCCTGATCGAGCAGATCGCCGCCGAAGCCGCGCTACCAGCCGCCAGCACCGCCCTGGGCGAAGGCATGCCTGCCCAGGCGCTGGTCGCGCTGCGCGGCCCGCGCCGTTGGGTGGAGAGCTACCAACCCCTGCGCCTGGACACGGTCCAATCCGAACGACTGCGTGCCGATGCTGTCGTGCTGATCACCGGCGGCCTGGGCGGCGTGGGCCTGTCCGTGGCGCGCCACCTGGCCGCGCATGGACCTGCGCGCCTGGCGCTGCTGGGACGCAACGCCATGCCCGCGCGGGATCAATGGGATGCGCTGTTGGCCGACAGCGCCCCAGCGGCCGCCGGTGACGACGCACTGCGCGCCAGACAAGCCGTCATCGCCCGCGAGGTGCGCGCGCTGGAAGCCCAGGGCGCCCAGGTCCTGCTGCTGCACGGCGACGTGGCCATCGAGACCGAACTGCGCGCCGCCTGGCAGGCCACGCAGGCGCGCTTCGGTGCGGTGCACGGCGTGGTCCACGCCGCCGGTGATCCCGGTGGCGGCCTGATCGCGCAGGTGCTGGCCGAGCAGGTCGAGCGCACCTGGGCGGCCAAGGTGGAAGGCGCCCGCACGCTGCTGGCCCTGGCGGCCGAGCAGCCGCGACCGCTCGATTTCATCGTGCTGTGCTCGTCGATGGCCACCATCGCCGGTGGCCTGGGCAAGGCGGCCTACGCGGCGGCCAATGCCTGGCTGGACGTGGCCGCGCGCCGTGCCACGGGCCAGCCCGGCACGCCGGTGTGGTCCATCAACTGGGACAGCTGGCGCGATGTGGGCATGGCTGGCCACATGGCCATGCCGGAAGGCGTGGGCATCGCCCCCGACGAAGGCGCTCGTGCGCTGGTGCGCATCGTGCAGGGGCCGCGCGTGGCACAGGTCGTGGTCTCGACCGTGGACCTGGCCGCACGGCTGGACCCGCGCCGCAACGACCTGCTCAGCCAGCCGGGCCTGGCCGATGCGGCCCCGCGTGCGGCCGGCCATGCGCGACCTGCGCTGGACACGCCTTTCGTCGCGCCCGAGGGTGAGCTGGAAACCCACCTGGCCAGCATCTGGCAGACCCTGCTGGGCATCGACGCCATCGGCATCGACGACAACCTGTTCGAGCTGGGCGGCGATTCGCTGCTGGGCATCCAGTTGCTGTCGCGCGTGAAGGCGGCCTACGCGGTGGATTTGCGACCGGCCGACTTCTTCAAGAAGCCCACGGTGGCCGAGCTGGCCGCCCTGGTGGAAAGCCGCCTGCTCGACGAGATCGAGCGCACGGGTGAGGCGACGAGCGCGTGATGCGTCGCATGGCCGATCAGAAGAGACAAGGGAAAGACACGCATGAGCACGTCCAACGATGACCTGGCGCGCCGGCGTGCGTGCCTGAGCCCCGAGCAGCAGGCCGCGCTGGCACGGCGGCTCAAGGGGAGGGCCGGCGGGGTCGAGGTGCGCGCGTTGCAAGCCGCGCCTGCGCGCACCTATCCCCATGTCGGCCCGCTGTCCTTCGCGCAGCAACGCCAGTGGTTCTACTGGCAGCTCGACCCGGCAAGCACCGCCTACCACCTGGGCGGCGCGCTGCATTTCGACGGCGTGCTGCATCTGGCCGCCTTGAAGGGCGCCTTCGACGCCTTGGTGGCACGCCATGAAGGCCTGCGCACCGTGCTGCGAGAACGCGACGACGGCACGGTCGAGCAGATCGTTCAGGCGGCCATGCCGTTGGACATCCCGGTGCTGGACCTGGGCGATCTGCCGCAGGATGCACAGGAAGCCAGTGCCACCGACGAGATCGCCCGCCAGCAGGCCCTGCCATTCGACCTGCGTGCCGGCCCCATGCTGCGCGTCGCGGTGCTGCGCCTGGCCGGGCAGCGGCACACCGTGGTCGTCGTGATGCACCATGCGGTCACGGATGCGTGGTCCAAGCAGATCGTGCTGGGCGAATTCGTGGCCAACTACACAGGCCTGGTGCGCGACGGCCAGCTGCCCGTCCGCCCGCCGCTGGCATGCCACCTGGTCGACCATGCGCGCACGCAGCGGGCCTGGCTGGGCTCGCCCGAACAGGCGCGCCAGTTGGCCTACTGGCGTGACCGTTTGACCTGTCCAGGCGGCGACGGCGAGCATCCCGTGCTGCGCCTGCCTTCGGACGGGCCACGCGAACCCTCGGGCTCGCGGCGCGCGCTGGAACTGTCCTGCGCCGTGCCGGACGACCTGGCCGATCGCTTGCGCCTGCGCGCCCAGGCCCAAGGCGGCACCTTGTTCACGGCGCTGCTGGCGGCCTTCCAGGCCATGCTGCAGCGCTTCAGCGGGCTGGACGACATCCGCGTCGGCGTCCCCACCGCGGGGCGCCACCAGCTCGACAGCGAAGGCGTGGTGGGCCTGTTCGTCAACACGCTGGTGATCCGCAATCGCCTGGACGGCCGCACGCCGCTGGCCACCGTGCTGGCCCAGGCCGGCGAGGCGCTGGCCGAGGCGCAGGCCCACCAGGACCTGCCTTTCGACCAACTGGTGGATGCCATGCAGCCAGGGCGCGCCACCGGCCACCATCCGTTGTTCCAGGTGATGTGCAACCACCTGCGCGAGGACCACCGCGCGCTTGACGGCCTGCCGGGCCTGCGCCTGCTGCGCTACGAACTGGCCGATCAGCACGCCAAGTTCGACCTCACGCTCAACACCGTCGAGGATCCGCAGGGCCGGCTGGAAGGCCGCTTCGGCTGGCCCGAAGGGCTTTTCGAGGCGGGCACCGTGCAGCGCTTTGCGCGCGCCTGGCTGGCCTTGCTGACGGCGCTGGCGGATGAGCCCGCGCGTGCCGTGGCCGCGGTGGCGCTGGACGATGCCGAAGGCCAGGCCAGCTTGGCCACCTGGCGCACCGGGCCGACCTGGCCCGCTGCTGACCAGGGCCCTGCGTTCGTGCTCGACCGCATCGACGCACTCGCGGTGGCCTCCCCATGGGCACCGGCTGTGTCATGCGGCGCCGATAAGCTCAGTCGCGCTGAACTGCAGACGCGCGCCAACCGCCTGGCCCATCACCTGATGGCCCTGGGTGTGGGCCTGGAGTCGCCGGTGGCGCTGGCGCTGCCGCGCTCGACCGACCTGGTCGTGGCCTGGCTGGCGGTGTGGAAGGCCGGTGGCGCGTGCGTGCCGCTGGACACGGCCCAGCCCGTGCCGCGTCTGCGCCAGATGCTCGAGGGCACCGCCTGCCGCTGGGTGCTGGCCCATGGGGCGGCCCCGTCGGGGCTGATGGCTGGAGGCGGCGAGGCCGGCCCGGCGTGGCTCGCGTTGGACGGGCTGTCGCTGGAGCACCTGCCCGCCACCCCGCCTGTCCGCGTCTCGGCCAACGGGGCGAACGCCACGCTGGCCCACGTGATCCACACCTCCGGCTCCACCGGCCAGCCCAAGGCCGTGGGGGTGAGCCATGGCGCGCTGGCGCAGTACGTCGCGGCCGTGTCGGACCGCCTGGCGTTCGCTGCACACGACAAGGGCCGCGATGGCGGCGTGCCCGGCGCGATGGCCATGGTGTCCACCCCGGCCGCCGACCTGGGCCACACCACGCTGTTCGGCGCGCTGTGCGCCGGCTGGCCTCTGCACCTGGCCGAACCCGGCCATGAACTCGATGCGTTGGGACTGGCCGAGGGCCTGCGCCGCGATGGCGTGGCCGTGCTCAAGATCGTGCCCAGCCACCTGCAGGCGCTGATGCAGGCCCTGGTGCTGGCCGGTCGCGACCCGGCCGAGGCTCTTCCTTCGCACACGTTGGTGCTGGGGGGCGAAGCCACGCCGTGGGCGTTGCTGACGCGGCTGCGTGTGCTGCGCCCAGGCCTGCGCATCGTCAACCACTACGGCCCCACCGAAGGCACCGTGGGCGTGCTCACGCAGGACGCCGCCGAGGCCGACACACGGGCCGCCACCCTGCCACTGGGCCGACCGCTGGCCGGCATCACCGCGCATGTGCTGGACGAGCACCTCGACCCCGTGCCGCCAGGCTGCGAGGGCGAGCTCTACCTGGCTGGACCCAGCCTGGCGCGTGGCTACCTGGGGCAGGGCGGCCTGACGGCCTGGCGCTTCGTGGCCGACCCTTTCGGCGCGCCGGGCGGCCGCCTGTACCGCACGGGCGACCGTGTGCGCTGGCGCACCAGCGGGCAGCTGGAGTACCTGGGTCGCACCGACCACCAGCTCAAGATCCGGGGTGTGCGTGTCGAGCCGGGCGAGATCGAGGCCGTGCTGGCCGCGCAGCCCGGCGTGGCGCAGGCCCTGGTCATCGCGTCGCCTGCCGATGATGACAAGGCCGCCCTGCGTCTGCTGGCGTATGCAGTGCCGGCCGATGCGCACGCAGCGCCCGAGGGCGGTGCATTGCGCGCGGCCCTGGCGCGTGCCTTGCCGGACGCCCTGGTGCCCGCCGCCGTGGTCGTGCTGCCGGCCTGGCCGCTCAACGCCAACGGCAAGATCGACCGCCGTGCGCTGCCGCTTCCGCCCGACAGCCAGCCTACAGCGCACGAAGCCCCGCGAGGCGAACTGGAGACCGCCCTGGCCGCAATGTGGGCAGAGGTGCTGACCGACGCGGCACCCAGCATCGACCACACAACCATCGCCATCGGCCGCCACGATCGCTTCTTCGACCTGGGCGGCCACTCGCTGGGCCTGATGCGCGTGCAGGCGGCCGTGCACAAACGCCTGGGCGTGCAACTGCCACTGCGCAGCTACGTGGCCAACCCCACCCTGGCCGACCTGGCCCTTGAGATGGCCACCGTGCGCGGCAGCGCGGCCGCCGACGAAGACGCCGCCCTGCGCGACATGGCCGCCCTGCTCGAATCCCTGGAGAATTGAATGGAACTGGACAAGCACGCCATCGCGCGCCGGTTCGCCGCGCTGGCGGCCGACAAGCAGCAGGCCTTCCTGGCGGCCCTGGCACGCCAGGGCATCGATTTCGCGCGCCTGCCCATCGTGCCCCGCGCTGCTGGCGCGACGGCCGTGCTGTCTCATGCGCAAGAGCGCCAATGGTTCCTGTGGCGACTCGATCCCGCCAGCACCGCGTACCACATCACCGGGGCGCTGACGCTGCGCGGCGCGCTGGACGCGCAGGCCTTGCAAGCGGCGGTGCATGCCCTGCCGGCACGCCATGCCGGGCTGCGCACGGTGTTCAAACCGCGCGAAGACGGGCTGGCAGAGCCCGTGGCGGCGGACATCATCGAGGTGCCCTTCGATCTGATCGACCTGTCCGTGCAGGATGGCATCCCTGCATCACCCGATGACGTGCGTGCCGCGGCCGACCGCATCGTCGCCATGCCCTTCGACCTGACGCAAGGCCCGCTGCTGCGCGCGGCCCTGATCCGCCTGGCGCCGCAGGAACACGTGCTGGTCGTGGTGCTGCACCACATCGTCAGCGATGGCGTGTCCATGCAGATCCTGCTGGACGATTTGGTGCGCGGCTACCGTACCCCCGGCGCTCAGCTCGCACAAGGCTCGCCGTCAGCCGAGACAGACGCCAACACCATCGGCACGGCCATCGAGTACCCCGACTACGCCCAATGGCAGCGCCACTGGCTGGCCGCCGGAGAAAAAGCCCGCCAGCTCGCCTACTGGGCGGCGCAACTCGCGCACGATGGCGACGAGCCGCCCGTGCTGCAGCTCGCCACCGATCACCCTCGCCAGCCCGTGGCCGCCTACGCGGCCGCGCGCCACGCCTTCGATCTGCCCGATGACCTCGCCGCACGCCTGCAGCGCCGCGCCCAGGCCGAAGGCACGACGGTGTTCACCGTGCTGCTGGCCGCATGGCAGGCCGTGCTGCACCGCTACACCGGCCTGACGGACGTCCGCGTCGGCGTGCCGATCGCCAACCGCCAGCGGCCCGAGACGCAGTCGCTGGTGGGCTTCTTCGTCAACACGCAGGTGCGGCGCGCGCGCCTGCACAGCCGCATGACGCTGCGCGAGCTGCTGGCCCAGGCCATCGATACGGCGCGCGGCGCACAGGACCACCAGGACCTGCCCTTCGAGCAACTGGTCGAGGCCCTGCAGCCCCAGCGCGTGCTGGGTCAGGCGCCGCTGTTCCAGGTGCTGCACAACCACCAGCGCAAGGACCTGCGCGCGCTGGCGCAATTGCCGGGCCTGGCCATCGAGCCCTTCGAGCTCAACGAGCGCCTCGCGCAGTTCGAGCTGACGCTGGACACGGTCGAACACCCCGGTGGGGGCCTGAGCGCGCGCTTCACCTACGCCGCGCCGCTGTTCGAGCCGGCCACCATCGCGCGCCTTGGCCAGCATTACCAGCGCTTGCTCGCCGCCTTCGCCGACGCGCCGGACCAGGCCCTGTCCGACGTGCCGCTGATGGACACGGCCGAACAGGCGCTCCTCACGCAATGGGGCGCACCGCAGCCCGACGTACCCCAGGATTTCGTGCCCGTGCACGCCCTGGTCGAGGCCCAGGCCCGCCAGCGCCCGCACGCACCAGCCCTGCTCATGGGCGAGACCGTGTGGTGCCACGCCGAACTCAACGCGCGCGCTAACCGCCTGGCCCACCACCTGATCCGACGGGGCGTGGGGCCCGAATCGCGCGTGGGCATCGCCACCGCGCGCTGCCCCGACATGCTGGCCGCGCTGATGGCCGTGCTCAAGGCCGGTGGCGCCTATGTGCCGCTGGACCCCAGCTACCCGGCCGATCGCCTGGCCTTCATGCAGGCCGACAGCGGCGTGCGCTGGGTGATCACGCAATCGCATCTGCTTGATCGCTTCCCGCTGGCCTCGGGCGTGCAGGCCCTGTGTCTCGACACCTTGCCCCTGCACGCCGAGCCCGCCACCGATCCCGCGCGCACAACGCACCCGGATCAACTGGCGTACCTGATCTACACCTCCGGCTCCACCGGCCAGCCCAAGGGGGTGGCCGTGCCGCACGGCCCGTTCGCGATGCACGTGCGCTGCATCGGCGCGCTCTACGGCATGACGCCGGACGACCGTGAGCTGCAGTTCGCCTCCATCAACTTCGATGGTGCGCACGAGCGCCTGTGGGTGCCGCTGGCTTTCGGCGGCGCCGTCATGCCGCGCGACGATGAGCCCTGGTCCGTCGAACGCACCTGCGCCGAGATCGACCGCCAAGGCATCACCGTGGCCTGCTTTACGCCCAGCTACCTGCACCAGGTGGCCGAACTGGTGGGCGAGGACGCACGCCATCTGCCGATCCGTTCGTACACGGTGGGTGGCGAGGCCATGTCGCGCGCCAGCTTCGAGCTGGTGCAGTCGGTGCTGCAACCGCCTCGCATCATCAATGGTTACGGACCCACCGAGACGGTGGTCACGCCGCTGATCGCACGGGCCTACCCGGGCGACCGCTTCGACGCGGCCTACATGCCCATCGGCCGGCCCGTGGGCGACCGCACGGCGCTGGTGCTCGATGCCGATCTGAACCCCGTGCCGCCGGGCGTGCCGGGCGAGCTCTACATCGGCGGCACCGGCCTGGCGCGCGGCTACCTGGGCCGACCGGGGCTGAGCGCCGAACGCTTCGTGGCCGACCCCTTCGGTGCGCCAGGCGCACGCCTGTACCGCACCGGCGACTGGGTGCGCTGGCGCCTGGACGGCCAGGTCGAGTACCTCGGCCGCGTGGACCACCAGGTCAAGGTGCGGGGCTTCCGCATCGAGCTGGGCGATGTCGAGGCGCAGCTGTTGAAGCAGCCTGGCGTGCGCGAGGCCGTGGCGGTGGTGAAGCCCTCGCCGTCCGGCAGCCGCCTGGTGGCCTACGTCGGCCTGGGCGAGCAGGGCGCCGCCGATGCGCAGGCGGGCGCCGTGCTGCGCGCCGCCCTGGCCGACGCGTTGCCCGACTACATGGTGCCCTCGGCCATCGTCGTGCTGCCCTCGCTGCCGTTGAATCCCGCTGGCAAGGTCGATCGCAAGGCGCTGCCCGAGCCCGCCGTCACGCAGGACGGCCACGCCGAGCCCGAAGGCCTGGTGGAGGCCGCGCTGGCCGCCGTGTGGGCGGCCGTGCTGGGCCTGCCGCGTGTCGGTCGCCACGACAATTTCTTCGAACTGGGGGGCGATTCCATCCTCAGCCTGCAGATCGTCGCGCGGGCCCGCCAGGCCGGTTGGCGCCTGACACCGCGCCAGCTCTTCGAACGCCAGACCATCGCCGCGCTGGCCGCCGTGGCCGAGCCGACAGGCACGGCAGCCCCGGCCAACACGCCCGCCGAAGGCACCGCGCCGCTGCTGCCCATCCAGGCGGCGTTCTTCGACGCGCCCGTGCCCAACCGGCATCATTGGAACCAGGCCCTGTTGCTGCGAAGCGATGAAGCCATCGACACTCAGGCCCTGTTGCAAGCCCTGGCCGCCGTGGTCCGTCAGCACGACGCCCTGCGCCTGCGCTTCATGCAGACCGACACCGATGCCTCGCCGCCATCGCGCGGCTGGCATCAGGCCTACGCCCGGCTGGACACGCTGCCAACACAAGACCTGCTGTGGCACCGCCATGCCGACAACGAGGCCGCGCTGGCCGATCACTGCGCCGAAGCCCACCGCAGCCTGGACATCACGCACGGTCCGCTGCTGCGCGCCGTGGCCATCGGCATGGCCGACGGCAGCACGCGCCTGCTGCTGGTCGCGCACCACCTGGTGGTCGACGGGGTGTCCTGGCGCATCCTGCTGGACGACCTGGCGCAGGGCTACCAACAAGCCCGGGCGCGGCCCGACCAGTCCATCACCCTGCCGCCAACCAGCGACAGCGTGAAGGCCGCGGCCCAGGCACTGCTTGGCGATGCGCAGCGCCATCCCGATGAGCTGACGCACTGGCAGGCCCTGGCCGGCGTGCCCGCCCGCCTGCCTTGCGATGCGCCCGAGGGCGACGCCCGCCTGGCCAGCCACACCCGCATCAGCTTGTCATTGGATGCCGCCCGCACGCAGGCCCTGCTCAAGGACGCGCCCGTGGCCTGGCGCGCCCATGCACAGGACCTGCTGCTCGCCGCGCTGGCCCGCGCGCTGTGCGCCTGGGCAGGCCGCGACCAGGTGCTGATCGACCTGGAAAGCCATGGCCGCGAAGGCGTGGGCGAGGACATCGACCTGTCGCGCACCGTGGGCTGGTTCACCAGCCTGTACCCCGTGGCCCTGTCGCCTAAGGGATCGCCGACCGGATCGCCCAGCGAATCACCCGGCGATGCCGTGAAAAGCGTCAAGGAAGCCTTGCGCGGCGTGCCGCGCAAGGGCGTGGGCTACGGGCCCCTGCGTGCCGCGCGCCCCGATCAGCCCTGGCCTCGCGCCGACATCGTCTTCAACTACCTGGGCCAGTTCGACACCAGCTTCGACGGCGACACCCCCTGGCGTCCGGCCGACGAGCCGTCCGGCGTGGCGCTTGATCCGCAGGCGCGCCAGTGGCACGAGTTCAGCGTCAACGGCCAGGTCTATGGCGGTGAGTTGCGCCTGAGTGTGGCCTTCAGCCCCGCGCGCCATCGCCCCGACACCGTGCGCGCCTGGGTGCAGACCTGGCGCGACGAATTGCTTGCGCTGATCGACGAAGGCGTGCAACGCGTGGGTGCGGGCACACCAAGCGCCACACCGTCGGATTTCCCGCTGATGGCCGATTGGCCCCAGGCGCGCCTGGACGCCTGCCTGGCCGCACTGCCCGTGCCCATCGCCCAGGTCGAGGATCTCTACCCCCTCACGCCCATGCAAACGGGGATGCTGTTCCACAGCCTGTTCGATGCGCAGGGCATCGACACCGGTGGCGCCTGCCTCAACCAATTGCGCGTGGACGTGGAGGGCCTGGACCCCACGCGCTTCGCGTCCGCATGGCGCACCGCCCTGTCGCGCCACGCAGTGCTGCGCACCGGCTTCCTGCAGGGCCTGCCTGGCCAGGACGAGCCGCTGCAATGGGTGGCCCGTGCGGTCGATCTGCCGCTCACCGTGCTGGACTGGCGGGACCGCGCGCCTCAGTCCACCCTGCCATCCGCCCTCGATGACCTGGCCCAGGCCGAACTGGCCCGGGGCGTGGACCTGGCCCGCCCGCCCCTGATGCGCCTGCTGCTGGTGCGCACCAGCGACACGCGGCATCACCTGGTCTGGACCGTCCACCACCTGCTGATGGACGGCTGGAGCGCCTCGCAGCTGATGGGCGAGGTTCTGCGCGGCCATGCCGGCCAGCCGGTGCCTGCGCCGATCGGCTGCTACCGTGAGCACGTGCAGGCCGTGCGCCAGCAAGACCGCGCCGCGGCCGAGGTCCATTGGCGCGCCGTGTTGGCCGGCCTGGACGAACCTACGCGCCTGGCCGAGGCCTGGCTGCCACCGGACGTGGGCCCCACCCAGCCTTTGCTGGGCGAACGGCTCGCCACGCTCGATGCCGACGCGACCGCGCAACTGCTGGAGACTGCACGGCGCGAACGCGTCACCGTCAACACCCTCGTGCAGGCGGCCTGGGCCCTCGTGCTGGCACGCAGCACCGGCCGCGACCGCGTGGCCTTCGGCGCCACCACCGCCGGGCGCGATGACCGCCAGGACACGAACGGCTCGCCCGCCGTGCTGGGTCTGTTCATCAACACCGTGCCGGTGCTGGCCGAACCACTCCCGCACGCGCGTGCCGGCGACTGGCTGCGCGCGCTGCAGGCGCAGAACCTGGCCTCGCGCGAGCACGAACACACGCCGCTCGCCGACATCCAGCGCTGGCTGGGCCGCGCAGGCCAAGCCCTCTTCGACACCCTGCTGGTGTTCGAGAACTACCCGATCGACCAGGCCCTGCGCGGCGACGTGCCCGGCGGCCCGGCCTTCGCCAACGTTCGCAACCGCGAGGACAGCAGCCATGCGCTCACGCTGGCCGCGGCGCTGGTGTCGGGTCCCGCGCCCAGCGTGCAGTTCAAGTTCCGCCACCAGCGGCGCCTGCTGTCCGATGGCGTGGTGGAGACCTTGTCCAAGGAAACGATCGCCGTGCTGCGCGCGTTGGCCAACGGTGCCGACCGCGCGCTCGGTGCCGTGTTGGCCGACGCGACACGCGCAGCCAACACCACGGGGCCTTCGATGCAACACCAGGCCATCGCGCCCGCGCCGCTCGCCGATGCCGTCCCGCTGCACGCGCAGATCGCGCACCAGGCGGCGCAGCGCCCCGACGCCATCGCGCTGAGCTTCGGCGGCACCACGCTGAGCTACGCCGAACTCGACACCCGCGCCAACCGCCTGGCCCACCACCTGCGCACCGCCGGGGTCGGCCCCGAAGCCCGCGTCGGCCTGGCCATGGCGCGCTCGCCCGAGCTCATCGTGGCCCTGCTGGCCATCCTCAAGGCCGGCGGCGCCTACGTGCCGATGGACCCGGCTTATCCCGCCGACCGCCTCGCCTTCCTCGCGAAGGACAGCGGCATCCGCTGGCTGCTCACGCAGTCCGACCTGCTGGCGCAACTGCCGGTCACGCCAGGCGTGGCCGTGTGGCCGGTCGACACGCTGGACCTGAGTGGCGAGCCACCGCACGCACCGTTGGTGGCCGTGCGCCCCGACCAGCTTGCCTACATCATCTACACCTCCGGCTCCACCGGCCAGCCCAAGGGCGCGCAGCTCACGCACCAGCACGTGGCCCGCCTGCTCACGGCCACGCAGCCCTGGTTCCAGTTCGGCCCCCAGGATGTGTGGACGCTGTTCCATTCCTACGCCTTCGACTTTTCCGTGTGGGAGATCTTCGGCGCGCTGTGCCTGGGCGGGCGGCTCGTCATCGTGCCGCACGTGGTCAGCCGCGCGCCCGACGAGTTCCTGGCGCTGCTGGCGCGCGAACGCGTCACCGTGCTGAACCAGACGCCATCCGCCTTCCGTCAGCTGATGCAGGCCGATGGCCTGTACGGCGAGGCCGGCCGCGCGCTGGCCCTGCGCTGGGTGGTGTTCGGCGGCGAGGCGCTCGAGCCCGAAAGCCTGCGCCCCTGGTTCGATCACTTCGGCGACCAGCGTCCGCAGTTGGTCAACATGTACGGCATCACCGAGACCACGGTGCATGTCACCTGGCGGCCCCTCGGTCGCGCGGACCTGCCCCGGCCCGGCGCGGTCGCGCGCAGCCCCATCGGCGGGCGCATCCCCGACCTGGGCCTGTACGTGCTCGATGCGCAGCTGTGCCCCGTGCCGCCCGGCGCGGCCGGCGAGCTCTATGTGTCCGGCGCGGGCCTCGCGCGCGGCTACCTGCACCGGGGTGGCCTGAGCGCCGAACGCTTCATCGCCGATCCCTTCGGTGCCGATGGTGGCCGCTTGTACCGCACGGGCGACCTGGCCCGCTGGCACGCGGATGGCCAGATCGACTACCTGGGCCGCATCGACCACCAGGTCAAGGTGCGGGGCTTCCGCATCGAGCTGGGCGAGATCGAGGCGAAGCTGCTGGCCCAGCCCGGCGTGCGTGAAGCCGTCGTGCTGGCGCGCCCTTCGGCCAGCGGCACGCGCCTGGTGGCCTACGTGGCCGGCCGTACCGACGACGATGCGGCACTGGACGCAGCCAAGCTCAAGGCCGGCCTGGCGCAGACCTTGCCGGAGCACATGGTCCCCTCGGCCATCGTGCGGCTGGATGCACTGCCGCTCACCGCCCATGGCAAGGTGGACCGCCGTGCGCTGCCCGAACCCACGCAGCCCACCGACACGCGCGTTGGCGGCACCGACCACGAACCCCCGCACGGCGATGCCGAGCATGCCGTGGCCGAGGCCTGGCGCTCCCTGCTGAACGTGTCGACCGTGGGCCGGCGCGACAACTTCTTCGAGGCCGGCGGCGATTCCATCCTCAGCCTGCAGATCGTCGCGCACCTGCGGCGACACGGCTGGCGGGTGTCGCCTCGCCAGGTGTTCGAGCAGCAGACCGTGGCCAGCCTGGGCGCCGTGCTGGTGCGCGATGACCCCAGCACACAAGCGGCCACCGCCACGCACATCGACACGCAAGCGCTCGACCGCCGCCAGACGCTGCGCGATCACCTGCCCGACCTGCTGGCCACCGAACTGGCCGCCACGCAGGGGTGGACGGACGACGTGATCGAGGACGTCTTCCCACTGTCGCCCATGCAGGAAGGCATGCTCTTCCATGGGCTGGCCTCGCCGGGCACGGGCCTGTACGTCAACCAGCTGAGCGTCGAGGTGCAGGGCCTGGACGCCGCGCGCTTCGCCGAGGCATGGCGAACGCTGGTGCGGCGCCATGCCACCTTGCGCACTGCCTTCCTGTGGCGCGATGGCATGGCGCGCCCGCTTCAGCTCGTGCTGCGCGACGCGCAGGCGCCCGTCACCCACCTGGACTGGCGCGCGCAGAACGCCGCAGAGCAAAGGGCACAGCTCAGCGCCTTCACCGAGGCCGAGGTGCGCCAGGGCCTGGACGTGGCCAGCGCACCGGTGTCGCGCCTGGCCCTGATCCACCTGGACGACCAACGCCACCAACTCGTCTGGACCTTCCACCACCTGCTGCTCGATGGCTGGGCGCAATCCCGCCTGATCGGCGAATGGCTACAGGCCTATGGCGGCGAACCGCTGGCCGATGCGGGCCCGGGCTATGGCCGCTACGTGCGCTGGCTGGCCGCGCAGGATGCCGCCGCCTCCCAGGCCTTCTGGACCCAGGCGCTCGCGCCCATCGACGGCCCGACCCTGTTGGCCGACACCAGCCGACCCGACCCGTCGCGCAGCGGCTTCGAACAGATCTACACGCGGCTCGATGCGGCGCAGACCGCGCGGCTGCGCGCCTTCGCTCAAGCCGAGCGCGTCACGCTCAACACCGTGGTGCAAGCCGCCTGGGCCCTGCTGCTGCAGCGCCACACCGGCCGCGACGACGTGGTCTTCGGCGCCACCGTGGCCGGCCGCCCGGACAGCCTGCCCGGCGCGCAGGACATCCTGGGCCTGTTCATCAACACCATCCCCGTGCCCGTGCAGCGCCGCCCGGGCCAACGCGTGGGCGAGCACCTGCGCGCGCTGCAGGCGCTGAACCTGCGCCTGCGCGAGCACGAACACAGTCCGCTGTCCGACATCCAGCGCTGGGCCGGCTCCTCCGGGCGCCCGCTGTTCGACAGCATCATCGTCTTCGAGAACTACCCGGTGGACCAGGCTCTGCGCCAGCACGAACGGCACGGCCTGCGCTTCGGGGACGTGGCCGGCCGGGGCCTGACCGGCTTCGCGATGGACCTGCAGGTCGTCGTGGGCGAGACGCTGGAGATCGAGTACAGCTTCGACCGCCGCGCCTTCTCCGACGCGCGGGTGGCCGCGTTGCGCACGCAGATGGAAAGCGTGCTGCGACAGATGTGCGCCGGTGCCGACCAGGCCATGGGCGCGCTGGACTGGCTGAGCGATGGCGAACGCCAGGCTCTCCGGCGACTGGGGCAGGGCGATCGCGCCCCGGCTGGCCGCGCCTGGGCCGACGGCACCCGCCCCGTGCCACGCGCCGCGGTGGACACACCCTGCCACGCCCCCGTGCACGCGCTGATCGAGCACCACGCCGCCACGCGCCCCGAGGCCATCGCCGCGGTGATGGGCGACGAGGCCTGGACCTATGGCCGCCTCAACGCCCAGGCCAACCGCCTGGCCCACCACCTGATCGCGCTGGGCATCGGCCCAGAGCGCCGCGTGGGCGTGGCCATGTCGCGCGGGCCGGCCACGCTGGCCGCCTTGCTGGCCGTGCTCAAGGCCGGCGGTGCCTATGTGCCGCTGGACGCGGCCTATCCCGCCGAGCGCCTGCGCTTCATGATGGCGGACAGCGGCCTGGCGGTGCTGCTCACGGAGCAGTCGATTTCAACGGTGTTGCCGCAGCCTGACCAGGCCACGCGCGTGCTGTGCCTCGACACGGCCGATTTGCAATCGCAACTGGCATCCTGCCTGGACACCAACCCCGCGCGCGCCACTTCTGAGGCGCAGATGGCCTATGTCATCTACACCTCCGGCTCCACTGGCCGGCCCAAGGGCGTGGCCGTCACGCACGGGCCCTTGTCCATGCACTGCCAGGCCACCGCGCGCCTGTACGGCATGGACGCCTCTTCGCGCGAGCTGCTCTTCATGTCGCTGGCCTTCGACGGCGCGCACGAACGCTGGCTCACCACGCTGTGCACCGGTGCCTCGCTGTCGGTGCGCGACGACGAACTGTGGACCCCCGAGCAGACCTGCCAGACCCTGCAGCGCCATGGCGTCACGCAGGCGGCCTTCCCGCCGGCCTACCTGGGCCAGGTGGCCGACTGGGCCGCGCAGCAGGGCGATGCGCCGCCCGTCGGCCTGTACGTGTTCGGCGGCGAGGCCATGCCCCGCGCCACCTACGACAAGGTGCGCCACGCCTTGCGGCCCCAGGCGCTGATCAACGGCTATGGCCCGACCGAAACCGTGGTCACGCCGCTGATCTGGAAGGCCCGCGCGGACGAGACCTTCGACGGGGCCTACGCCCCGATCGGCCGCCCCGTCGGCGAACGCACGGCCCATGTGCTCGATGGCGATCTGCAGCCCGTGCCCATGGGCCACGTTGGCGAGCTCTACATCGGCGGCCTGGGCCTGGCGCGCGGCTACCTCGGGCGCTCGGGCCTGACTGCCGAGCGCTTCGTGGCCGATCCCTTTGACGAGACCGGTGGCGGCCGCCTCTACCGCACGGGCGACCTGGTGCGCTGGCTGAGCGATGGCCAGGTCGAGTACGTGGGCCGCGCGGACCACCAGGTCAAGGTGCGGGGCTTCCGCATCGAACTGGGTGAGATCGAAGCGAGCCTGCTGGCCCAGCCCGGCGTGGCCGAGGCCGCCGTCGTCACGCAGGACACGGACCCCGGCCGGCAGCTGGTGGCCTATGCCGTGCCGATGCCGGCCACATCGGCAGACGCCGCATGGACTGCCGCGCTCAAGGCGGCGCTGGCCAGCCAACTGCCCGACCACATGGTGCCTTCGCACATCGTGCCTTTGGCCGCGCTGCCCCGCTTGCCCAGCGGCAAGCTCGACCGCCATGCGCTGCCCGCGCCAGGGGCCACCGCATCACCATCGGATGCGCACGTGCCGCCCTCGACCGACGCTGCGCGCCGCCTGGCTGCGCTGTGGCGGGAGGTGCTGCGCATCGAGCGCATCGGCGAGCAGGACAACTTCTTCGAACTGGGCGGCGATTCGCTGCTGAGCCTGAAGGTGGTGTCGCGCGTGCGCCAGTGGAAGGATCCCGCCATCGACTTCAAGCTGCGAGACCTGATGCAGCGCCCCACCATCGCGGGGCTGCTGCGCCTGCCCTCGGCGCCCACCGGACCGTCACAGGCTGTGGATCGGCAGGCCGGCGAAGCCCTGGTCGCACTGAACGCCCGCACCGATCAGGCCTCACCGCTGTTCTGCCTGCACGCCGGCATCGGCACGGTCTTCGACTACCAGCCGCTCGCACGCCGCCTGCATGGCCGCCGCACGGTGCTGGGCCTGCCTTGCCGCATGCTGGCCGACCCCAACCACCGCGACAGCTCGCTCACGCAGATGGCCGACGACTACGCCCGCCTGATCCACGCCGCGCAGCCCGACGGCCCTTGCCACCTGCTGGGCTGGTCGCTGGGCGGCGCGCTGGCCGTGCTGGTGGCCGCGCGGCTGGAGGCTAAGGGCAGGCAGGTCGGCCTGCTCGGCCTGGTCGATGCCTTCGTGCCGGCGGTGCCGCCGTCGGGGCCCATCCGGGAGACTGCAGACGACGATGAGGCTGCTTTCGCCGACCTCCTGGGCAACATGGCCGACACCGTGGCCCAGGCTTTGGGAGGCGATGAGATCACGCGCATGAAAGCCGTGTCCAAGCATCTGGGCGCGCTGTCGGCGCGGGCGGGTGAGCTGCCCCGCGTGCAGGCCGCACCTCAGATGTGGTGGGCCGCATCCCGTGCGCAAGCCCACCGCGACGCGCTGTCACGCCAATGCGGCCACGCCGGCGCAAGACACCAGGAGATCGCTGTCACGCACTTCGAACTGCTGCGCCAAGCCGAGCTGCTCACGCAGATCGACGAGGCACTGCAAGCGATGGAGGGTGGCGCCCAGGCACCCGCCCGGGCCGCTTGAACTGAATGAACTCGGTGCGGTGCTTACGAGCGCCGCACCGAGTACCAGATCCCCACCACCAGCGGCAGCGCGAGCAGCGCCCAAGAGAGCGCATCCCACACCCCGTCGGCCACCAGGGCCGACACCAGCCCGATCGCGCTGGCCACGCCGATCAGCAAGGGCCAGCGGAACACCTGCCACAGGCTGTAGTGCTTGCCGCTGCGGCGGCTTTCCTGGTGCAGGGCATGGCGTTGTTCTGCGCGGCTCATCGGGCGGCTCCCGTCACGTCGTTGGCGCCCGGCAGATCCTGCGAGGCCACGGCCTTGGAGGCGGCCCGCTTGCGCGCGATCCACAGGTACAGGCCGCTGCCCAGCACCACGATGGTGGCGATGTCCAGCAGCGCCCACACCACCTTCAGCGGCATGCCGCCGTAGTCCCCGAAGTGCAGCGGCTGCGACACCAGCAGCGCCTTCAGGTACCAGGGCAGCTCGCGGCTGTCGGTGATCTCCGACGTCACCGCATCGGCCAGCACGGGCTTCACAAGGCGCGAGGTCAGCGGTTCATGCCCGCGCATGAAGATGGCGTAGTGGTGCGGGCTGGAGAAAGACGTGCCCGGGAAGGCCACGAAGGCCAGCGTCATGTCTGGCTCCAGCACCTGCGCGCGCTCTGCCGACAGCTGCAGCGAGCCCAGCACCTTCGGCGTGGACTGGCCCTTGTACTGCGCCGTCATCGCGCCCAGCTCCTTGTACTGGTAGAGCTTGACCATCAGATCGGCCCAGGTGTTGATCACGCCGGTGAAGCCCACCACCAGCGCCCAGGTCACGGTCACGATGCTCAGCAGGTTGTGCAGGTCCAGCCAGCGCACGCGCGTGGAGCGGTCGCGCCGCACCGTGCCGAAATCCAGCTTGCGCATGAAGGGCGCGTACAGCACCACGCCCGACACGATGGCCGCCACCAGCAGCAGCCCCATCAGCCCCAGGAAGAGCTTGCCCGGCAGGCCCGCGAACAGGTCCACGTGCAGGCGGAACATCAGGTTCATGAAGCCCTCGCCCAGCTTGGGCTCGCCCAGCACCTCGCCCGTGCGCGCGTCCACCACCACGGATTTGAAGTTCTCGGTGGCCATGGGCTCGTCGTTCAGCGTCACGTACCAGAGCGTGTCGTCGTCTTCCTCGCGCGAGACGAACTGCACCACCTTGCCCGGCTGGCGCGCCTTGGCCACCTCGATCACGCGGTCCAGGCTGGCGCGTGGCGTGCCGGCGGGCATGGCCGGCGCTTCGATCTCGTCGCCCAGCAGGTGATCGATCTCGTGGTGGAAGATCAGCGGCAGGCCCGTCAGGCACAGCAGCAGCATGAAGATGGTGCACACCAGGCTGGACCAGGTGTGGACCCACGCCCAGCGGCGCAGGGAAACGGGTGTCATGCGGAGACTCCTTGTTCGATGACGGGGGCGGCGCGCTGCCGCAGCAGGGTGCGGTGGCGCAGGCGGCCACGGCGCTTCTTCCACCAGATCACCACGCCGGTGACCGACAGCATCGCCACCAGCAGGCCCATCACGGACATCATGATGCGCCCGGGCATGCCCAGGATCCGGCCTGAATGCAGCGGGAACTGCAACTGAACGAAGACATCGGCGGCCGTGCCTTCCCAGGGCGTGCGGTCGCCCAGCAGGCGGCCGTCCAGGCCATCGTAGTACAGCGTCTTGACGGCCATGCCGCCGCTCACGCGGTCCTGCTCGCCTTCGAAGAAGCGCAGGCCGTACACGCCCAGGCCCTGGGTGTAGAACACGTTGCCGGCGGGCTCGGCCCAGCCACGGCGCGCGGCCTCGGCGCGGGCCTGGGCCAGCACCTGCGGGAAGCTCAGCTTGGGCGTGATGGGCTGGTGCTCGGGCGCCGGCTTGCGTGATTCAAAAGGCCCCGGTGTCACCTTGGACACCAGCGACATCGCGGGGAAGAACACCTCGCGGTACAGGTTCAGCGAGAAGGCCGTGAAGGCGATCACCAGCACCAGGGCCCAGGTCCACAGGCCGCCGGCGCGGTGCAGATCCACATTGAGCCGGTAGGCGCCACCGCCGCGGCGCACGCGCCAGGCCGGCCACCAGCGCCGCCACACCGACGGCGCGGCCGATGCTGAAGGCGATGCGCCGGCCGCCCGCGCCTTGCGCCGCACCGGCCACGTCAGGGCAATGGCCACGAAGGCGTCCACCAGCCACACCAGGGCCACGCCGCCCATCAGCCACACGCCCCACTCGTCGATGCCCCACACCTCGGGCAGGTGCAGCGTGTAGTGCAGCTTGTACAAGAAGGGCATCAGGTTCTCGCGCGAGAGCGAGACCGTGCCCCACTCGCGTCGCCCCTGCACCTGGCCCGTGACCGGGTCGATGAAGACCTGGTTGTAGTCCAAAGCAAAAAGCCGCCCGGTGGCGGCATCGACGCGGGGTCGGACGATGAAGGGCCTGGCGCGCCCGGGATCCTGGTGCAGCGGCACCAGGGTGACCCGGGCCCTCGGATCGGCCGCCTCGATCAGCGCGGCCAGCTCCAGCGGGGGCTTCATCGGCCCCGTGCTGCGGATCTCGAACAGGCTGCGGTTGAGCCAGCTGTCGATCTCGTGGTCCCAGGAGATGACCGCGCCCGTGAGCCCGGACACCACCAGGAAGCCGGCGATGAACAGGCCGAACGTGCGGTGGAGGAGGGTCAGGGCGGGGCGCATCTCACAGGCTCACGAAGAGGTCACCAGCGGTAGATCATGGTCAGGCGGGCATCGCGGCCCGGGCCGTACCAGCACTTGGCCGCCCAGCAATCGTAGGTGGTCTTGTCTTCCACGTTGGTGACGTTGAGGATCCACTCCACCGGGCCCTGCTCGTAGCGTACCCCCGCGTTGACGAGGTTGAAGGCCGGCACGAAATAGTAGTTGGCGGGGGCCACGGCGGCGCTGGTGCGGGCGCCATCCGAACTGGGGCTGGCCCCGATGTGCTGCATGCCCACGCTGAACCCGAGGCCGCGGGCCGCACCGCTGCGGATGGTGTAGTCCAGTCGGGCTGCGAAGGTTTCCAGCGGGATGCCGCGCGGACGGTTGCCCACGTTGAAGCTGTTGCTCTCGGTGATCTCGGGGTTCAGCCGGGTGTACGAGGCGACCACGTCGAGCGACTTGGTCAGTCCGCCCTTGGCTTCGAGCTCCAGGCCGCGCGAGCGGTATTCGCCTTGCTGCACCTGGTAGAAGGGGTGGGTCGGGTCCGGATCACGCGTGAGCACATTGCGCTGGGTGATGTCGAACAGCGCGGCCGTGAACAGCGCATTGATGTCGGTGGGCTGGTACTTGATGCCGGCCTCGGCCTGCTTGGATGTGCGGGCCTTGAAGAGGTTGCCGTCGTAGTCGGCGCCGGAGGTGGGCGTGAAGCCCGTGGCATAGCTGACGTAGGGCGCGAGGCCAAACGGCGCGAGGTAGGTGAAACCGACACGGCCGGTGAGGGCGCTTTCGTTGCGGGTGCGGCTGGCGCTGGCGAGCAGGGGGGTGTCGAAGCTGGTGCGCACCGAATCGGCCCGCAGGCCCGTGGTGATCAGCCACTGCTTGGCGAACTTGAGCTGGCTCTGCGCGTACACGCCCAGCTGTCGTACGCCGATCTGCTGGTTGGTGTCGGGTGCGGCGGGCAGCTTCTGCGGTGCGCCATAGACCGGGTCGAACACGTTGAGCGGCGTGCCGGAGCCGAAGTAGCGGATCTCGCGCAGCGTGGAGTTGCGGAAGTCCAAGCCCACCAGGGCCTTGTGCTCCCAGCCCTGACCTTGCTGCTCGGCCTGGAACTGGTTGTCCAGCGTGACCATCTCGTTGTTGCCGAACGAGCCGAAGGCACCCCGGTTGTAGTACAGGTTAGCGGGCGTGCCGGACGGCAGCGAGGCCAGGGGCACGTAGGACAGGCCGTAGGCGGTCTGGTAGCTCAGCCGCACGCTGCGGTAGCGCAGCGACTGGCGGAACGACCAGGTGTCCGTCAGCTTCTGGTCGAGGTCGTAGCCCACCGAGGTCTGTTCCTTGCGGTACATGTCGAAGGCGGGCTCGCCCCCGTTGGTATCGCGGTCGATGGTGCCATTGGCGTTGGGCAGCGCGATGCCCGAGGCTGGCAGGAAGGCCGAGGTGCCACCGCTGTGCCCCAGGTCGTCCTTGATGTAGTGGGCCAGCACCGTGAGCTTGGTGGCGGCGCTCGGGCTCCAGGTGAGGGCGGGTGCGATGAAGTTGCGGTCGTCGCGGACGTACTCGACGTCGGTGCGCGCCTTGCGGACCAGGCCTGTCAGGCGGTAGGACCATTGGCCATCGGGGGTCAAGGCGCCCCCCAGGTCGAAGGCGCCTTGACGACGCTGGTTGGAGCCCAGCGTGAGCTGCACCTCGTGCAGCGGGGTCAGCACGGGCTTCTTGGTCACGAGGTTGACCATGCCCCCTGCCGGGTTCTGCCCGAACAGCGAGGCCGACGCGCCATGCAGCACTTCGACACGCTCCATGCCATAGGCCTCGCCGCGCGCCAGCCCGTAGGTCGTGGCCGGCGTGGCCATCCCGTCGATGAAGAAGGAGTTCCAGTCGAAGGCAAAGCCGCGGAAGGTCACCAGATCCTCGCGGTTGTCGATGGCGAGCACCGGCGTCACGCCGGGTGTGTAGGCCAGCACTTCCTTCAGGTTGCTGGCACCACCGCGGGTGATTTCGTCCTTCGTGATCACCGAGATGGCCTGTGGCACCTCGATGATGGGCGTGTCCGTCTTGGTGCCGGTGGCGGTGCGTTTGGCCACGATGCCGTTGACGGGGCCGCGCGCCTCTTCACGCTCTGCCTTGGCCTGCACACGCACCTCGGGCAGCGGCTGCTGCGATTCGGTGCTGGTCGGAGCGTCGGCCGCGAGCGCGGTCGAGGCGGACCAACTGCCCAGGGCGGCCGCGATGGCCACGCTCAGGACACGCTGGCGCGAGGGAGGAAGACGGCGGAACATGAGGAACTCCTTGGACATTGGTGGCTTGCTTGCCTGCAAAGCGTGATGGGGACACATTCGGCAAGGCACGGCGACTGCGTTGGACGCCGTGGTGACAGCCGATGATGCTAATTGATAATGATTAGCAATACTTGTGTCATTTGTGGTGCGCCCCCGCGACCTGGGGGGAGACGCGTTGTCCGCCTCAGCGCCAGGCGGTGTTCAGTACCGCGGCGATGTCTTCGCGCACTTGCGCGGCGCCGTCGGTGATGTCGGCCAGCCGGGCGAAGTCGTGGACCATGCCCTCGTACACCTGCGTGCGCACGGGCACGCCGGCCTGGGCGAGCCTGTCGCCGTAGGCCACACCTTCGTCGCACAGCGGGTCGTACTCGGCCAGGGCGATGAAGGCGGGCGGCAGGGCATCCAGTCGCTCGGCCAGCAGGGGGGCGAAGCGCCAGTCCTGGCGGTCGTCTGGGCTGCGCAGGTAGTTGTCGAACATCCATTGCAGCGTGTCGCTTTCGAGCAGCAGGCCGTGGCCGTGCGCCTGGTGCGACGGCGAATCCTGTTGAGCGGCCGTGCAGGGGTAGAGCAGCACCTGGGCGCTGGGCAAGGCGGCGTGCTCGTCGCGCAGTGCGATGCACAAGGTGGTGGCCAGCGTGGCGCCGGCGCTGTCGCCGCCGACGGCCAGGCGTTGCGTGTCCAGACCCAGCGCGGTGGCCTCGCGGCGCAGCCAGTCGTGGCTGTCGCGGGCATCGTCAACAGCCGTCGGGAAGCGGTGTTCGGGCGCCAGGCGGTAGGCCACCGACAGCACTGCGCAAGGCGTCAGCTCGGCCAGCGCGCGGCACAGCGCGTCGTGCGAATCGAGCCCGCCCACGCAGTAGCCGCCGCCGTGGAAGTACAGCAGCACGGGCGCTGGCGTGGGCAGGCCGGCGGGCCGGTACAGGCGCGCCTCGATGGCGTGCCCGTCGCGGCAGGGAATGCCCAAATCCCGCACCTGGTCGACCTCGACCGGATCGCCCTCCAGCATCCGCGCGGTGGCGTCGTACTGCACGCGGGCTTCGGTGGGCGGCAGTTCGTGCAGGGCCGGGCGGCCTTGCTCGCGGCCCAGTTCGGCCAGTTCCAGGAAGGCTTCGAGGTCAGGGTGCAGCGGCATGGTCAGAAGGCGACGGCCAGGTGGCGGTGGCTGTGGGCCTGCCGGTTCGCGTCCAGCCAGGGCGTGAGGGCGCCGACGATCTCGCCGGTGCGCACCGAGGTGATCGACAGCAGCGTGTCGCTCAGGCCGTGGGTGAGTTCGCAGCAGCCTTGCAGGAAGATGGCCGGGCCGAAGCGCTCGTCGGTCTGCACGCGGTAGTCGCGCGCCACGTCGATGTCGCCCAGGTGCGATGCCAGCGGTTCGAGCAGCGCGTGGTGCATGTCGCGCACGTAGCCGGTGGCCAGCACGATGGCGTCGTAGCTGGCGGTGCTGGTGGTGCCCGTGTCCAGGTCGTGCAGGCGCAGGGTCAGGCCGTCGCGGGTTTCGGCCACGTGTTCCACCTCGTGCCGGCGCAGGAAGCGGTGCGTCTGAGGCGAGCCGACCTTCTGCCGGTAGAACACCTGGTAGATCTGTTCGATCAGGGCCAGGTCGGGCGCGGCGTAGTTGGTGTTCATGAACTCGTCGATCAGCGCGGCGCGGGCCTGCGTGGGCTGGCTGTAGACGTAGTCGGTGAACTCGGGGTTGAAGATCTCGTTGACGAAAGGACTGTCGTCCGATGGCTTGATCGAGCGCGCGCGCATGACCAGGTCCACGTCGATGCCGCCGCGGTTGTGCAGGTCCAGGAAGATCTCGGAGGCGCTCTGCCCCGCGCCGATCACGGCCATGCGGCGTGGCTGGTGCTGTTGCGCCATCGCGCCCAGGTAGCGGCTGGAGTGGAAGATGCGCGGATCACCCTTGAACGCGGCGAAGGGCGTGGGCACGTTGGCCGCGCCGCCCACGCTCACCACCAGGGCGCGGGTGAGTCGCTCGCGCACGCCATGCTCCGGATGGTGCGAGCGCACGCGCAGCAGCGAGACCTTGTCGCCCTGCATCTCGGGCAGCACCGACAGCACTTCTTCGCCATAGGCGCATTGCTCACTGAAGTGGCTGGCGGCCCACGACAGGTAGTCGTTGAACTCGTGGCGGCTGGGGTAGAAGGTCTTGAGGTTGATGAAATCCTGCAGGCGGTGCTTGGCGTGCAGGTAGTTCAGGAAGGTGTAGGGGCTGGCGGGGTTGCGCAGCGTGGCCAGGTCCTTCAGGAAGGAGATCTGCATGTGCGCGTGGTCCAGCAGCATGTTGGGGTGCCACGCGAACCGGGGTTGCTTCTCGATGAACAGGGCGTCCACGGGCGCGCCGCCTTGCGCGGCCTGCTCTTGCAGCGCGATGGCCAGTGCCAGGTTGGAGGGGCCGAAGCCGATGCCGATCAGGTCATGGATGTGCATGCGGAAGTCCTCAGTGACGGTCTTGTGATGAGGTGAGGGCCGGGCCGCGTGGGTGCCACAGCGCTTCATCGAAGAAGCGCTCACGCAGCAGCATGCCCAGCAGGGCCCGCTTGTGCGGGAAATCGAAATGCTTGAGGTGGGCATAACCGCACAGCCCCAGGTTGCGGATCATCTTGTCGTTGTCGGCGCGCGGCTCGATCACCAGGCGCTGGGTGCGCGGGTCGTCCAGGAAGAGGTGGTGCGACACCGAGGGCATCCACGCGGTGACGAAGGGCCGGCCGCGCCAGGCGGGCTCGCCCACCAGCACGTGCCAGCCGCGGTCGAAATCCTGCGCGTCGTAGAAGGGCGCGATGCGGTCCTCGCGCGCCCAGTAGGCCTCGACGTACAGGCAGGGCTGGTTGCCGAAGCAGCCGATCAGGGCGGTGGTGTGCGGATCGACGGTGATCTTTTCGATGTAGGCGCGGTGCTGGTCGAGGCTGCCTTGCTCCTGCCAAAAATGTGCGACCACGGGGTCGTTCATCCAGCGGTGCAGGTGGGGCAGGTCGTGATCGGATCGCAGCGCACGCAGGCTGAAATCCAGGCCCAGCCAGGGGATGTGGCGGCGGTAGACCTCGCCCATGGGCTTGGGTGGGCGCAGCGGGTGGCGGCGGCCGTCGGTGATGACGTGGCGTTGTGCGAAGGGCGTGGTGGACGCGCTTTGCCAAAGCAGCGGGTGTTGCCAGTAGGTGGCGCGGTGGGCTGTCAAGCCGGTGGGCGATGCGTGCAGCAGGCCGCTGGCCAGCCAATGCGTGGGCACCTGCGCCGCAGGGATCGGCAGTTTGACCGTGGCGATGTCGGGTTGCGTGGAGAAGATGGCGTCAAGCGCGGTCAGCAGGGAGCGTGCATCGTCTGTGGTGGGTTGCGCCACCGAGGCGGTCCAGGGCGCGCGGGGCGAGAGCGTCCAGCCGCCATCGCGTGATTCGAGCGACCAGACCGTGGCCGTGCCCGCCTGATTCCGGACGGTCAAGGTCGGCCCGTCCTGCGACACGGTCAGCGGGTGGCCGTCGGGGCGGGAGGTGAAAGGCGTGTGGACCGGGCTGGAAGGCATGCGTCGGGCTGCTGGGTGAATGGCCGTCCCCACATGACGATCCAGCACTCGGCTTGTTTAGTCGGGGCGCCCGAAGCCGTTCAGGCCGGCTCCGCTAAACATCCGGCCACCTGCTTCGTCTTGTTCCGGTGGGCCGCGTGGGCGGCGCGTATTCAACGGCGAGGTGCTCGTGCTGTCCTTCCTGATCCAACAATCCCGTGGACGCCTGCTGGCCGCCTGCGTGGCCAGCGCGCTGGCTGGCGTGTGCGGCGTGCTGCTGGTGGCCCAGATCAACACGGCACTCACGGCCGACGGCGCCGCCCGATCGACACTGGCCTGGCAGTTCGCGGCCGTGGCCGTGGGCGCTATGCTCAGCCGCATGGCTGCCTCGGTGCTGTTCGAGCACCTGCGCCAGAGCGCCAACGCCGACCTGCGCCGCCACATCGCCGAGCGCGCCAACGCGGCGGGCTTCCGGCAACTGGAGCAGGTGGGTGCCGCGCGCGTGCAGTCGGCGCTGGCCGAGCACGCCGCCAGCGTGGCGCAGTTCTTCGTCAGCATGCCCACCATCCTGACCAACGCCGTGATCGTGGTCGGCTGCCTGGTCTATCTGGCGCTGCTGTCTTGGCAGGTGTTCCTGATCGCCATCGTGGTGATCGGCCTGGGCTCTGTGGGCTACCACCTCGCGCACCTGCGCGCCATCCGCCACCTCAACGTGGCCGCGCGCGAGCAGGATCAATTGTTCGGCCACTTCCGCGCCATCACCGACGGTGCGAAGGAACTGCGTCTGAACCGCCGCAAGCGCGGCGCCTTCACTGACGAGGTGCTGGGCGAGTCGATCGAGACGGTGCGCCGCGAGCGTGCCGTGGGCATGTCCATCTTCGTGGCGTCCACCAGCTGGGGGCACTTCCTGATCTACGCGTTCATCGGCCTGGTGCTGTTCGCGCTGGTGGGCGATGTGCCCGAGCGCACGCGCGTGATGACGGGCTTCGCGCTGGTCTTCGTCTACATGGTGCCGCCGCTGGAAGGGCTGCTGGTCAACATCCCGCACGCCAACCTGGCGCGCTCGGCCTCGAACCGCATCGAGGAGATCACGAAGGCCCTGCAGAGCCCGGAGGCCACGGCGCCCGCCGCCAGCACGCCAACCCCTTTCCATCAGCTGTCGCTGCAGGGCGTGCGCCACAGCTACCACCACGAGCAGCGCAACGAGGTCTTCACCCTCGGGCCGATCGACCTGCATTTCGCACCGGGCGAGATCGTCTTTCTGGTGGGCGGCAATGGCAGTGGCAAGACCACGCTGGCCAAGTTGATCACCGGGCTGTACGCGCCGGAGCATGGCCGCATCCTGCTCAACGGACAGCCGGTCGATGACGGCAACCGCGACCAGTACCGCCAGATCTTCTCGGCCGTGTTCTCCGATTTCCACCTGTTCGACCGCCTGCTGGAATCGGCCAACCCCGCGCTGGATGCCCAGGGCAATGGCCTGATCGAGCGCCTGCACCTGCAGCACAAGGTGCAGGTCAAGGACGGTGCCTTCACCACGCAGGCCCTGTCGCAAGGCCAGCGCAAGCGCCTGGCCCTGGTGGCCGCGCGTCTGGAGGATCGCCCCTTCCTGGTCTTCGACGAATGGGCCGCCGACCAGGACCCGGCCTTCAAGGAAGTCTTCTACAAGGAAGTGCTGCCCGAGCTGCGCGCCCAGGGCAAGACCGTGCTGGTGATCTCGCACGATGACCGCTATTTCCATCTGGGCGATCGTCTGGTGCGGCTGGAGAGCGGCCAGTTGGTGGCAGACGCCGTCACCGATGGCGTGGCCCGCGCGGAGGCGGCGTGAGCCTGGTCGACATCGCCGTGGCATCGCCAGCGCCGGCGGCCCTGCTCCACCCCGAGCCCGATCTGCCCCGCCTGCTCAAGCGGGCCGGTGTGCGCGTGACGCATCCGCGCCTGCTGGTGCTGGGCCTGCTGTGGGAGACGCCGGGCCGCGTGCTGGCGGCCAATGACCTCTACCTGCAAATGCAACTGCGCCGCCAGCCGATGAGCCTGTCGACGATCTACGCGGTGCTGCAGTCCTTGCGGCAGTGCCAGTTGGTGGCGGTGCACCCGCTGTCGGACAAGGTGCAGGGCTTCGCCTGCCTGCGGGATTGACGCGCTCAGCCCTGATGAGGCCTGATCAGCCCAGCAGCCGGTGGTCCAGCGCTGGCAGTTGCGCCCGCAGCGTGGCCTGGCGTTCGCGGTCGAGCGTGGCCAGCACCACGCCTTCGCCTTCGCCTTGCACGGCCAGCACCTGGCCCCACGGATCGATCGCGATCGAATGCCCGAAGGTGCGCCGCCCGCTGGCGTGCGTGCCGCCCTGGGCGGGCGCCAGCACGTGGCACAGGTTTTCGACCGCACGGGTGCGCAGCAGCAACTCCCAGTGCGCCTGGCCCGTGGTGTAGGTGAAGGCGGCGGGCAGCACGATCAGATCGCAGGGCGCCTCGCGCGTGAGCCGGCGGAACAGCTCCGGAAAGCGCAGGTCGTAGCAGATGCCCAGGCCCACGCGCCAGGCCTGCCCGGCGCGATCGGTCAAGCTGAAGGCCACGGGCGTGTCGCCCGGCGTGAGCGTGGCGGCCTCGTCGTAGCGGCGCTCGCCATCGTCGAAGCAGAACAGGTGGATCTTGTCGTAGCGCGCCACGGTCTGGCCTTGCGGGCCGTAGACCATCAGCGTGTTGTAGACGCGGTCGGCCTTGGGGCTGCGCAAGGGCAGGGTGCCGCCGATCACCCACACGCCGTGTTCGCGCGCTGCCTGGGCCAGCGCGGTCTGGATGGGCGTGCTGGCGCTGCTCAAGGCGTCGCCGGCCAGGTCTTCGGCCGGATCTTCAGCAATTTGCAGCTTGTCGCCATCACGCAGGCCCATCAGGCAGAAGTACTCGGGCAGCGCGACCAGCTCGGCGCCGGCCTGGGCCGCCTGGGCGATCAGGCGGCGGGCGGTGGCGAGGTTCTGATCCACGTCGGGCGTGGACACCATCTGCAGGGCGGCGACTTTCATGGGGCCATGGTAGCGCTATGCTTGCAACCATGACGAGCGCCCTCGACCATCCCCCGCCGTCCGCCGTGGCCGATCAGGCCCTGGCGCCGGTGGCATTGCCGCCCGAGGTGCAGCGCCTGCAGGACCAGGTGCGCGAGGCCCGCGAGCGCCGCGCCGTGCTGCGCGTGCGCGGCCTGGGCAGCAAGGATGGCATCGGCGACATCGCCCTGGGCGAGGTGCTGGACACGCGCGAATGCACCGGCATCGTCGCCTACGAGCCCAGCGAACTGGTGATCACCGCGCTGGCCGGCACGCCGTTGGCCGAGGTCGAGGCCGAGTTGGCCCGGCGCGGCCAGTACCTGCCCTTCGAGCCGCCGCGCTGGAGCCTGATGCCGGGCGGTGGCACGCTGGGCGGGGTGGTGGCTTCGGGCTTCAGCGGCCCGGCGCGCGCCTCGCGCGGTGCCGTGCGGGATCATGTGCTGGGCGTGCGCATGCTCAACGGCCGCGCGCAATGGCTGCGCTTCGGCGGTTCGGTGATGAAGAACGTGGCCGGCTTCGACCTGGCCCGCCTGATGGCCGGTTCCATGGGCACCTTGGGCGCACTGACCGAGGTCACGCTCAAGGTGATGCCGCGTCCGGTGGCCGAATGCACGCTGCGCTTCGAATGCACGCAGGAGCAGGGCATCCTGCTGATCAACCAGTGGGCCGGCCAGCCGCTGCCGCTGGACGCCTCCGCCTGGTGGGACGGCCTGCTGGTGGTGCGCCTGCGCGGCGCCGAAGCCGCCTTGACCGCCGCCGTGCAGCGCTTGATGCCCGAGGCGGGCGGCGACATCGTGCCCACCGCCATGGCCGACAGCTTCTGGACCGGCCTGCGCGATCACCACGACGAGTTCTTCACTCGCGCCCGCACGCTGGTGCTGTCGGGCAAGACCTCGGGCGCGACGCTGTGGCGCCTGTCGGTGCCGGCCACCAGCAAGCCGCTGGCCCTGCCCGGCGAAACCCTGATCGAATGGTTCGGCGCGCAGCGCTGGCTGTGCACCTCGGCGCCCGCCGCGCTGGTGCACGAGGCCGCCGCGCGCGCCGGGGGCCATGCGCTGGCCTGGGTCAGCACCGTGCCCCAGCCGGTGGTGCTGCCGCCCGTGCTCAAGCGCCTGCATCGCCAGGTGCAGCAGGCCTTCGACCCCGATGGCGTGTTCGACACCGGCCGCCTGTGGCCTCGCGCCAGCGGCTGACCGGCGCCGACGAACTGCTCGCCCACAGCCGCCCCCACCGGCTACAGCCACAACAACAAGCCCGCATGCAGACCCGACTGTCCCCCGAGTTCCAGCAGAGCGACGAAGGCCGCCGCGCCGATGCGGTGCTGCGCAGCTGCGTGCACTGCGGCTTCTGCAACGCCACCTGCCCCACGTACCGCGTCACCGGCAACGAGCTCGATGGCCCGCGCGGCCGCATCTACCTGATGAAGCAGGTGTTCGAGGGCCACGAGCCCACGCGCACCACGCAGGCGCACCTGGACCGCTGCATCGGCTGCCGCCATTGCGAGAGCACCTGCCCCTCGGGCGTGCAGTACCACGAGCTGCTGGCCGTGGGCCAGGCCGTGGTGGACCGCCAGGTGCACCGCCCGCTGTCGCTGCGCCTGCGCCGCTGGGGCCTGCGCACGCTCGTGCCCTCGCGCCTGTTCGGCCCCGCGCTGGCGCTGGGCCGGGCCTTGCGCCCGTTGCTGCCGGCCGCACTGGCGGCCCAGGTGCCCACCGCGCCGGCCCTGGCGCCCGGCGCCTGGCCTGATGCCAGGCGCCAGCTGCACACCCGCCGCGTGCTGATGCCGCAGGGCTGCGTGCAGCCTCATCTGCGCCCGCACATCGACGTGGCCACGGCCCGCGTGCTCGATGCCGTCGGCGTGCGCGCCGTGCCGGTGCGCGGCGCCGGCTGCTGCGGCGCGCTCAAGGGCCACCTGGGCGATGAAGATGGCGCCCGCGCGCAGGCCCGCCGCAACATCGACGCGTGGTGGCCCTACCTGCAGGGCGATACACCGGCCGAGGCCATCGTCGTCAACGCCTCGGGCTGTGGCGCCTGGGTCAAGGATTACGACAGCCTGCTGGCCGAGGATCCGGCCTATGCCGACAAGGCCCGGCGTGTCGTGGCGCTGGTGAAGGACCCGGCCGAGCTGCTGCCCCAGTGGCTGCCGACGCTCAAGCGCGCCTTGCGCCAGCGCCCGGGCGAGGCGAAGAACCTGGGCGAGCTGACGTTCCATCCGCCCTGCAGCTTCAGCCATGCGCTCAAGCTGAGCGCGGCCGCGCGCCCTGGCCCGGTCGAATCAGGGCTGCGCGAGCTGGGTTTCGACGTGCGCCTCGCGCGCACGGACAGCCACCAGTGCTGCGGCGCGGGCGGGGCCTACAGCCTGCTGCAGCCGGAGTTGTCGGCCCCCCTGCGCGAGGCCAAGGTGGCCGCGCTGGAGGCCGCCGGCAGCCCGGTGGTGGCCAGTGCCAACATCGGGTGCATCACGCTCCTGCAGGGCGCGATGCGCACGCCGGTCAAGCACTGGATCGAACTGGTGGACGAAGCGCTGGCAGGCGCCAAGCGCTGATCAACAACGCTGATCTGAACTGATCAGGCGCCGCGCGCCACCGGCCGATCCGGATCGGCGCACCAGGCACTCCACGAGCCGGCGTACAGCCGCGTGCCGTGCAGGCCCGCGACTTCCATCGCCAGCAGGTTGTGGCAGGCCGTCACGCCCGAGCCGCACTGGTGCACCACCGTGTCCAGCGGGTGACGGCCCAGCAGCGCGGTGAACTCGCTGCGCAGCTGGTCGGCTGGCTTGAAGGCGCCTTCCGGGCCCAGGTTGAGCTGGAAGAAGCGGTTCACGGCACCTGGGATGTGGCCGCCGACCGGGTCCAGCGTTTCGTTCTCGCCGCGGAAGCGGTCGGGCGCGCGGGCGTCCAGCAGGTGGATCTCCGGCGTGGCGTAGACCAGGCTGTCGAGCACCTGCTGGGTGCTGACGACGTGGTCCGCGTGCAGGCTCAGCACGATGTCGGAGGGCGTGCGCGAGCCCGTCTCGGTGGTGACGGGCGCCAGCGCCGGATCGGCGTTGTGCAGGGCGCGCCAGGCCACCCAGCTGCCATCGAGCACCTGCACGGCCTCATGGCCGGCCCAGCGAAGCATCCACCAGGCGCGGGCGGCGAACATGCCGCCGCTGTCGTCGTAGGCGACCACGCGGGTGGTGCGCCTCACACCCCAGCGCCGCAAGGTGGCCTGGAAGCCGCCATGCGTGGGCAGGGGGTGGCGGCCGTTCTGGCCGGTCTTGGGGCCGGAAAGATCGCTGTCGAGGTGGGCGTAGATGGCGCCGGGGATGTGGCCCTGCGCATAGGCCTGCTCGCCGCCGAGCGGGTTGGTCAGGCTGAAGCGGCAGTCCAGCACCAGCACGTCCGTGTCGCCTGGGGCCTTGAGCAGATCGGCCAGTTCGGCGGCCGAGATCAGGGGCAGGACAGGCACTGGCGGTGTGGTGTTGGACGGCATATGACACCCAGTGTAGCGCCGCCTCAGTTCCGCAGGGCGGACTCCAGTTCACGTGCCACGGCCACCGGGTCCTCGTGCAGCAGCCAGTGGGTCAGCCCGGGCAGGCGTGCGATCCGCAGGTCGGGCACCCAGGCCTCCAGGCCGTCGAGCAGGCTGGGTGGCAGGGCGGTGTCGGCCTCGCCCCAGATGATGCGGGTGGGCACGTGCACATAGAGCAGCGCGTCGGGCAACTGCAGAGTGTGGATCGGGTCGTCGGGCGAGGTGGGCGGGTGCAGCGGCGAGGCGCGGTAGTAGTTGACCGGTCCGGTCAGCGGTGAGCTGGCGGCGGGCTGGCCAGGCACGCTGGCGGGTGTGGCCGACCAGGCCTGGCGGTAGCGCTCGCGCAGCGCGGGCGTGAGCCAGCCGGCGCCGCCGAAGCGCTCGAAGAAGGTCCACATCAGCGCGAAATCATCAAGCGCCAGGCGGGCCTCGACGCCGGGTTCGCGCAGCAGGTTGATGTAGCTGCTGGCGGCCTGCTGGGCCGGGTCGTCGCGCAGGGCCTTGAGGAAGGGCGCGGGGTGCGTGGCGTTCAGCGCGATCAGCTTGCCGAGCAACTGCGGCGCCGCAGCCGCCAGGCCCCAGGCCAGCGCGCCGCCCCAGTCGTGCGCGATCACGGCGTGGGCGTGGCCACCGAAGGCCTGGATCAGCGCGGCCAGATCCTGCACGATCAGCTTGGGGCGGTAGGCGGCCACGTCGGCCGGGGCGTAGGAGCCTTCGTAGCCGCGCAGGTTGGGCGCCACGCAGCGGTAGTCGCGGCCGAAGTGGGCCAGCATGCCGTCCCACACGAAGGCCGCCTCCGGGAAGCCGTGCAGGAAAAGCAGCAGCGGCGTGTCCGGATCTTCCATGCGGCCCGCAACGCGGCAGGCCAGCCACGGCGCCACGCCATCGACGGCCGGGCCGACCGGCACGTCGACGGTGCGGATGCTGGCGGGCGGGGCGTTGTCGAGCATGCTCAGAACAGCGCCATGCTGAGCTTGCGGCGGTACTGGTCGATCACCGGATCGGCGGCGGCCACCTCCACCTTGCCGGCGATCTCCAGCTTGGGTTTTTCAGCCGCGCCGGGCGCACCGGCCACGGGCTTGCCGGCCGGCGCCTGCTTGGGCTGGGGCTTGGTCATCACCTCGAGGATGGCGACATAGGTCTTGCGCGCGGCCTCGTCCTGCCAGGCCTTGTCGCGCATGATGATCTCCAGCAGCTCGTCCATGGCCTGGGTGAACTGGCCGGCGGCGAAGAAGATCTGCGCCAGCTCGAAGCGGGCCGCGAAATCGCGCTTGTTGGCGGCGATGGCCTCGGCCAGCTCGCTGGGGCTGCGGCCCTGGCGGGCTTTCTGCAGCGCCTCGATGTAGCGGCCGAAGGCGGCCACGCGCTGCTCGGCCAGCGGGCCGGTGGCGCGCGGGGCGATGGGCTCGTACACGGCCTGGGCCTCGTCGGCCGCGCCTTCGGCCAGCAGCAGCTTGATCAGCTCGAAACGGGCTTCGTCGTTGGCCGGGTCCTTGGCGATCGCATCCTGCAGGCGGGCGATGGCGTCATCGACCTGGCCGTCGGCGGCAAGTTGCTCGGCTTCTTGCGCTTCGGCCTCGGCTTCCAGTTCGTCCTCGCCGGGCACGTGCTTGGCCAGGAACTCGCGGATCTGCGCCTCGGGCAGCGCGCCCACGAAGCCGTCGACCGGCTGGCCACCCGTGAACATCACGCAGAAGGGAATGGAGCGCACGCCGAACATCTGCGAAAGCTGCCCGGCGATCTCGGGCTGCTCGTCGGCATTGAGCTTGGCCAGGATGAATCGGCCGCCATAGGCTTCTTCCAGGCGTTCGAGCACCGGGCCGAGCGTCTTGCACGGGCCGCACCAGGGCGCCCAGATGTCGAGCAGGACGGGCACCTGCGCCGAGGTGGCCAGCAGGTCGGTTTCGAAATTTTCGAGCGTGATGTCGATCATGGTGTGAGCGGGTTCGGGCGCCTTCGGGGCCTAGCGCCTAAAATCTGGTTTTTGTCCGATGTCTGAACAGGAGCCTGCAGTGAACAGCGCAACGCCCTTGATCGGTGTGGTGATGGGTTCCAGCAGTGACTGGGACGTGATGCGCCTCGCCGCCGAGATTCTGACCGAGTTCTCGGTCCCCTTCGAGGCGCAGGTGGTTTCCGCCCACCGCATGCCCGACGAACTCTTCGCCTACGCCGAGCAGGCCCGAGCCCGTGGCCTGCGCGCCATCATCGCCGGCGCCGGCGGTGCCGCCCACCTGCCCGGGATGCTGGCCGCCAAGACGCCGGTGCCCGTGCTGGGCGTGCCCGTGCCCTCGCGCCATCTGCAGGGCGTGGATTCGCTGCATTCCATCGTGCAGATGCCCAAGGGCGTGCCCGTGGCCACCTTCGCCATCGGCACGGCCGGCGCGGCCAACGCGGCCCTGTTCGCCGTGGCCATGCTGGCGCACGACAACCCCACGCTGCGCGACCAGCTCGATGCCTTCCGCGCGCGCCAGACCGAGGCCGCCCGCGCCATGAGCGCCGATCTGACGCTGGACAAGCCCAAGCCATGAGCCAAGCTTCTGCCAACGACGTGATCCTGCCCGGCGCCACACTGGGCGTGCTGGGCGGTGGCCAGCTGGGGCGCATGTTCGTGCACGCCGCGCAGGCCATGGGCTACCGCACGGCCGTGCTCGATGCCGACCCGACCAGCCCGGCCGGCCTGGTGTCGCACCACCATGTGAAAGCCGATTACCTGGATGCGGCCGGCCTGGCCGAGATGGCCCGCCTGTCGAACGCCATCACCACCGAGTTCGAGAACGTGCCCGCCCAGGCGCTGGACACGCTGGCCGCCACGCTGCCCGTGGCGCCCGCCGGTGCCGCCGTGGCCGTGTGCCAGGACCGCGCCCGCGAGAAGGCCCACTTCACCGGCTGCGGCGTGCCCTGCGCGCCCCACGCCGTGATCGAGACGCAGGCCCAGCTCGACGCGGTGCCCGACGACCTGCTGCCCGGCATCCTGAAAACCGCCCGCCTGGGCTACGACGGCAAGGGCCAGGTGCGCGTGAAGACCCGCGCCGAATTGATCGCCGCGTGGGGTGACCTGAAGCGCGTGCCCTGCGTGCTCGAGAAGATGCTGCCGCTGGCCTTCGAGGTCAGCGTGCTGGTGGCCCGTGGCCGCAACGGCGATGTCGTGAACTTCCCGGTGCAGCACAACCTGCACCGCGACGGCATCCTGGCCGTGACCACGGTGCCTGCGCCCGGCGTGAGTGGCGCCGTGGCCGTGCAGGCCGTCGAATCGGCCCGCCGCATCGCCGCCTCGCTGGATTACGTGGGCGTGCTGTGCGTCGAGTTCTTCGTGCTGCAGGACGGCCGCATCGTCGCCAACGAAATGGCGCCGCGCCCGCACAACTCCGGCCACCACACCATCGACGCCTGCGACGTGTCGCAGTTCGAGATGCAGGTGCGCGCCATGGCCAACCTGCCGCTGGTCGAGCCCGTGCTGCACAGCCCCTGCCTGATGTTGAACCTGCTGGGCGACCTGTGGTTCCACGGTGGCAGCACCACGCAGACAGAGCCGGACTGGGCGGCCGTGCTGGCGCTGTCCGGCACGCACCTGCACCTGTATGGCAAGACCGAAGCGCGCAAGGCCCGCAAGATGGGCCACCTGACGGTGACGGGCGCCACGCCCGAGGCCGCGCACGCCACGGCGCTCAAGGCCGCCGCCATCCTGGGCATCGCGCCGTTCTGAGGCCGGACTGAGCATGAGCCATCCCACCCGCCTGGACCCCGCCACGCAGCCCGACGCCATTCGCCGGGCGGCGCAGCGCCTGGCCGACGGGCAGCTCGTGGCCCTGCCCACCGAGACGGTCTACGGCCTGGGCGCCCGTGCCGATGACGACGCCGCCGTGGCCCGCATCTTCGCGGCCAAGGGCCGGCCCAGCGACCACCCGCTGATCGTGCATGTGGCCGATGCGCAGGCCGCCGAAGCCTTCGCGGCCGAGCTGCCGCCCGTGGCGCGCCGCCTGATGGCGCGCTTCTGGCCCGGCCCGCTCACGGTGATCGTGCCGCGCCGCGAGGGCGTGGGCAAAGCCTCTGCGGGTGGGCAGGACACCATCGGCCTGCGCTGCCCGGACCACCCCGTGGCGGTGGCCCTGCTGCGCGCGGCGCTGGCCTTGGGCGTGCCCGGCGTGTCCGCGCCCAGCGCCAACCGATTCGGCCGTGTCAGCCCCACGCGAGCGGAGCACGTTGAAAGCGAGTTCGCCGAAGACGACCTGCTGGTGCTCGATGGCGGCCCCTGCGAGGTCGGCATCGAATCGGCCATCGTCGATTGCTCGCGCGGTGCGCCGGTGTTGCTGCGCCCGGGGAGCCTCACGCGGGACGAGCTGGCCGAGGTGGCCGGCGAGCCCATCGCCTGGTCCCGTCCCGAGGCGCCTGATCCTGACGCGCCACGGGCCTCGGGCACCCTGCTGGCGCATTACGCGCCGCGTGCCAAGGTGCACCTGATGGACGGCAGCGCCCTGGTGCGCGCGCTCGACGACCTGATCCCCGTGCTGATGGTGGGCCAGCACCCGGTGCCGCGCGTGGCCGTGTACTCGCGCACCGCCTGGGCCCACCGGGTCGGGCAGCCCGGCGTCGTCTTCAAGGTGATGCCGGTCCAGGCCGCCACCGCCGCGCACGACCTGTTCGCCGACCTGCGCGACATGGATGCGCTCGGCGTCGAGCAGATCTGGGTGGAGGCGCCGCCACCGGATACCGCCTGGGACGGCGTGCGCGACCGGCTTGGCCGTGCTGCCGCCGCGTGATTGCACTGCCTGTATGCTTCGGGTCTGCGTTTTGGAGGCGGTTGCGCCGCCTGTTCGGGGCAAGGCCCCCTGTGGAGAGTTCATGACGATCGCCGGTACCGTTCAAGTTCACAAATCTTTGCCCGCCTGGCGCCGCCTGGCACGGGTCGGCGTGGTCACGTCCATCGCGGCCACGGCCGTGCTGCTGACCGCCTGCGGTGGCGGTGACCAGGTCAAGAAGTTCAAGCCGACCAAGATCGTGTCCTTCGGCGACGAGAACAGCGCGCTGGTGGAAGTGAACGTCGGTGGCAACGGCACCGTCACCACCATCAAGGGCTTCAAGTACGGCGTCAACGACATCGGCATCGCGAAGGTGGGGGCAGATCCGTCCGGTCTCACGGTGGCCAGCACCCAGACGGCCTGGATCGACTTTCCCGCTGTCGGCAGCGCGGTGTCCAACACCCTGGCAGGCAGCCTCACCGCCACCAGCTCCTATTACCAAGTGGTGCAGGATTTCAACCTGACCACGCTCTACACGAACTCGTCCAGCGGCACGCAGCCCGTCACCTACACCTACACCTACTACTGCGCCAGCAACCGCCTGTGGAACCAGATCCTGGCCAACAGCTATGGCCTGGGCTACAAGACGCAATGCCCCTCCGAGACCTATTCGGGCGCGGTCACGTACGCTGAAAACGCGGCCACGGTCACGTCCACGGCGACGCAGGTGTCCGCCCACCGCGGCGAGCTCGACAGCAACACACTGGTCACGGTGATGGCCGGCCAGAACGACGTGCTCAATGCCTACGCCGAGATCAGGGCCGGCACGCTCACGCTGGATTCGGCCAAGAGCCGCATGACGGCGCAAGGCGCCGCGCTGGCCGCCATCGTCAACGATGTCATCAAGACGGGTGCCCGCGTGCTGGTCGTCAAGCTGCCCGACCTGGGCGTAAGCCCTCTGGGTATCGCCGATCCCGCGCTTCCCGATGGCAGCAGCGCGGCCACGAACCTGGCAGCGCTGGTCCTGGCCTTCAACAACGGCATCCTGAACACCATCACCAACGATGGCACCAAGATCGGCCTGGTCAACTTCTACGATTACACCCGCTACATCCACGATTCGCCGACCAACTACGGCTTCACGGAGATGGTGTCGTCGGTTTGCCAGACCACCTCTGTCTACAAGCCTGATGGCACGGCGACCAGCGGTGCGCGCACGGCACCGCTGTATGGCGGCGATGCGCTGCTGTACTGCAACTCGTACACGATCACGAACTCGGCCAGCACCTACTTCTGGTCCGACGAGGTCCACCTGTCGCCGGGCGCGCACGCCTACCTGGGCTCGCTGGCCTACTCCCGGGCAGACGACAACCCGTTCTGATCAGCCCCTGATCGCCTGAACGAACCATCCCGGCCGGGCGCCGGGATGGTTCGTTCAGGGGGCGCCCGACGCGGCCCAGCCCACCGTGGCCTGCAGCACGCCCCGCGCCCCGCCGGCGCGCGGATCGTTGACCACGGCCACCACCACCCAGCGCCGGCCCTTGTCGTCCTGGACCACCCCGGCGATGGAGGCCGCTCCCTCCAGCGAGCCGGTCTTGAGGTGCGCCCGCCCGGTCCCGGCGGCCATGCGGCGCGCGGTGCCGTCCACGCCGGCCACCGGCAGCGAGGCCAACCACTCCGGCATCATCGGATCGGCCCACATCACCTGCACCCAGCGGGCCATGCAGTGGGCGGTGGCCACCTCCACGCGGGACAGGCCCGAGCCGTTGTCCATCTGCAGGGCGTTGCCTTCACAGGGATTGGCGGAGGCGTTCTGGCGGGTGGCCTCGCGCACATGCGCCGTCACCTGGGTACGGGCCCCTTCCAGCGTGGCATGGCCTGTCTCGGGGTCCAGCCCCAGGGTCAGGAACAGTTGGCGGGCCATCACGTTGTTGCTGAACTTGTTGATGTCGCGCACGACTTCTGCCAGCGGCGGCGACACCCAGTCCAGCCAGGGTGTGGGCGAGGCGGGCCAGGCACCGTCGCGCACCTGGCCACGCAGGCGTCCGCCCGCCTCTTGCCAGGCGGCCTCGAACACGCGCGCGCTGTGCTCTCCTTCGGTGGCCTGAGGCCAGCGCAAGGGCCAGGCCTGGTCCTGGCAGGCCGCGGGGTAGCGGCCCCGCAGGTGCACGGTGCGGCGGCTGGCGGGGGCGGGGTCGATGCTCAGCTGCAGGGCCTCGCGCCAGTCGCCGCAGGGGGATTGGCGGTCCAGCGTGAGGCGGGCGTCCAGGGCCACGCCCGCCAGCGGGGGATTCAGGCCCACGCGCACGCCGCCCGGGCTGGCCGGGTCGGGTCGGAGGGTCAGGCTGGCCGCGCCATGCGCCAGCAACCACGCGTCGGCGCCGGCGTTGTAGGGCTTGAGGGGCTGGCCGTCGAAGGCGGCCGCGTCGTAGGAGGGCAGGGCGAACAGGCTGCGGTCCACGACCACGTCGCCGCGGATCTCGCGCAGGCCGGCCGCCCGCCAGGTGCGCAGGGCCTCGGCCAGGCGCATGGCGTCCATCGAGGGGTCGCCGCTGGCCTTGAGGTGCACATTGCCGCGCAGCACGCCCTGGGCGTCCAGGCGGCCGTCCAGCGCGGCGGCGGTGTGCCATCGGTAGGCCGGCCCCAGCGTGCGCAGCGCCACGCCCGTGGTCAGCAACTTCATCACCGAGGCCATCTGGCGGGGGGTGTCGCCCTGCAGGGCCAGGCGCGGGCGGTCGCTGTCCACGCCCTGCACCCACAGGGACACGGCGCTGATCGGCAGGCCGCTGTCGATCAGCGCCTGGGCGATGGGCTCCGGGAGCGATGGCGGCGTGCCGGCCGAAGAGACGGTGCCGGTTGCCGTGAAAGGAGGCGGCAAGGGTTGCGCAAGGACCTGGCCACCCAGCAGTGCTGCGGCACTCGGCAGCAGGGCCGTCCAGCGGGCCAGAAGGGTTGCGGCGCCCCGGGGCCGTCGGCCGGGCGGGACATGGGCGGACATGGCCCGCGGAAACCGTGAAGACATGCGTTCCATCATAGGGCTGAGCCGGGGCGGCGGCGCAGGCCGCGCACGGCACTCGGTACACTGGCGGCCATGTCTCTGCCCGCATCCCCCCGCCTGATCGTCCTGGACACGGCCACCGAGACCGTGCACCTGGCCCTGGCCACGCCCGATCGCGTGCAGGCGCGGGCGCTGGATGGCGGCGCGCGCTCGTCCGCGACGACGCTGCCGGGCCTGCAGGCGCTGGTCGCGCAAGCCGGCCTGGCCTGGGCGGACATCGACGCCATCGGCTTCGGCCGTGGCCCGGGCGCCTTCACCGGCCTGCGCACCGCCTGCGCCGTGGCGCAGGGCCTGGCGCTGGGCCTGGACAAGCCCGTGCTGGCGCTGGACACCCTGATGGCCGTGGCCGAAAACGCCCGGCAGACCAGCCCGGCCCTGGCGCAAGCCCTGGCCGACGCGCCCGATACCCTGCTGTGGGTGCTGCAGGATGCGCGCATGAGCGAGGTGTACGCGTCGGCCTACCGCCTGGACCCGGTCACCGGCTGGATCCAGGCGACCGCGCCCGTGCTGTGGCCGCTGGATCACCTGCGCGCCCAGGTGCAATCGGGCACCGTGCGCTGCGCCGTCGGCAGCGCGCTCACCGCCTACCCGCAGGCCGTGGCCGGCCTGATCGGCCCCTTCGTGGCAGAGGCCCAGCCGCGGGGCGAGGCCCTGGCCGCGCTGGCGCTGGCCGCCTGGTCGCGGGGCGAGACGCTCGACCCCGCCCTGGCCCTGCCACTGTACGTGCGCGACAAGGTCGCCCAGACCACGCAGGAACGCCGCCAGGCCGCCCTGGCCCCGGCCGGAGGCGCCGCGTGAGCCTGGCCTCCCTGGTGATCCGCCCCATGGGCCTGGACGACGTGCCCGCCGTGCGCGCGCTGGAGCTGGACGCCTGCGCCCACCCGACGCATGCCTGGTCCGAGGACAACTACCGCTCCTCGCTGGGCAGCGGCTACTGGATGCAGGTGGCCTGCGAGCCCGAGGGCGCGGTGGTCGGCGTGTGCGTGGCCATGCTGGGCGTGGACGAGCTGCACCTGCTGAACATCGCCGTGGCGCGCGCCTGGCAGAGCCAGGGGCTGGCGCGCCATTTCCTGGCGCTGCTGATCGAGCTGAGCCGCCAGCACCACCTGCAGGCGATCTGGCTGGAGGTGCGGCCCACCAACGCCCGGGCCCGCGCGCTGTACGCCCGCCAGGGTTACCTGGACGTGGGCCTGCGCAAGCAGTACTACCCCGCCGCCGAGGGCCGCGAGGATGCCCTGGTGATGAAGCGCGAGGTGACGCCATGACCGCCCGCTGGTCCGAACGCCAGGTCGCGATGCTGCGCGAGATGGGGGTGCAGCACTTCTGGCCGCTGCAGCCCGAGGCCGAGGCATCGCCTCCGGCCGCTGCCGCCGCGCGTGAGACTGCCGCCAGCGCCATGGTGAGCGCCGCGTCCGCGATCACGGACATCCTGCCGCAGCGCACGGCCACCGTCGGCGATGTGGCCGGCGTACCGGCGCCATCCGCCGCCACACGCCCCGTGACGACGCCGTCGCGCGCCGGTGGCACGACCGCGTCGCCGGCACGCCCCGCCGCCGCCACCACCGTGCCCCTGGGCGCCCGTCCCACCGGCGTCGAATCGATGGACTGGGCCACCCTGCAGGGCACCGTCTCCGGCTGCGAGGCCTGCGGCCTGTGCAAGGGCCGCCGCAAGACGGTGTTCGGCGTGGGCAACACCAGCGCCCGCTGGATGCTGGTGGGCGAGGCCCCCGGCGAGCAGGAGGACCGCGTCGGCGAGCCCTTCGTCGGCCGCGCCGGGCAGTTGCTCGACCGCATGCTCACCGCCGTGGGCCTGACCCGCTCGGAGGCCGATGCCGCGCAGCAGGTCTACATCGCCAACGTGATCAAGTGCCGCCCGCCCGGCAACCGCAACCCGCTGCCCGAAGAAGTCGCGCAGTGCGAGCCCTACCTGCTGCGCCAGGTCGAGCTGGTGCAGCCACGCCTGATCCTGGCCATGGGGCGCTTCGCGGTGCAGTCGCTGCTCAAGTCCAGCGAGCCCATCGGCCGCCTGCGCGGCCGAGTGCACGATTACCACGGCGTGCCGCTGGTCGTCACCTACCACCCGGCCTACCTGCTGCGCAACCCGGCCGACAAGGCGCTGGCCTGGGATGACCTCTGCCTGGCCCGCGAGCTGGTCCAGTCCAAGGGCTGACGCCCTCGGGCCCGAGCGCCCTCAGTCGTTGTCGCTCAGGTAGCGCTTGCGCCAGAACAGCCAGGCCAGGCCCACGGCCACGCCGGCCATCAGCATGCAGGCCACCCAGAAGCCCATGGCCTTGTGGATCAGCGGGATGCTGTCGAAATTCATCCCGAAGATGCCGGTGATCAGGTTCAGCGGCAGGAAGATGGCGGTCAGCACCGTCAGCGTGCGCATGATCTCGTTGGTGCGGCTGCCCTGCGCCGAGAAGTGCATCTGCACCGCGCTCTCGGCTGAGCTTTCCAGCCGGCGCACATGGCTCAGCACGCGCTCGATGTGCTCGTGCACATCACGCGAGCGCACGCGCAGCACCTCGCGCTCGCGCGCCGCACCCGGATCGGGCGGCGTGGGCCACTCGTCCAGCGCGTCGATCCATTCCTGGATGGCGCTGCGCTGGTCCTCGCAGGTGTCCTCCAGCAGGTGCAGCGCATTGCGCGATTCCAGCAGCGCCTGCCAGTTGATGAAGCGGCTGCTGCGGCTGCCCAGCAGTTCCTGCTGCAGGTAACCGAACTGGCGCGTGAGCAGGCGGCGCAGGTCCAGGTAGCTGTCGACCATGTGGTTGACGATGCGCAGCATCAGGTCGGCCGAGCTGGGCGGCAGGCGGCTGGCGCTGCCGCGCAGATCGACGCCGTTCTCGCGCCCCTGCGCCATCTGGTGCATGCGGTTGACGAAGAACTCGTGCACGGCGCAGTCGGCCGGGTGCACCGTCAGCAGCAGGCGGTCGAACACGGCCATGCCCATCGGGCTGGTGTCGATCGAGGCCAGCGCCTGGCGCGCGGTCGAGGCCGTGCCGGTGGATTCGTCCAGGAACATGCGCTCAGTGCGTGGCCCGGCGGCCAACCGGCGGAACACCATCAGGTCGTACCACGAGGTGTAGTCGAATTGCGAGGGCAGTTGCGGGTTGAGCAGGTCGGCCACGTGCAGGTCGACCAGGGCGCCACCGGCCAGGCGCTGCAGATGGCTCTGCACATCGCCCAGGTTCACTTCGAACTCACGGCGGCCCAGGGTCACCCACAGGAAGCCCTCGGTCAGTGGCTTCTCGGGCCAGCCGGGCAGTTCCTGGAAGCGGTCGTTGATCAGGAAGAAGCGCACAACAGGTGTCCTGGACGGTCAAATGTGACAACAGGGCGACAGTGTGACGTAATCCGGCTGAACGGGCACCCCGCGATCGCCCGGGGCGGGCGAGGGCGGGGGGCGGCCTTTCAGCGGCGGCGCAGCAGCTCGGCGGCCAGCGGCGCGAAGTAGGTCAGCACGCCGTCGGCGCCCGCGCGCTTGAAGGCCAGCAGCGATTCGAGCACGGTGGCGTCGTGGTCCAGCCAGCCGTTCTGGGCGGCGGCCTTGATCATGGCGTACTCGCCGCTCACCTGGTAGGCGAAGGTCGGCACGCGGAAGGTGTCCTTCACGCGGCGCACGATGTCCAGGTAAGGCATGCCCGGCTTGACCATGACCATGTCGGCGCCCTCGGCGATGTCCATGCCCACCTCGCGCAGGGCCTCGTCGCTGTTGCCCGGGTCCATCTGGTAGACCTTCTTGTTGGCCTTGCCCAGATTGCTGGCCGAGCCCACGGCATCGCGGAAGGGGCCGTAGAAGGCGCTGGCGTACTTGGCGCTGTAGGCCATGATCCGCGTGTGGATCAGGCCCTTGGCTTCCAGGGCCTGGCGCACGGCACCGATGCGGCCGTCCATCATGTCGGAGGGCGCGACGATGTCGACACCGGCCTCGGCCTGGGTGAGGGCCTGGCGTGTCAGCACGGCCACGGTTTCGTCGTTGAGGATGTAACCGGTGTCGTCGAGCAGGCCATCCTGGCCGTGGCTGGTGTACGGGTCCAGCGCCACGTCGGTCATCACGCCCAACTCGGGGAAGCGCTGCTTGAGCTCGCGCACCGTGCGGGGGATCAGGCCCTCCGGGTTGGCGGCCTCCTGGCCGTCGGGCGTCTTGAGCGCCGGATCGATCACCGGGAACAGGGCCAGCACCGGAATGCCCAGCGCGACACAGCGTTCGGCAGCGGCCCACAAAGAGCCTCGTCCCAGGCGCGCCACTCCCGGCATGGAGGCCACATCCTGTGTGCCGTCGTCCTGGTCCAACACGAAAACGGGGTAGATCAGATCCGAAGAAGTGAGCGCGTGCTCGCGCACAAGTGACCGGGTGAACTCATCACGACGCAGCCTGCGTGGCCGGTGATGGGGAAAACTCAGCGGGAATTGCATCTCGTGGAATTGTGTTCAGGGTGTGAACGATTGCAAAGAAATGAACGAAATGGGCCAAATGTCCGCCCCGGCGGACATGGGCTCTGTGCATGGCCGGAGAACCTGTCTATAATTGATCCCGGATGATACGCCGCAAGGCTGTCATTCCCTGCTTTTCCTCCCTGAGCAGGTGCCTTACCGTGATGACAGCGTTAAGGCTTCAAAGCCCCGGCCTTATCGCCGGGGCTCTTTTTTTGCCCGTACGGTTTGGGGTGCGATCAGAAGTGATCGCGTCGCCGGTGTGACGCCCCGTTCACAGCCCCCATCATGGCCCCACTCATAATGGTCGCCATGCTCTGGATCAAAGCCCTGCACATCGTCTTCGTGGCCAGCTGGTTCGCCGGCCTGTTCTACCTGCCGCGGCTGTTCGTCAACCTGGCCATGGTGGCGCCCGACAGCCATGCCGAGCGTGAGCGCCTGCTGGTGATGGCACGCAAGCTCTACCGGTTCAGCGCCTTCCTGATGCTGCCCGCGCTGGCACTGGGCCTGGTGCTGTGGCTCTACTACGGCGTCGGCAAGGGCCCGGGCAACGGCTGGCTGCACGCCAAGCTGCTGCTGGTGCTCGGCGCCGTGGGCTACCAGCACGTGTGCCGCCGCCTGCTGCGTGATTTCGAGCAACTGGCCAACCGCCGCACGCACCGCTGGTACCGCGTCTTCAACGAGACCTCGGTGCTGCTGTTCACCGCCATCGTCGTGCTGGTGGTGGTCAAGCCGTTCTGAGCAGGGTGCCCATGTCCCTGCACCGCAGCACGGCCTGGCCGCTCACCTGGGTGAGCGTGGCCCTGATCGTCTATGCCACCCTGCACCCGCTGTCGGGCTGGCATCTGCCCCCCGCGGGCTCGTTCAGTTGGATCCTGCCCAAGCAGATGTTCGAGATCCCGTCGGACCTGATGGCCAACCTGCTGGGCTACATGCCGCTGGGCTGTGTGCTGTGCGTGGCGCAGTTGCGCACCGACCGGGGGGCCCTGCCGGCGGCGCTGATCACCGTGGCGGCCTGTTCGGCCTTGTCCTACACCCTGGAGCTGATCCAGTTCACGCTGCCGGGGCGCGTGCCCTCCATCACCGACTGGGCGCTCAACTCCCTGGGCGCGGCCTGGGGCGTGCTGGCGGCGGTCACCGCCCATGCGCTGGGCCTGGTGGACTGGTGGCACCGCTGGCGCGAGCGCCTGTTCATCCCGCAGGCGGGCTGGGGGCTGGCGCTGCTGTGGGTGTGGCCGCTGGGCCTGCTGTTCCCGCCGCCCCTGCCGCTGGGCGAAGGCCAGCTGTGGCCACCGCTGCGCCTGCAGCTGGTGGAGTGGACCACCGGCACCCCTTGGGAGACCTGGTTCCTGCCCGCCGACGATCCGCTCAGCCTGTTCGTGCCCCAGGCCTGGCATGAGGCGGCCACATCCCCCTCGCTGATGACCGGGGGGCGTGACGCCCTGATCGTGGCCCTGGGCCTGCTCGCCCCCATGGTGGTGGCCTGTGCGCTGGCGCGGCCCCGCGCCCTGCGCCTGCTGCTGCTGGCCGGGGCCGTGGCCGTGGCCCTGGTGGGCACGACCTTCTCCACGGCGCTGAACTACGGCCCGGAACACGCCTTCACCTGGATCAGCATGCCGACCATCATCGGCCTGCTGGTGGGTTCGCTGGCCGGAGGCTTGCTGCTGGACCGTTCGCGCACCACGGCGGCCCTGGTGGGCCTGCTGGTGCTGGGCGGGCTGGTCTGGATGATCCACCAGGTGCCGCCCGACCCGTACTACGCGCAGACGCTGATGGCCTGGGAGAACGGCCGCTTCATCCGCTTCCACGGGCTGGCGCGCTGGTTCGGTCTCCTGTGGCCCTTTGCGGCCTTTGCCTGGCTGTTCACCCGCGTGCTGGGCCGTGCCGCCTAAAATCCGCCCATGAGCTATTACCAGCGGCACATCTTCTTCTGTCTCAACCAGCGGGTGAACGGCGAATCCAGCTGCGGCGATGTCGGCGCCAAGGAAGGCTTCGACCACTGCAAGGCCCGCGTGAAGGCCGAAAAGCTGGCCGGCCCGGGCCAGGTGCGTGTCAACAAGGCCGGCTGCCTGGACCGCTGCGCCGGCGGCCCCGTGGCCGTGGTCTACCCCGAGGGCACCTGGTACACCTTCGTCGACAACACCGACATCGACGAGATCGTCGACCGCCACCTGCTCAAGGGTGAGGTGGTCGAGCGCCTGGTGCTGCCGCCGGACGTGGGGCGCTGAGATGCTCGGACGCCCCGATGCGCACCTGATCGACGGCCCGGCCGGCGCCCTGGAAGTGGTGGTGGAAACGCCCGACCTGCCCGAGGGGGCTGCCCCCATCGGCCTGGCCGTGGTCGCCCACCCCAACCCGCAGCAAGGCGGCACCATGGACAACAAGGTGGTCCACACCCTGGTGCGCGCCTTCGTGGCCCAGGGTTGGCAGGCCGTGCGCTTCAACTACCGCGGCGTGGGCGCCTCCGAAGGCGCCTGGGACGAAGGCCGCGGCGAGGTCGAGGACCTCCTGGCCGTGGTCGCCCAGCACCGCACCGATCCGGCCCTGCGCCAGGCCCCGCTGGCGCTGGCGGGCTTTTCCTTCGGTGGGTACATCGCGGCCGAGGCGGCGAACCGGCTGGGCGCGCAAGGGCAGGTCGTGAGCCCGCTGGTGCTGATCAGCCCGGCGGCCACCAAATTCACCATGCCGCCGGTGTCCGAGCACACGCTGGTGGTGGAGGGCGAACTCGACGATGTCGTGCCCCTGTCCAGCATCCTGGACTGGACGCGCCCCATCGGCCTGCCCGTCACGGTGCTGCCGGGCGCTGGTCACTTCTTCCATGGCCAGCTGGGCACGCTCAAGCAGATCGTCACCCGCCACCTGAAGGCCTTGGCACCCTGATCTCCCTGGATGTTTTTCCCCGGCCCCGCGCCACGTGCCTGTCACATTGTTTGAACTTGCGCGCGCGGCGGGGCTCTGTCGTCTTCCCGGATCGCTCCGGATTTGTCTGATCCCTCTTCTGCAGAACATGAACACCCCCCGCTTCGACCGCCGCCAGTGCCTGAGCGTCCTGGCCGCCGCCCCGCTGGTGGCCAGCCTGTCCGCCTGGCTGCCCGCCGCCGCCCAGACGCCTGCCCCCGTGGCCACCGTGCCGGCGCTGTCCGCCGCCGCCGTGCCGGTCAGCCCCGCGATGCCGCAACCGCCCGAGATCGCCGCGCGCGCCTTCATCCTGCAGGACCTGAGCTCCGGCCAGACCCTGGCCGCCCGCCAGGCTGACGCGCCCGTCGAGCCCGCCTCGCTCACCAAGCTGATGACGGCCTACATCGTCTTCCAGGCCCTGCAGAGCGGCAAGCTGCAGCTCACGCAGGACCTGCCCGTGTCCGAGCGCGCCTGGCGCACCGGCATGACCGGCGCCTCGCGCACCTTCATCAAGGTCAACACCCGCGTCAACGTCGATGACCTGATCAAGGGCATGATCGCGCAGAGCGGCAACGACGCCAGCGTGGCGCTGGCCGAGGGCGTGGGCGGCACGGTCGAGGGCTTCGTCGACATGATGAACCGCCAGGCCCAGGCCTTCGGCCTGAAGAACACCACGTTCAAGAACCCCGAAGGCCTGACCGCGCCCGGCCACATCAGCACCGCGCGCGAGCTGTCGATCATCGCCGCGCGCCTGATCACCGACTTCCCGAACTCGCTGCCGTACTACTCCATGAAGGAGTTCACCTACAACGGCATCAAGCAGAACAACCGCAACCTGCTGCTGTGGCGCGATCCGACGGTCGATGGCCTGAAGACCGGCTACACCGATGCCGCCGGCTACTGCCTGATCGCCACGGCCAAGCGCCCGGTGCCGGGCGTGGGCGGTGGCGTTCGCCGCCTGCTGAGCGTGGTGGTGGGCACGGCCTCGCCCGAGGCCCGGGCCAACGAGAGCCAGAAGCTGCTGAACTGGGGCTATGGCGCCTTCGACGTCGTCAAGCTGTTCGACGCCGGCCAAGCCGTGACCACGGCGCCGGTGTGGAAGGGCGCCTCGAACACCGTCAAGCTGGGCCGGCCGCAGCCGCTGGTCGTGGTGGTGCCGCGCGGCCAGGCCGGTGGCGTCAAGACCACCGTCACGCGCACCGATCCGCTGCTGGCCCCCTTGACGAAGGGCCAGAGCGTGGGCACCCTCAAGATCACCGTGGCCGGCCAGCCCTGGCAGGACGTGCCGCTGCAGGCCCTGGACGCCGTGCCCAGCGCCGGCTGGTTCGGCCGCGCCTGGGATGCGCTGCGCCTGGCCATCCAGTGAAAGGCCTGACCCCATGAACGAACCCGTCAACCCCGTCATCCCGCCCGAGCAGTCGCTCATCGAGTACCCCAGCGCCTTTCCGATCAAGGTGATGGGCGCCCATTCCGAGCCCTTCGTGGAGGCCATCATCGAGATCGCCCGCCAGCATGCCCCGGATTTCGACCCGGCCACGGGCCTGGAGCGGCGCCCCAGCAGCAGCGGCAACTACATCGGCCTGACCATCACGATCACGGCCACCAGCCGCGAGCAGCTGGACAACCTCTACCGCGCGCTGACCAGCCACCCAGAGGTCAAGTACGTGCTGTAAGGCCGCCACCCGGCCGCCAGGGCGCCTGAAAAGGCGCCTGCGGCCACCCGCATACAATCGCCAGTTGCCCCCGGCTTTTGGGGCAGGCATCAAATGGCCCGTGTTCAGGGCCTGAAGGATTTCGTCGTGTTCATCTCCAACGCTTTCGCTCAAACGGCCGGCGCGGCCACGTCTCCCACCAGCGGCCTCATGAGCATGCTGCCCCTGGTGCTCATGTTCGTGGTGCTGTACTTCGTCATGATCCGCCCGCAGATGAAGAAGCAGAAGGAAACGCGCGCCATGCTCGACGCGCTGGCCAAGGGTGACGAAGTCGTCACGCAAGGCGGCCTGCTGGGCAAGATCACCAAGCTGGGCGACACCTTCGTGTCCCTGGAGATCGCTGCCGGCACCGAGGTGCAGGTCCAGCGCGTGGCCGTGATCCAGGTGCTGCCCAAAGGCAGCCTGAAGTAATCCAACTCCAACGGCCCTCGCGCGAGCGCCGCCTTCTCCGCATAAGCGATTGCCATGAACCGTTACGCCTGGTGGAAATACCTCATCATCGCCGTGGCCCTCTTCGTGGGCCTGGTCTATACGCTGCCCAACTTCTTCGGCGAGGCGCCGGCGGTGCAGCTGTCCAGCGGCAAGGCCACGGTCAAGCTCGATGCGGGGGCGGTCGCCACTGTGGAGTCGGCCCTGAAGGAGGCCGGTGTCACGGCTGATTTCGTCGAGTTCGACAACGGTTCGGTCAAGGCGCGCTTCGCCGACACCGACACGCAGCTGAAGGCGCGCGATGCCATCACCCGTGCCTTCAACCCCGATGCGAACGACCCGCACTACATCGTCGCGCTGAACCTGCTGTCGCGCTCGCCCCAGTGGCTGCGCGCGCTGAACGCCCACCCGATGTACCTGGGTCTGGACCTGCGCGGCGGCGTGCACTTCCTGATGCAGGTGGACATGAAGGCGGCGCTCACGCAGAAGGTGGAGAGCCTGTCGTCGGACATCCGCACCCAGTTGCGCGACAAGGACGTGCGCCACGGTGGCATCCGCCGCGAGGGCGACACCATCCAGGTCCGCTTCCGTGACGAAGCCACGCGCTCGCAGGCCCAGCGCCTGGTCGAGAACCTGGCCGACCTGACCTGGACCTCCGGCACCGACAGCAACGGCGACCTGACCCTGGTCGGCGCGCTCAAGCCCACTTCGATGCGCGCCATCCAGGAGCAGGCGCTCAAGCAGAACATCACCACCCTGCACAACCGGATCAACGAACTTGGCGTGGCCGAGCCCGTGATCCAGCAGCAGGGCCTGGACCGCGTCGTGGTGCAGTTGCCCGGCGTGCAGGACACCGCCCGCGCCAAGGACATCATCGGCCGCACCGCCACGCTGGAAGTGCGCATGGTCGACGACAGCGCCGAGGCCCATGCTGCGCTGGCCGGCGGCCCCGTGCCCTTCGGCACCGAGCGTTTCAACGAACGCGGTGGCGTGCCCATCATCGTCAAGCGCCAGGTCGTGCTGACCGGCGAGAACCTCACCGACGCCCAGCCGGGCTTCGACGAAAACCACGAAGCCGCCGTGCACCTGACGCTCGATGCCCGTGGCGCCCGCATCTTCAAGGACGTGACGCGTGAGAGCATCGGCAAGCGCATGGCCATCCTGCTGTTCGAAAAGGGCAAGGGCGAGGTCGTGACGGCCCCCGTGATCCGCAGCGAAATCGGCGGCGGACGCGTGCAGATCTCGGGCCGCATGAGCACCGAAGAAGCCGCCGACACGGCGCTGCTGTTGCGCGCAGGCAGCCTGGCCGCGCCGATGGAAATCATCGAAGAGCGCACCGTCGGCCCCAGCCTGGGCGCCGACAACATCAAGATGGGCTTCGACAGCCTGCTGTACGGCTTCATCGCCATCTCGGTGTTCATGGTGCTGTACTACCTGTTGTTCGGCGTGTTCTCCACGATCGCGCTGACCGTCAACCTGTTCCTGCTGGTGGCCGTGCTGTCCATGCTGCAGGCCACGCTGACGCTGCCCGGCATCGCGGCCATCGCCCTGACGCTGGGCATGGCCATCGACTCCAACGTGCTGATCAACGAGCGCGTGCGTGAGGAGTTGCGCAACGGCGCGGCGCCGCAGTCGGCCATCAACGCGGGTTACGAGCACGCCTGGGCGACGATTCTCGACTCGAACGTGACCACCCTCATCGCGGGCCTGGCCCTGCTGGCCTTCGGTTCGGGCCCGGTGCGCGGCTTCGCCGTGGTGCACTGCCTGGGCATCCTGACGTCGATGTTCTCTGCCGTGTTCTTCTCGCGTGGCCTGGTCAACCTCTGGTACGGCCGCCAGAAAAAGCTCAAGAGCGTGTCCATCGGACAGGTCTGGAAGCCCCAGGAATAAGAAGAGGAGCGACGCACCATGGAATTCTTTCGCATCAAGCGCGACATCCCGTTCATGCGGCATGCGCTGATCTTCAACATCATCTCGTTCCTGACCTTCGCCGCCGCCGTCTTCTTCCTGGTCACCCGGGGCCTGCACTTCTCCATCGAGTTCACCGGTGGTTCGGTGCTCGAGATGCAGTACGCCCAGAGCGCCGACCTGGCCAAGACCCGCCACGCCGTCGAGGCGCTCAAGCTGGGCGAGGTGCAGGTGCAGAACTTCGGCACCTCGCGCGATGTGCTGATCCGCATCCCGCTGCGTGAGGGCATGAAGCAGGCCGAGGTGGTCAGCAAGGTGTTCGACGCCGTGTGCAAGGCCGAGAACGGCCAGGTCTCGCAGGTGCAGACCGACCATGGCGAGAAGCCCGTCTGCAAGGCCGGTGCAGCCGAGCCCGTGTCGCTGCAGCGCAGCGAGTTCGTCGGCCCGCAGGTGGGCTCCGAGCTGGCCCATGACGGCGCCATGGCCCTGCTGGTGACCGTGATCGGCATCATGGCCTACCTGGCCTTCCGCTTCGAGTGGAAGTTCGCCGTGGCCGGCATCATCGCCAACCTGCACGACGTGGTCATCATCCTGGGCTTCTTCGCCTACTTCCAGTGGGAGTTCTCGCTGTCGGTGCTGGCGGCGATCCTGGCGGTGCTGGGCTACTCGGTGAACGAATCGGTCGTGATCTTCGACCGGATCCGCGAGGCCTTCCGCAAGTACCGCAAGCTGAACACGCACGAGGTCATCGACCACGCCATCACCAGCACCATGAGCCGCACGATCATCACCCACGGCTCCACGCAGATGATGGTGGGCTCCATGCTGATCTTCGGCGGCCCCACGCTGCACTACTTCGCGCTCGCGCTGACCATCGGCATCCTGTTCGGCATCTACTCCTCGGTGTTCGTGGCCGCGGCCCTGGCCATGTGGCTGGGCGTCAAACGCGAAGACCTGATGAAAAACACCAGAAAAGAGACCGATCCCAACGATCCGAACTCTGGCGCCGTGGTGTAGAGTGGTTCTTCACTGAACACTTGGGGGGTGTTTGCCGTGGGCTGATGCGCCCCCCGCCCGGTCTATGCCCGTTGGCTCGCCCAGGGACCTCGCCGTCCTGGCTCGTCGCACCTACCTGGAGTCCCTGCGCCAAGGCGTCGGTGACCTGGTGGCGGCTTGCGTGAACGGGGCGCGGCTGCTGGCCGCACAGTCGGCAGAGCCAGCGCTGTATGCCCGGCGTCGCGATCTGGTGCTGGACCTGCCGCGCCTGTCGGGCACCTGGAACGAGGCCCTGCTGGGCCACCTGGGCGAGGCCCTCGATTCCCTCAGCCATGGCCGTGCCGTGGTCACCCGGCCTGCGGGCCTGGACGACCCCTCGGGGCAGTTCAGCCTGGTCGATGACGCCGTCATCGAGCTGGACATGATGGTCTCGCGCCTGGGCCAGACCGTGGCCGACAAGGCCGGCTGGGAATACACCGACCTGTGCTCACGCCTGAGCACGCTCGAAGACCGCGACGAAGTGGCCCTGGACAGCCGCGGCGAGGTGCTCAAGCCCGCCGCGCTGGCGCGCTGGGTGCTCGACGCCTGGATGCACACCACCCTGGGCGTGGACCACTGGCGGACCCTGCAGAACGTGGTGCACGACGAGGTGGCGCTGCTGGCCGAAGGGGCCTACCACGATGCCAACCGCGTGCTGCTGGACCACGGCGTGCGGCCAGAGATCGACCTGCGTCCCTTCATCCGACGCGCCAAGGACGCGGGCGTGGTGCGGCCGCTGGCGCCTTCGCCGGGCGTGGTGACGCCGGGTTCCGGCGGTGGGCGTGTGGGCGGCGGCGCGAATGGTGGTGCGAGTGGCGGCGGGCAAGGTGCTGGCCACGGTGGCGGAGCTGGGCCCGGCGGTGCCGGGGGGGGCGCTTTCCCAGGTGCAGGTGCAGGTGCTGGTGGTGCCGGTGGCGCCACAGCCTTGACCGGCCAGACCAACCGCGTGACCGGCCCGGGACACCTGCCTTCGGGCCGAGGCGGCAGCTACGACGAAACCCGCCTGATGACGCAGACGCCTGCGCTGCGCACCTCGGGCCAGGGGCAGGCGGCGCTGGGCAAGCTCAACCAGCTCGTGGCCCGCCAGGTGCCGGGCTTCGACCCCACCGCGCCGCTGAGCGATTCGCAGCGCGTCCCCGTGGGCGGTGCGCTGAACCAGGCCATGGCCTCCGCCCAGCAGGCGGTGCAGCGGCAGGCCGATACCGCGGGTGGCATGGCGCCGGATCCCGGCTCCCTGGTGCGGGAGTTCCAGGCCCGCAAGCAATCGCTCAAGCAGGCCGCCGCCAGCGACAGCGAGCGCGCGATCATCGAGATCGTGGCGCTGCTGTTCCAGAGCATCCTGATGGAAGAGCGCCTGCCCGCCACCGTGCGCGTGTGGTTCGCGCGGCTGCAGATGCCGGTGCTGCGCGTGGCCGTGGCCGAGCCGGATTTCTTCGCCACGCTGGACCACCCGGCCCGCCTGCTGATCGACCGCATGGGCGGCTGCGTGATGGGGTTCGCCGGCGCGGCGCAGAACGGCGACAGCGACCAGCTGCACAAGGAGATCAAGCGCATCGTGCAGACCATCGAGGCCTACCCGGACACCGGCCGGCGCGTCTTCCAGACGGTGCTGGTGGAGTTCGAGCGCTTCCTGGTCAGCTACTTCCGCGAGGGCAACGAGGCCAGCCGCAAGGGCGTCTCGCTGGCCCAGCAGCTGGAGCAGCGCGAGGCCTATGCCATCCAGTACACGATCGAGCTGCGCAAGATGCTCGAAGCCGTGCCGGTGCACGAGGGCGTGCGCGAGTTCCTGTTCAAGGTCTGGGCCGATGTGCTGGGGCAGAGCGCGGTGCTCTCGGGGCCTGCGTCGGAAGAGACGCGCTTGCTCAAGCGCCTGGCCGGCGACCTGATCTGGTCGGCCAGCGCCAAGACCACGCGTGAGGAACGCACCGAGGTGCTGCAGCGCCTGCCGCCCTTGCTCAAGCTGCTGCGTGAGGGCATGGGCCAGGCGGGCGTGTCGGTGGAGCGTCAGGACGAGCACGTGCGCGATCTGAATGCCGCCCTGGCGGCGGCCTTCGCGGCCAAGTCGGCGGCCATCTCGACCGAGCGCCTGGGTGAGATCACCGAGAAGCTCGAGGCGCTCGACGAGTTGCTGCCCGAGCTGGGCGATGTCGAGATCGACGCGGACACGCTGCGCGATCTCTCCGGCTACGAGAGCGCCGACCTGGAGGTGGTGGCCGAAGGCGGCACCATGCCCACGCCAGCGATGCTGGCCTGGGCGGGTGAACTGAAGCTGGGGGCGTGGCTCCAGCTGGATTACCGGGGTCGCCAGGATGCGGTGCAACTGGCCTGGCGCGGGCTGCAGAAGCAGTTGGCGCTGTTCGTGACGCCGCAGGGGCGTGGGGTGCTGTTCCAGTTGCATCGGCTGGGGGCCTTCCTGCAGGCCGGGCTGCTGGTGCCGATGGAGGATGAGTCCCTCACGGTGCGCGCCACGCGCGATGCGCTGGCCAAGCTGGATGCCGATCCACAACGTTTGTTGAATTGAGGGCTTCGGGTGGTTTGAGCGAGGTTCGGCGGCTGGGGTGGGCGTTCTTCGGCCCACGCTCGCGGGGCATCGCTCTGTGCCGCGTCGGTTTCCTCTTCAACACTGGCCAGGCAGGGCACGGGCAGGCGACCGCGAATGGGGCCTGCGCCCGCCCACCCCAGCCGCCGAACCCGAACCACCCTGCGCGGGGGCAGGAAAAGGTGCGAACCCAACGGTTCGCACCTTTTCCTTCCTTCCACCCGCCACGGTCTGTCGCGGTCTGGGGGCGCCGGGTGCCTGCGGAGGTCCCATTCGCGGTCGCCTGCCGGTGGCCAGCTTGGCCGGTGTTGACGAGGTGAGCGTGGCGTACCTCGGTGCAGCCCCGCGAGCGTGGACCGTGAGCAGGTACCCGGCGCCCCCAGACCGTCGCACTAAACAGACCGCCGCGATACAATCCGCCTCATCCCTTGGGGAGTAGCCTGCGCCGGCCTTCGTGGTCAGGCGCCCGTGCATCAACAGACTTGGATCGCGTCCCCACGCGGCCATGGTGCATGGGGCAACAGCTTGGCGAGACCTTGGGCATGGCTCGCGGCTCATGGGTTGGGCGGCGTGGCCTTGCCCTTGTGTGACTCGGCCCTTGCCCGCCGCTCCGCCCAGCCCACCTTGAAGCTGTATGTTCGATGCTCTGTGGGTGTCCACCACCGCCGTTGCCCTGGCGGAAATGGGAGACAAGACGCAACTCCTGGCCCTGATGCTGGCCGCACGCTGGCGCAAGCCCTGGCCCATCGTGGCCGGCATCGCCGTGTCCACCGTGGTGAACCATGCCCTGGCCGGCGCCTTGGGCGCCTGGCTCACGCAGTGGCTGGGGCCGGATGCGCTGCGCTGGATCGTGGGCGGCTCCTTCCTGGTCGTCGCGGCCTGGATGCTGATCCCCGACAAGCTGGACGACGACGAGATCAAGCTGCCGCCCGGCGGCGTGTTCGTCGCGACCGTGGTGGCCTTCTTCGTGGCCGAGATGGGCGACAAGACCCAGGTGGCCACGGTGGTGCTGGCCGCGCGCTTCGATGCGCTCTGGCAGGTGGTGACCGGCACCACGCTGGGCATGCTGCTGGCCAACGCACCCGTGGTGTTCATGGGCGACAAGCTCACGCGCCAGCTGCCGCTGGTGTGGATCAATCGCGGAGCGGCCGTGCTGTTCGCGGTGCTGGGCGTGCTCACCCTGATGTGGCGCTGACCTGCTGACCAGGCCCGCGCGGCAGGCTCAGACCGGCGCGGGGTTCACCGTGCGCGTGATGGGCTTAAGCGCATCGGCGTGCTGGCGGCTGTGCTCGACCAGCAGGGCCTCGAAGGCGTCTTCCTTCATCGGCCGGCCCAGGTGGTAGCCCTGGGCCTCGTCGCAGCCATGGTCCTTCAGGAAGCTCAGTTGCTCCTCGTTCTCGACACCCTCGGCCACGATGCCCACGTTCAGGCGGTGCGCCATGGCGATCAGCGCGGCGGCCAGGCGGCAATCGCCTTCGGATTGCGGCACGGACATCAGGAAGCTGCGGTCCAGCTTGAAGCGGTCCACCGGCAACTCGCGCAGGTAGCCGAAGCTGGAATAACCCACGCCGAAGTCATCGATGGCGATGCTCACGCCCAATGAGCGCAGTTGCGTGAGCACGTCGGCGGCGCGCAGCGATTCGCGCACCACCACGGTTTCGGTGATCTCCAGCTCCAGCAGCGTGGGCGGCAGGCCGGTCTCGGTGAGCACGCGGGCCACGGTGTTGGCGATGTCGGTGTGGTCCAGCTGCACGGCCGACAGGTTCACGGCCATGCGCAGTGGCCAGCCGGTGCGCTGGTGCCAGGCCTGGGCCTTCTCGCAGGCGCGACGCAGCACCCATTCGCCCATGGGCACGATCAGGCCCGTCTCTTCGGCGAAGGGAATGAAGTCCATCGGTGGCACGAGCTTGCCGTCGTGCTCCCAGCGCAGCAAGGCCTCGCAGCCGATGATCTGGCCGCTGGCGCAATCGAACTGCGGCTGGAAGTGCAGGCGCAGCTCATCGCGCTCCTGGGCCTTGTAGAGGTCGTTCTCGAGCACCAGCTTGTCGGCCGTCACCGCCTCGAGCTGGTCGGTGTAGACCTGCACGCGGTTGCGGCCGTGGTTCTTGGCCTGGTACATGGCCAGGTCGGCGTGGCGCATCAGCGTGGCGGCATCCGTGCCGTGTGTCGGGTAGACGACCAGGCCGATGCTGGGCGTCAGGCGCAGCTCGTGCGGGCCCACGCGCAGCGGCTCGGTGAAGAGCTCCAGCACCTTGTGCGCCACGACCACGCCGTCGTCCATCTGCGAGATCTGCGGCAGCAGCACGACGAACTCGTCGCCACCCAGGCGGGCCACGATGTCGCTGGTGCGCATGGCCGTGCGCAGGCGCCGGCCCACTTCCAGGATCACGTTGTCGCCGATGTGGTGGCCCAGCGTGTCGTTGATCTTCTTGAAGCGGTCCAGGTCCAGGAACATCAGCGCCAGGGGCTGCTCCTGGCGCTCGGCGTGCACGATGGCGCTCTTGAGCTGCTCCTGCAGCATGTTGCGGTTGGGCAGGCCGGTGAGCGCGTCGTGCTGGGCCTGGTGCTGCAGCTGCTGCTCGGCCTCGGTGCGCGCGGTGATGTCCTGCGCCATGGCCAGGTAGCCGGTCATGCGGCCCTGCTCGTCGCGCAGCTCGGTCACCGACAGTTCGGCCATGATGGGCTGGCCATCGTGGCGCAGCAGCGTCCATTCCTTGGGCACGCCGGCGGCGTCGCGCGCCAGGTGGGCCAGCACCTGCAGATCCTTGATCTCGCGGTTCAGGCGCAGGCCCAGCATGTGGGCGCGCTCGCGCACCTGGGCCGGGTCGAAGAAGCGCTCGGTGGAACTGCGGCCGATCAGCTCCTGCGCGGTGCAGCCCAGCAGGATCTCGCCGGCGGGGTTGATGGCCTGCACGGTGCCCTGGCGGTTGAGCACCAGGATGGCATAGGGCGCGTGCTGCACGATCACGCGGCGCATCTCGTCGACCTCGTCGAGCTGGCGCTGGGCGGCCAGCGCGGCCTGCTCGGCGGCGTGCTGCTCCGTCAGGTCGCGCAGCACCATCACGTACTGGGTCTGGCCGTCGAGCACCATGGGGCTGACGCTGAGCTCCAGCGGGAAGCGGTGGCCATCGCGGCGCTTGCCTTCCAGGCGGCGGCTGACGTCCATCACGCCCAGGCCCTGGGCGTTCAGGTAGCGTGGCATGTCGGCCTCGGGCGGGCAGCTGCGCGGGGGCGGGATCAGGCGGCCGATGTGGCAGGGCATGAGTTCGCCGTCCGTGGCGTCCGGTCCGGCGAAGATGAACTGCGCCGCGTGGTTGGCCGACAGCAGATGGCCTTGCGGGTCCACGGTGAGGATGGCGTCGATGGTGCTGTCCATCACCTTGCTCAGGCGGCGCTCGTTGGTGCGCGCCTGGCGGCTGAGGTGCTCGGCCATGTCCGCGGCCTGGCGTTGCTGCGTGCCGATGCCGCGCACCGCCCACCACAGGCCCAGCGTGCCCAGCAGGCCGGCGGCCAGCACCGACAGCGGGTAGCGTTGCTGCCAGGGCGCCACGGGCGGGCGTGTGAGCGTGAGTTCCCAGCGGCGGCCGGCGACTTCCGTCATCTGGCGGCGTCGGTCTTCGTCCAAAGGTGTGCCCTGGGGGTGGAAGGCTTGCGGTGAATGGCGTGCGCTGTCGAACAGCAGGGCGGGGGCAGTGCCCTGGCCGCCGGCCGGGCCCAGGTCCTGGATGCGCCAGTGCCATCGGGCCCAGGCACTGGTGGGCATCACGGCGCCGACGAGGCGGTCGGCCTGGAAGGCGCCGCCCACCTGGCCCAGGTAGGCCTGGCGGCGCTGCTGCACGGTGTCGATGGGCTGGTGGGCGCGGTAGATGGGCAGGCGCACCACGAAGCCCTGGGCCTGCGCGCCACCGGACACCAGCTGCACGGGCCCCGAGCCTTGCGGCCGGGCGCTGTCGCGCGCCTGTGTCATCACGGCGCGGCGCGTGGGCTCGAAGGACTGGTCGTAGCCCAGCAGCTGTTCGTTGCCGGCGGGCGGCTCCACGTAGACCACCGGCAGGTAGGTGTCGCGTTGCCCGAGGGGGTGGATGCGGTAGGCGGGGTACCCGTCGGTGCGCAATGAACGGTCGGCGCGCATGCCGGCTTCGAATCGGGCCTTGTCTGCATCGGCCACCAGGCGGGCGAACTGCACGGCCACGAGCGCAGGGTAGCCTTCCTGGGTGTAGGCCAGCTGGTGCAGGCGTTGGAAGGCCGCGCGATCGACCTGGTCCGAGGCGACGAAGGCGGCCTGGAAGCTGCGCAGCAGGTCGATGTGGTGCTTGACGGAGGCGCCCAGGCGCTCGGCCTTGTCGCGGGCCGTGGTCTCGAACAGCTCGTCGGCCGCCCGCTGGACATCATGCGCCGCGTAGGCCCAGCCCAGAATGGACAACGCCGCCCCACCGATCAAGAAGATCCAGGACAGCGCGATCCAGCGGCGAGACCAGCGGGCAACCTGCCCGGGCGTTTGATTCATGCCTGATGTTCCACACGGCGAAATGGTCCGGATTCAGGATGCCTGAATCCTTGGTATCCATATCGGTGCGGTGCAGAACAGTCTTGAGCAGACAGCCTCGGCGCATGCCCCGAGGCTGTGCAAATTCAAGCAGGAGCGTGAAGATTGTCCGATTTGAACGTGCTGCGCTCCTGCGCGTGCTGAACCAGCAGGGCGGCGAACGCCTCTTCCTTCATTGGCCGGCCCAGGTGGTAACCCTGGGCCTCGTCGCAGCCGTGGTCGCGCAGGAAGGCGTTCTGCTCTTCCGTTTCGACACCCTCGGCCACGATGCCCACTTCCAGGCGGTGCGCCATGGCGATCAGGGCGGCGGCCAGGCGGCTGTCGCCTTCGGACTGCGGCACCGAGCTGAGGAAGCTGCGGTCGAGCTTGAAGCGGTCCACCGGCAGTTCGCGCAGGTAGGCGAAGCTGGAGTAACCCACGCCGAAGTCGTCGATGGCGATGCTCACGCCCAGGGCACGCAACTCGGTGAGAATGTCGGCCGCGCGCAGCGACTCGCGCACCACCACGCTTTCGGTGATCTCCAGCTCCAGCGCGGTGGGCGGCAGGCCCGTCTCGACCAGGGCCTGGGCCACGGTGGCGGCGATGCCGGGCTGGTCCAGTTGCACGGCCGAGAGGTTCACGGCGATGCGCAAGGGCCAGCCGGTCCTGGCGCGCCAGGCCTGGGCCTTGGCGCAGGCCTCGCGCAGCACCCATTCGCCCATCTCGACGATGAGGCCCGACTCTTCCGCCAGCGGGATGAACTCGGCCGGCGACACCAGCTTGCCCTTGTGCTCCCAGCGCAGCAGTGCCTCGGCGCCGGTGATCTGGCCGCTGGCGCAATCGAACTGCGGCTGGTAGTGCAGGCGCAGTTCGTTGCGCTCCAGCGCCTTGTACAGATCGTTCTCCAGCACCAGGGTGTCGGCCGTGGGCGATTCCATCTGGTCGCTGTAGACCTGGATGCGGTTGCGGCCGTTGTTCTTGGCGCGGTACATGGCCAGGTCGGCGTGGCGCATCAGCGTGATGGCGTCGCTGCCGTGCTGGGGGTAGATGACCAGGCCCACGCTGGGCGTGACGCGCAACTCGTGCGGGCCCACGCGCAGCGGCTCGGTGAACAGGTCCAGCACCTTCTGCGCGACGCGCGCCCCATCGGCCGCCTCGGCCAGCTGCGGCAGCAGGATCACGAACTCGTCGCCACCCAGGCGGGCCACGATGTCGCTGGTGCGCATGGCGGTGCGCAGGCGGCGCGCCACCTCGATCAGCACGCTGTCGCCGATGTGGTGGCCCAGGCTGTCGTTGATCTTCTTGAAACGGTCCAGGTCCAGGAACATCAGGGCCATCGCGTGGCCTTCGCGGTCCGCGGCCACCATGGCGGCCTTGAGCTGGTCCTGCAGCATGTTGCGGTTGGGCAGGGCCGTCAGCGCATCGTGCATGGCCATGTGCTGCAGCTGGTTCTCGGCTTCGCGGCGCAGCGTCACGTCCTGGGCCATGGCCAGGTAGCCCGTCAGGTTGCCGACCTCGTCGTGCAGCTCCGTCACGCTGATCTCGGCCACCAGCGGCCGGCCATCGGCGCGCACCAGCGTCCATTCGCTGGGCAGGCCGGGCGATTCCTCGGCCAGATGCGTCAGCACATTGAGCTCGCTCACCGGCTGGTTCAGGCGCAGCGCCAGCATGTGCGCGCGCTCGGACACCTCGTCGGGATCGAAGAAGCGCTGCGTGGTGCTCTGGCCGATCAGCTCGTTCAGGCGGTAGCCCAGCAGCGCCTCGCCGGCGGGGTTCACCGTCTGGATCACGCCGTGGCGGTTGAGCATCAGGATCGCGTAGGGCGCGTGGTGCACGATCACGCGGCGCATCTCGTCGACCTCGTTGAGCTGGCGCTGCGCCTCGATCACGGCCAGTTCGGCGGCGGCCTGGTCGCTCAGGTCGCGCACGATGCCGATGTACTGTGTCTGCCCGTCCTGCGTCATCGTGCTGATGGCCAGGTCCACCGGGAAGCGCTGGCCATTGGCGCGGCGGCCCTCTGCGCGGCGACCCAGGCCGATCAGGCCCACGTGCTGTGTCTTCAGGAAGGCATCCACACCCGCGCCGGGCGCGGCCTCGGCGGCGGTGGCCGCGGCGGGCAGCAGCAGGGACAAGTGCTGGCCCACCATCGCGATCTCGCCACGGCCGAACATGCGGCACAGGGCCTGGTTGACGCTGACGATGCTGCCGTCTTCGGCGATCACGATGATGCCGTCGACGGTGTGGTCCACCACCGAGCGCAACTGTTGCTCGCTCTCGCGGGCCTTCTGGCTGATTTCAAGCGCCATGCGCGCGGCCAGGTGGTGCCGGCT
>DXIO01000001.1 GCA_019112875.1 Candidatus Aquabacterium excrementipullorum
ACCAACGCCTGGAACCAGCGCACGCGCGGCGCGTCCACCGTCACCATGCAGCTGGCCGGACTGCTGGACGACAACCATGCCCGCCCCGCCGATGGCCGCAGCCTCATCGGCAAGGCCGGCCAGGCCATCAGCGCCACCACGCTGGAACGCCGGTGGCGCAAGAGCGAGATCCTGGAGGCCTACCTCAACCTCGTGCCCTTCAAGGGCGAGCTGGTCGGCCTGCACGCCCTGTCGCTCACCCTGTTCGGCAAGCACCCCTCCGGCCTGGATGCGCAGGAGGCCGCCATTGCCGCCGCGCTGGTGCGCGGCCCCAATGCCGCACCGGCCGTCGTGAGCCAGCGCGCCTGCCAAGTACTGCGCCAGATGCAGCCCGGCAACGCATGCGCCGGCCTGGCCCTGTTCACCCAATCCGCATTGCAACGCAAGGGCGGGATGCCCCTGGGCGAACAGACCGCACCCCATGCCGCGCGCCAGATCGTGCAGGCCGCGCGCGAGGCTGGCCTCGGCAAAGGCAGGCAACCCTGGCCCGCCAGTCTGAGCACCACGCTGGACGCGTCCGTGCAGCGCCTGGCCACCCAACTGCTCAAGCAGCAACTGGCCGAACTGGGCCGGCGCGACGTCGAAGACGGCGCCGTCATCGTGCTGGACAACGCCAGCGGCGACGTGCTGGCCTGGGTCGGCTCGGCCGGCAGCCTGGCCTCGGCCCGCGAGGTCGACGGCGTCATCGCACGCCGCCAGCCCGGCTCCACGCTCAAGCCCTTCATTTACGAGCTGGCCTTCGAGCGCCGCGTGCTCACGCCCGCCAGCCTGCTCGATGACTCGCCCGTGCAAATGCCCACCACCAACGGCCTGTACACACCGCAGAACTACGACCGTGGGTTCAAGGGCTGGGTCAGCGTGCGCCATGCCCTGGGTGCCAGCCTCAACATCCCCGCCGTGCGCGCGGGTGCCATGCTGGGCGAGCAGGCCCTGGCGCAGCGCCTCAATGCCCTGGGCCTGGCGCTGCGCGAGCCTGGCGGTTTCTACGGTCCCGGTCTCGCGCTGGGCAGCGCCGAGGTCACCTTGCGCGATCTGACCAATGCCTACCGGGCCCTGGCGCGGGGCGGGCTGTGGGCCCCCATCCGCTGGCTGCCCACACCGACACCGCCCGTGCCCACGCGCACCAGCGCCACGAAGGACCTGCCTGCACAAGCGCGTGCCGCAAGTGTCGGTGCAGCGGCCTTCACGCCCATCGCGGCGCACCGTGTCATGCAGTCGCAGGCCGTCTACCAGGTCACCCACATCCTGGCCGACAACAGCGCCCGCGCCACCACCTTCGGCCTGGACAGCCAGCTCGCCACCCGTGGCTTCGCTGCCGTCAAGACCGGCACCAGCAAGGACATGCGCGACAACTGGTGCCTCGGCTTCAGCGACCGCTACACCGTCGGGGTGTGGGTGGGCAATGCCAGCGGCGCGCCCATGCAGGCCGTCAGCGGCACCACGGGCGCCGCGCCGGTATGGTCCCGCCTGATGGCCGAATTGCACCGCGGCCGGTCATCGCGCGCGCCGCCCCCGCCCGCCGGTTTGGTCGAGCAAGCCGTGCGCTTCGCGGGCTGGCCTCACGCCGAGCCCGCACGGCAGGAGTGGTTCATCGCCGGGACACAGCAAGCCCTGTGGCAAGTGCAGCCCCCGCCCGACAGCCGTGCCATCCGCAACCCGCAGGACGGCGCCATCTACGCGCTCGACCCCGACATCCCTCCCACCGTGCAGCGCCTCACCTTCGACACGGCCACGCCCAACCGCCGCCAGAGCTGGTGGCTCGATGGCAAGCGCATCGCCGCCCCCTCGGGCAGCAGCGCCCCCCGGTGGCTGCCATGGCCGGGTCGCCACACGCTGGAGTTGCGCGACGGCGCCACCGTCATCGACCGCGTCAAGTTCGAAGTGCGCGGCGCAGCACCACGTCGCAAGCCGGCCTGAGCCGCCCGACACGGCCGAAAGCCCGGGCGCAAAACGCCTGCACCCCGACAGCCCATTCATCGTGGCGCCCCGAGCAGGCGGCATACTGTGCGGCTGCCTTTTCAACGAGATACCCTGCACATGCGAGCCGCCACCCAGCTCACCGCACGACAAGAACGCTGGCTGCTGTGGAGCCTGGCCGCTGTCCAGTTCACGCACATCGTCGACTTCATGGTGATGATGCCGCTGGGGCCGCAGCTCACCCGGCTGTTCCAGCTCACCGATGCCCAGTTCGGCGTGCTGGTTTCGGCCTACTCGCTGGCCGCGGGCGCTTCGGGCCTGACAGCCTCGCTGTTCATCGACCGTTTCGACCGCCTCAAGGCCCTGTCGGTGCTCTACGCCGGCTTCGCACTGGCCACCCTGGCCTGCGGCCTGTCCGACACCTACAGCGGGCTGATGATGGCCCGCGTGGCTGCAGGCGTCTTCGGCGGCGTGCTCGGCGCGCTCGTGCAGACCATCGTCGGCGACAGCATCCCGTTCGAGCGGCGCGGCGCCGCCATGGGCATCATCATGTCGGCCTTCTCGCTGTCCACCGTGGCAGGCGTTCCCGCCTCGCTGTGGATCGCCAGCCAGTGGGGCTGGCACATGCCCTTCATCGTCATCGCGCTGGCTTCAGCCGCCGTGTGGATCACCGTGTGGCGCACCGTGCCCGATCTGCCCGGCCATGCACACGATCCCGGCAGCAGCACCGCCCTGCAGCGCCTGCAGGGCGTCGTCGCCAATACCAACCACTGGCGCGCCTTCGGCCTGTCGGCCCTGCTGATGATGGGCAGCTTCTCCATCATCCCCTACATCACCATCTACACCACCACCAACCTGGGCCTCAAGCCGGAGCAGGTACCACTGATCTACCTGGCCGGCGGCGTGGCCAGCTTCTTCAGCGCCCGGCTGTGGGGCCGCTTGTCCGACCGCTGGGGCAAAGTCGAGACCTTCCGAGCCCTGTCGGTCGTGGCCGTGCTGCCCATGCTCGGCCTCACGCACCTGACCAGCCAGTCGCTGTGGCTGCTGCTGCTGGCGACCACGTCCTTCTTCATCTTCGTCTCCGGACGCATGGTGCCGGGCATGGCCCTGCTCACCGCCGCGCCGCCGCCCAACCTGAGGGGCGGTTTCATGAGCGTCAACAGCGCCCTGCAATCGGCCGCCATGGGCCTGGCCGCGTGGATCGGCGGCGCGCTCATCTCCCGCGCGCCGGATGGCACCGTGGTCGGCTACGAACGCACCGGCTGGCTGGCCCTGGCCACCACGGTGGTCGTGGTGTGGTGGGTCGGTCGCGTGCGCCTGCACACGGCATCGCCAGCGGCACCATCGCCCTCGCGTTGAATCCGACCCGTCGCTCGGAATGCGTCCACCCCCCCCGTGATCCGGGGGATGCATCAACGCCACATGAGGGCGAATCCCGACATCCGTTCGACACCCCTGGTGCGACACTCGCTGGTTCGTGCGGCGGGGAGCCGCCTGTCCATCTGCATTGATCTATAGGAATCGATATGAAACGCACCCTTGTCGGCATCGTGCTCGCGGGCCTGTACGCAACCGCCTCCGCCCAAGGGTACGCCGGCGCGATCGTCGGTATCTCCAACTACGATCTGGACTGCAAGGGCTTCACCCCCTGCGACAAGAAGGGCACCCCCGTCAAGCTGTACGCCGGCTCGCGCTCGAAGGATCCGCTGATCAGCGCTGGCAGCTTCAAGCTCGACACGGTCGAGGTCAGCTACATCCGCTTCGGCACGGCCAAGGCCCGCGTCGGCACCCGCTCGGACACCTACCGCGACACCTCCAACCCCGCCCAGCCCGTCGATGTGACCGTGCTGCAACCCGTGACCATCAACGCCAAGGCCGACGCCCTGACGATGGCTGGCGTGGGCCGCTTCACCATCGCCCAGCGCTTCGATGCCACGGCCAAATTGGGGCTGGCCTACGTGAACTCGACGGTCAAGACCGCCACCGGCAGCACCTCCACCGACTCCGAGACCACCAGCAAGGTGCAACCTTACGCTGGCCTGGGCGTGGAGTACACCGTTCTGGACAAGCTGCGCCTGGTCGGCGCCTTCGACTTCACGCGCTTCGACAGCGACGGCCAGAAGGGCACCCTCTACCTGTTCGGCGTCGGCGCACAGTACGATTTCTGAGCCCCCAAAGGGAGAGTCCCACAGACTCCTCCCTACCCATCAAAAAAGGGTCGCTTGCGCGACCCTTTTTATTTTGCACGCAAGCCCCCCGGGGCCTGCGCACACTCAGCACGTCGGCGCATCAGAACGAACGGCCCACGCTCAGCATCATCAGTGTGCTGGTCAGCGTCGTATCCTGCTTGCGCACATAGGTGCCCAGGTTGTCACTGCCACGCGATGCCGCCACGCCCTTCATGAACACGGTGACCGAGCCGCCTTGGCTGCGGTAGTAGTCGCCGAAGACCGTGCTGTTGTCGTAGAGGTTCTTGGTGGCCGCAATGGCGTCCAGCACCGGCTGCGGATAATCGTTGATCACGGCCGAATCCGTCGTGATGGTGGTGTTGCGGGTCGTGAGCGTGGCCTGCGTCTTCAGCTTGACGGAGCCCACGTTCAGGCTCACATGCCAATCGTCGCCGAGCTGGTACTTGAAGCCCAGCGAGGGACCCAGGCCGAAAGCATTCTTCACGGACACGGAGGTGTCGCCCGGCGAGGCACCGCCCATGTAGGCGTTCAGCGTCTGGGTGGCCTTCGTGTCGAAGAAGATGGCATACATCGCCATCACACCGGTGTAAGGACGGAACTTCGCGTCCTTGTCACCCCAGTAGCGGCCCAGCAGCACGGTCGGCGGCAGCAGCTTGGTGTCGAGGATGTGCTTGCCGTTGATGTAGTTGGCCTTGCCGGTGGCGTTGATGCCATCGCCATAGATCTTGGACTTCAGCGGCGCGGCCAGGACGTAGGTCTCCAGCATCCAGGTGAAGTCATCGGTGAGGTAGTAGCCCACACTGAGGGCGAGGGTGCCGATGTCGCTCTGCGACCGCGCGCGCACGCCGGAAGGCGCGCCAAGGCCTGTCCAGCCCACCTTGTCCAGAGCCTCATCGAGGCGATCGCCGGACAGCGACATGTGGTCGCCGATGATGGGGAACTCCGCATAGGACGACGCTGCCTGCAGATCGCCCTTCTTGATCACGGGACCGGTGACGTCATAGGCTTCACCGGACGTCGTCTTCACATTGGCGTAAATGACGCCAGCCCGCATGAACGTGCGCTCGCGCAGGGCATGGGACAGCTTGAGGGAAAAGGAAGCGTCTTCGTCTACCGCCTCAGCACGAACCGACACGCCGGACAACACCATGGCCAAAGGCAACGCCACCGTGGCGCCTGTACGAAGCCATACAGAACGATTCATGCTGTCTCTTCCTATCTAATCTGATTTCTACGAAAACAATGAAAAAGCCGCCCAGCATGACGCAAGGGCGGCTTGCAGCCAAGGCCGGGAAACCCCGACACTTGGCAAAAAGCAACGCCGATTACTTGGCGCGGCGACGGGCAGCGACGGCGATACCGGCCAGGCCCAGACCCATCAGGGCGTAGGTCGAGGGCTCAGGGATGGCCGGGGTAGCAGCAGCGGTCACGGTGATGTTGGAAGCGATCGAACCGTAGTCGGACACGCCCAGCAGGGTCGAAGCACCCAGGTCGTACAGGCGCAGGGCGCTGACGAAGTGCTTGTAACCGTCGGTGGTGATCGACAGGCCGGTGATCGAGTTGGTGTAGGTACCAGCGCCGGTCAGCGTGGTCGGGCCCGTGATGCTGGCGAAATTCCACAGATAGAAGTTGTTCTTCGTGGTGATTTCGGTGTTGTCGTACGCAGCGTAGGTGTTGCCGGCCACGCCGGTGAAGTTACCGGTGATGCTGGCGTAGATGCGCTTGTTGGTCAGGTCGACCGACAGGTTGGTCACGGACAGCGTGCCGCCCAGGGTGACGCCAGCCAAGGGCGTGGCAGTCATCGTGGCGCCACCAGCGGTGGCAACCGTCACCACGCCACCCGTGGCGTTCGTCGTCACGGCGGTGATGGGGGCCGTGGCGGTCGAGCTGGTACGGGTGCTGCCGAAGGGAGGGGCAGAGGTGTAGCCTTCCACCACCGTTGCGGGCTCGACGCCCGTCACGGTGACCTTACCAACGTTCAGGGCGCTGATCAGGCCGGACGAGAACGACAGGGCACCCGTGCCACCGGTCAGGGTGTAGGTGCTGCCGTTCAGCGTCAGCGAGCCACCGACAGCCGTGGTGGTGTCAGCGCTGGCGACGCCGGCGGACGCGATCACAGCGGCGGCAACGAGGCTCTTCAATGCAAAGTTCATGTTTATCTCCACTACAAGCGGCCCTTTGGGACATTTGCCTGCTCGATCCGGTGGCATCCGCGTCTTCCTCCGGCGAGCTCAGACTCTTCATCTGATATGGCTAAAGGATAAGGCGACGGGGTCTTTCGTACAACGGCTCACAGGTGTAAACGCCGCGCATTACGCCTCAGGAAAACACCAGGGAGTGGTCTAAACCCCTCATTCACGGGCTAGGGTAATCACTTATTACCCAGGGAAACCCGGACGAACTTTCGTTTACCGACCTGCACCACATATGTGCCGGCCGGCAGTTTCAGTCCCTTGTCCGCCACGGCCCCGCCGTCGACCCGCACGCCGCCCTGCTCCACCATCCGCAACGCCTCGCTCGTCGAGGCCACCAGGCCGGCCTGTTTGAGCAGCTGCCCGATGGCCAGTTCCGTGCCGCCCTCGGGCAGTCCCAATTGCACTTCCGGAATCTCGTCCGGCACACCGCCCTTGGATCGGTTGACGAAGTCCGCCAGCGCATCTTCGGCGGCCTTGGCGCCATGGAAGCGCGTGACGATCTCCTGCCCCAGCTGCACCTTGGCATCCCGGGGATTGCGCCCTGCGGCGCACTCGGCCTTGAGCTGCTCGATGGCCGACATCGGCTGGAAGCTCAGCAGGGTGAAGTACTTCCACATCAGGTCGTCACTGATGCTCATCAGCTTGCCGAACATGCTGTTGGGCGCTTCCGAAATCCCCACGTAGTTGTTCTTGGACTTGGACATCTTTTCGACGCCGTCCAGGCCTTCCAGCAGGGGCATGGTCAGAATGACTTGGGGTTCCTGTTCATATTCAGTTTGGAGATGGCGGCCCATCAATAAATTGAATTTCTGGTCGGTACCGCCCAATTCCAGATCGGATTTCAAAGCGACCGAGTCATATCCCTGCATCAGGGGGTATAGAAACTCGTGGACGCTGATTGGCGTGTTGGCCTTGAAGCGTTTCGTGAAATCGTCACGCTCCATCATGCGGGCCACTGTGTAACGAGAGGCCAGCTGGATCATGCCGCGGGCCCCCAGGGCATCGCACCATTCGCTGTTGTAGCGGATTTCCGTGCGCGCCGGATCCAGCACCAGGCTGGCCTGCTTGTAATAGGTTTCGGCATTGGCCTTGACCTGCTCGGCCGTCAGCGGCGGGCGGGTGGCATTGCGGCCGGACGGATCGCCGATCAGCGAGGTGAAATCGCCGATCAGGAAGATCACGGTGTGCCCCAGATCCTGCAGCTGCCGCATCTTGTTGAGCACCACGGTGTGACCGAGGTGGATGTCCGGCGCCGTGGGGTCCAGGCCCAGTTTGATGCGCAAGGGCTGGCCGGTGGCCTCCGAACGCGCGAGCTTCTTGAGCCAGTCGGCTTCCGGCAGCAGTTCGTCGCAACCGCGCCGGGTCACGGCCAGGGCCTCGCGCACACGGTCCGTGATGGGGTGCGCAGGAGAGTCGGAAGGGGCTTGTTGGACTTGGGACATGAGGACAGCCCTGGCTGGAACCCAGGGGAAAACTACACGTGTAAAGACAGTTCTTACGGCAAAAGATGCCGTGCGACGCCACTATACTTTGGCACTTTTGACGGGTACCGTGCCGTTCCACCCGGCCTTTGGCCGCGCGGACGACGGGCGATTCTAGGGGACAGACTTTGGGATCTGTGGATTTGGGCCGTTGGCTGGCCCCACTGCGAACGCTTCAGACGATCACGCACCGCCACCCTCGCCGGGTCACCGCCGCTGTCGCCGCCCTGCTGGCCGGATCGGCCGTCACCGCCTTCGGCGTGGCCCCGCTGACCGCCCTGGAACTCCATCAGGCCCAGCCCGCCATCACCACCATCAACGAGTCGCTGCCCCTGCCGCAGCTGGCCGCCCAGCTGGACACGCTGGACCGCCAGATGCTGCCGCTGTACCGCAGCGACATCACCCGCGCCTCGGACACCGTCGACACCCTGCTGCAGCGCCTGGGCGTGGATGACGCCGAAGCCGCCCGCTTCCTGCGCACCGACGCCGTGGCTTCGCGCCTGATGAGCGGCCGCGCCGGCAAGATGATCAAGGTGATGACCGAGAACGGCCGCCTGGTCGAACTGGTGGCGCGCGGCCCGGCCGAGGATTCGGCCCAGATCGATTCGCACTTCACCCGCCTGAGCGTGCAGCGCACCGCCGAGGGCCTGAGCGCCCGCACCGAGCAGGTTCAACTGCAGGTGCGCGAGCAGGTGGCTTCCGGCACGATCAACTCCTCGCTGTTCGCCGCCGCCGACGACGCCCGCATCCCCGACGCGATCACCAACCAGATCGCCGAAATCTTCGGCACCGACATCGATTTCCGCCGTGAGCTGCGCAAGGGCGATGCCTTCAGCGTGGTCTACGAGGCCCACACCGCCGATGGCGAACCCATCGGTTGGGGCGGCTCGGCCGGCCGTGTGCTGGCCGCCCGCTTCATCAACAAGGGCGAAGTCCATGACGCCGTCTGGTACGAAGAACCAGGCCGCAAGGGTGCCTATTACGACCTGACGGGCCGCAGCAAGACCAAGTCCTTCCTGGCCTCGCCGCTGGCTTTCTCGCGCGTGACCTCCGGCTTCGCCATGCGCTTCCACCCGATCCAAAAGCGCTGGAAGGCGCACCTGGGCGTCGACTACGGCGCGCCCACGGGTACGCAGGTGCGCGTGGTGGGTGATGGCCAGGTGAGCTTCGCCGGCTGGCAGAACGGCTACGGCAACGTGATCCAGGTGCTGCACTCCGGCGACCGCACCACCGTGTACGCCCACCTGAGCCGCATCGACGTCCGCAAGGGCCAGCGCGTCTCGCAGGGCGACAAGATCGGCGCCGTGGGCGCCACGGGCTGGGCCACCGGCCCTCACCTGCACTTCGAGTTCAAGGTGCATGGCGACCACAAGGATCCGATGATCATTGCCCGCGCCTCCGAGAGCGTGCAGCTGTCGCCGGGCGCCGTGGCGCAGTACCGCCAGAAGGCCCAGGCCGTGGCCCAGCGCCTGGACATGGCCGGCCAGATGCAGACCGCCGGTGCCAGCACCGGTCCGCGCTTCGAATAACACCGACGCCACCGCGATGAGCACGGCTGCCGGCACGCAGGCCTATGTGGGCTTGATGTCCGGCACCTCGCTGGACGGGGTGGATGGCGTGGTGGCCGATATCGGCCCCGACGGCGCATGGCAAGGCGTGCGCGCTCACGCGTACGCGCCCTTCGACGCGGCCCTGCGTGAAGAGCTCCTCGCGCTCAACCACAGCGGCCCGGACGAGCTGCACCGCGCCGCCCTGGCGGCGCAAGGTGTCTCGCGCGCCTATGCCCAGGTCGTTGCGCAATTGCAGGATGCCGCGCCCAGCGTGGCCATCCGCGCGCTGGGCGCCCATGGCCAGACCGTGCGGCACCGCCCTGAACTGGGTTACACCCTTCAACTGCTCGCCCCCGCCCTGCTGGCCGAGCTGACCAGCGTGGACGTGGTGGCCGATCTGCGCAGCCGCGACGTGGCCGCTGGCGGCCAGGGCGCCCCGCTCGTGCCCGTGTTCCACCAGGTCGTTTTTGGACGAGCCGATCGCGCCGTGGCCGCGCTCAACGTGGGCGGCATCGCCAACGTGAGTCTGCTCACGCCCGGCCAGGCGCCCAAGGGTTTCGACTGCGGCCCCGGCAATGTGCTGATGGACCTGTGGTGCCAGCGACATACCGGCCAGCCTTATGACGAAGATGGCCGCTGGGCTGCCACCGGGCAGGTCCGGGACGACTGGCTGGCCCTGGCGCTTGAAGAGCCCTATTTCAGCCTTCCGCCACCGAAGAGCACAGGCCGAGACCTGTTCCACGGCCAGTGGCTCGAGGCCTGGCTGGCGCGCTGCCAGACCTTGTCCGGCACAAGCTCAGCCCCGACGCACGCCGATGTGCAGGCCACCCTGTGCGAACTGACCGCTTGCAGCAGCGCAGACGCTGTGCGCGCCCACGCTCCGCAAGCCACCGAACTGATCGTCTGCGGTGGTGGCGCCTTCAACGGGCAGCTGATGCGGCGCCTGCAGGCGCTGCTGCCAGGGATGGCTGTCGTTGGTTCGCAGACCCGAGGCCTGCCGCCCCAACAGGTCGAAGCAGCCGCCTTCGCCTGGCTGGCCTGGGCCACGGTCAACCGTCGGACCGGCAACGATCCGGCGGTCACCGGGGCTGCTGGCCCCCGAATCCTCGGCGCGCTCTACCCGGCATGAATACCGTCCAATGAAAAATCCCGGCACTTGGCCGGGATTTTCGCTTGCAGCGCAGCACCCACGGGTGCCCCGCCTCCAGGCCTGGATCAGACCGAGAAGCTCGAGCCGCAGCCGCAGGTGGTCGTGGCGTTCGGATTGCGGATCACGAACTGGGCGCCTTCGAGGTCGTCCTTGTAGTCGATCTCGGCGCCCATCAGGTACTGCAGGCTCATCGCATCGATCAGCAGGGTCACGCCGTTCTTGGTCATGGGCGTGTCGTCTTCGTTGACGATTTCGTCGAAGGTGAAGCCGTACTGGAAGCCGGAGCAGCCGCCACCCTGCACGAACACGCGCAGCTTCAGATCGGGGTTGCCCTCTTCGGCCACCAGTTCGGCCACCTTGGCGGCGGCGCTGTCGGTGAACAGGATGGGGGCGCCAGGGATGTCCGTCGCGTCGGCGGTGGGGGCCAGTTCAGCGGCTGCGGTGCTCATGTCAAATACTCCGGGGAATCGTGCAGGGAAGCGGAAAAAGGGTCAGCTGTTGTTGGACGCCAGCTTGAGCGGAGGCTTGTCCTCGGCCTTCAATGGGTGCAATTCTCCATCGATGGTGGCACCTTGGTGCATTTCAAGGGCTTCATAGCGCACATCGCCCACGATACGGGCTTTGGGCTGCAATTCCAACAGGTCTTCGGATTCGACCGGACCGGTGACAAGGCCATTGATGATGACATGGCCGGCGCGCACCCGGCCGCTCACCTTGGCCTTCTCGCTGATCACCAGCATGGTGCGGCGATCGCCCGTGGCCGTGATGTTGCCCACCACCTCGCCGTCGATGCGCAGGCCGTCGGCGAACTTGATCTCGCCGTTGATCACGGTGCCTTCGCCGATCAGGGTGCGGATGGCGGGGGTTTTCTTACCGAACATGGTTTGTGAGCTCCAGGTTGGACCACGTTATCCGAATGTGCGAACGTCGCAAAGGGCGCAAGGTTTACACCAAACGCCGATCACGTCAATGCCCGGCTTGCCGGGTGCCGGAAATGCGCCATGACCGGCCGATCCGGGCGGCCAATCGCGCAGAAAGTCACAGTTTGAGGCTTTGGGTGGCGCGCAACTGGCCGGCTTCGTCCAGCACCCGCACCTGCACCTGCTTGACCACCGCCACCACGGGGTATTCGGCCAGCCCGTCGATGCGCTGGTACTGCTTGAACTGCAGCGGCCGCGTCACGATGGGGGCCGACATGTTCCAGGGCTTGCCATCCTGGGTGCCGCTGAGCAGCACCTCGTAGCGCCCCTTGAAATCCGGCAAGGCACGGCCGCCCTGCTGCATCACCAGCAACTGGAAGCGCAACTGGCCGGCGGCCGGCAAGTCGGCCTGCAATCCGCGCACCGACAAGCCCTCACCGGACGCCGGCAGCAGACGCTCGAAGAAGCCCAGGTCGTCCTTCAGCGCCAGGTTTTCCATCTCCAGGGCTTTGACCTCCTCGGCCAGGCGCTGCTGGGTGGCCCGCTCGGCCTTGAGCAGGCTGTCAGCGGTGTTGGCGATGGACTGGGCGCGCTCGCGGTCCAGCCGCACGGCGTCCAGCTGCTGGCGAAGCTCCGCCATGGCTTGGGTGGAAACACGGCTGTCAGGCCCCAGGCCCGCCAGGCCCCGGCCGAACTCGAACGCCCACAGCGCCAGTGCGCCGGAGAACCCCAGCGCCACGGCCACCACGGCCCAGCGCAGGGGCCAGGCCATGTGGCTGCGCACCGTCATGCGCGGCGCGCTGATCGACAGGCGACGTCGAAGCAGGCGCCAGCGCATCAGGGCAGCACCGGCACCAGGGTCAGGCCGGTGTGCTCTTCCAGCCCGCACATCAGGTTCATGCATTGCACGGCCTGGCCGGAGGCGCCCTTGGTGAGGTTGTCCTCGACCACCAGCACCATCACGGTGTCGGGCAGCGGCTTGTGCACGGCGATGCGCACGTAGTTGCTGGCGCGCACACTGCGGGTCTCGGGGGCGCTGCCTGGGGGCAGCACGTCGACGAAGCGCTCGCCCTGGTAGAAGGACTCGAAAGCGGCCTGCAGATCGGCCGCCTGGCCGGCGCTGGTCAGGCGCGCGTACAGCGTGGAGTGGATGCCGCGGATCAAGGGCAGCAGGTGCGGCACGAACAGCGCGGTCACGTCGGCGTTGCCAGCGATGGCGCGCAGTTGCTGGTTGATCTCGGGGCCATGGCGATGGCCCTTCACGCCATAGGCCTTGAAGTTGTCGCTGGCTTCGGCCATCAAGGTGTGCACCTCGGCCTTGCGGCCGGCGCCGGACACGCCCGAGGCGCAGCTGGCGATCAGGCCCGTGGATTCGATCAGGCCGGCCTTGAGCAGCGGCGCATAGCCCAGTTGCACCGAGGTCGGGTAGCAGCCCGGGTTGCCGATGATGCGGGCCTTCTTGATGGCCTCGCGGTTCAACTCGGGCAAGCCGTAGACGGCTTCGGCCAGCAGATCGGGGCAGCTGTGCGGCATGCCGTACCAGCGCTCGAACTCGGCCACGTCCTTCAGGCGGAAATCCGCCGCGAGGTCGATCACCTTGACACCCGCGGCCAGCAGCTCGCGCGCCTGGGCCATGGCCACGCCGTGCGGGGTGGCGAAGAACACCACGTCGCACTCGGTCAGGCCCGCGTCGTCGGGCGTGACGAAGGCCAGGTCCACATGACCGCGCAGGCTGGGGTACATGTCCGCCACGGGCAGGCCAGCCTCCTTGCGGGAGGTGATGGCCTTCAGGCGAACCTGCGGGTGCTGCGACAGCAGGCGCAACAGTTCCACGCCGGTGTAGCCGGTGCCACCCACGATGCCTACATTGATCATGTCCAGTCCTTGCACAAATTGACCGCGGCTTTGACGACTTCTCCGGGCGGACGCCGCCCCGCCCGGAACACGCGATTGTAGGGACTTGGCGAGACGTTGCACTCCGTTACCCGATGCCCCTGTTGATCGCGACATTCATCACGGCGCTTTATTTCAGGACGATCAACGTGCACCGACAACCAGGGCATCCCTTCATCCATGCCCCGGCGATCGATCTCCACCATGTCTGCCGTGTCCCGCCTTGCCTTGTCCCACGTCACCCTGCTGGCCGCGCTGTGCGGCAGCGCCATGGCCCAGACGGCCACCAACACCGCAATCGCCGGCCCGCGCAATTCGATGCTGCCCTTGACCTCGGCGGGCCTGATGCTAGGTGGCGCGGGCACCGGGCCATTCGCTGGCAGCAGCGTGGGCGGCCCCAGCGCCAGCGCCCGCGCCCGCGATGCAGGCATCGTGTCCGCCCATGCCACCTCCCTGCGCTTGCGCAAGACCACCTTGTCGCGCCGCGCCGCGCTGTCCTCCTCCGACCTGGCCGTGGCGCGAGCCCTTCCCATGGGCGGCGTGCTGTCCCGCGTGAGCGCGCCGACAGCCTGGCTCGACGCCCCTTCGGCCGACACCGCGCATCCTGGACAGCCCGGCACGGCACAGGGCCACACCGACATGAGCCTCGATCAAGTGCTGGGCCGCAGCGACCGCACGCTGGAGAGCACTGAAACCACGCTGCCCGGCGGCATCCAGTTCACCCGGACCCGCACCAAGCGCATCGACACTTCGGCCCCGAAGCGCCTGGACAAAGCCCTCAACCCAGCGGATGCCAACTCGGTGGCCGCGCAACTCGCCTCGGCGACCATGCTGCAGTTGAAGCTCACCTCGGGCACGACCCTGTCTGCTGGCAAGGGGGGCCTGGCCACCCGTAGCCTGGGTCTGGCCGATTCGCGCCTGGCCCCTCGGCTGGCAGGCGTCGAAGCCATCGTGGCCAACCCGCTGGTCGCCCTGGTGCCCGAGCACCGCTTCGCCAGCGCAGCCACACCCCTGACTGGCGCCTGGACGGGCCGGGTCGCCATGGTACGCAGCAAGGGCTGTGAGCCGAGCTGTGCGGACGTCAACCTGGCGGAGCTCACGCACCAGGGCCGTCACCACGCCATCAACCTGTCCGTGGGCACGATGAACGAACACGGCAGCACCGATGCCGATGGCATGCCTGCCGCCGCTGACCAGGCGCCCGACACCCACACCGCCAGCCTGACCCTGAGCGCCGCCTGGGCGCTGGACGAAGAATGGCTGGTGGCCGCCGCCTACTCCACCGCGCGCACGACGGCCCAACTGGCCTCCGGCCTGCCCACCCGCGTCACGGCCAACGGCTACGGGATGGGCCTGGTCAAGACCGACACCTGGCGCGCTGGCGACCGGCTGAGCCTGACGCTACAGGCACCGCTCAGCGCCCGATCCGGCACCTTGACCCTGGATGAAGGCGCGCACACCACGCCACTGCGCCCCGATGCCCGCGAATGGACGGTTGAAACCCGCTACACCGCGCAACTTTCCAGCGACAGCGCCGTGACCGCCGCAGCGGCCTACAAGCAGAACCCTGATCACGACGCCAATGCTGACAGCCAGATGGCGATCGGCGTGCGCTACAACCGCGCGTTCTGAAGACAATGCAGAGGCAATAAAAAACCCGCCCAGGTTGCCCAGGGCGGGTTTTTTGATGAAGGGGGCTGGCGATCAGCGCTTGCTGAACTGCTTCCGGCGACGAGCGCCGTGCAGACCGACCTTCTTACGTTCGACTTCGCGGGCGTCGCGGGTCACGAAGCCGGCGCGGCTCAGCTCAGGCTTGAGCGCTGCATCGAAATCGATCAGGGCACGGGTCACGCCGTGGCGCACGGCGCCGGCTTGACCAGATTCGCCACCACCGTGGACGTTCACCTTGATGTCGAAGGCCTCGGCGTTGTTCGTCAGCACCAGAGGTTGCTTGACGACCATGATCGAGGTCTGACGACCGAAGTACTGCTCGACCGGGCGACCGTTGACCAGGATCTGGCCGGTGCCCTTCTTGATGAAGACGCGAGCGACGGACGACTTGCGACGACCCGTGCCGTAGTTCCAGTTACCGATAGGCATCGTGGCTCCTTAGATTTCCAGCGGCTTGGGTTGCTGAGCGGTGTGGGGGTGTTCGCCACCGCCGTAGACCTTCAGCTTCTTGATCATCGCGTAACCCAGGGGGCCCTTGGGCAGCATGCCCTTGACAGCCTTCTCGATGGCGCGGCCAGGGTGCTTGGCTTGCAGGTCCTTGAACTTCGTGGCGTAGATGCCGCCAGGGAAGCCCGAGTGACGGTAGTACACCTTGTCCGTGGCCTTGGTGCCGGTCACACGGATCTTGTCGGCGTTCACGATGATGATGAAATCACCGGTGTCGACGTGGGGGGTGTAGATGGGCTTGTGCTTGCCACGCAGGCGGAGAGCGACTTCACTGGCCACTCGTCCGAGCACCTTGTCGGTGGCATCGATCACAAACCACTCGTGCGTAACTTCGGCCGGCTTGGCGCTGAAGGTCTTCATGAGAGTTCCTTGTGAGGAGAAAAACCGGCTGACTGCCTGTCTTGGTACCACTTCTTGGAAATTGGTGGCCTCGCGACAGGCGAAGGCGACATCGCATGCAAAAAATGCGCGATGCCAAAGGTTTGCATCCCGGCAGCCAGGACGGGAGCCCGCGACTATACACCGAAAACCACACTGACCGCAAACCTTTGATCCATGTCGGATTTACCGGAGGTCTGTGCCTTTTGTGTGGCTTTTGCGCTTGCCACGGCATGCGCAAGACGTTAACCTAGTCGCACCCTAGTGTTAACCCTAGGTTTTCAAGGATAGGTCATGGTCACTGTCAAACCGATGTCCGAACTGGAACGGTTCGGCATGCAATCACTCTCCGGCAAGTCCGAAAAGAGCGAGGCCGACCGGCGTCGCCCAATTCCGCGCTGGGTGCCCATCCGCACGCTCAAGCCCCGTCACCGCCGCCGCATCCTGGACCACCTGGTCCAGCTCGATGAGCACGACCGTTACCTGCGCTTCGGCAGCCCCGCGCCGCTGGAGCAACTGGGCCGCTACACCGCGTCGATCGATTTCAAGCGCGACGAGGTCTTCGGGGTGTTCGACCGCCGCCTGCGCCTTGTGGCCGTGGCGCACTTGGCCGCCCTGCCCGGCACCGGCAAGCGCCCGCCCGCCATGGAGTTCGGCGTGTCCGTGCTGCCCAGTGGCCGTGGCCGCGGCTTGGGCCAGCGCTTGTTCGAGCACGCGATCATGCACGCACGCAACCATGGCGCCCGTGCCCTGGTGATCCACGCGCTGACCGAGAACCGCCCGATGCTGCGCATCGCCCTGCGCGCCGGCGCCCAGCTGGAAACCGACGGCGCCGACGCCGAGGCCTGGCTGAGCCTGCCGCGCGACACCCTGGGTTCGCACCTGGAAGGCTCGCTGCTGGCCGTGTCGGCTGACCTGGCCTTCGGGATCAAGCGCAATGTGCTGCGCCTGAAGAACTGGCTGGCTTCGGTGCGCGGTTCGCTGTAAGCTGCCCCCGCGGGTTGCCAGGACATCAGCCCCCGCGCTCGAGGGCCCTGCGGCAGGGTCGCCCCGGAGGCATCAGGGTTCCCCCCTAGAGAGGGATACCGTTAAGATCGCCCCCGCTCTACCATGGAGCACCGGTTCGGGCCGCCGCCGCCCACCGGTCAAAACAACCGGGGCGCAATGATGTTCAGCGACTTTTGGCAACCCTCACTACCGCTGCTGGCCCTGGCGCTCGGCTTCGCGGCCGGGTGGGGATGGCGGACCAGGCGGCAGCGCCAACCCAAGGGCTGGCCCCGCGATTTCAAGCTCAACGCACGGCCGGTGTTCACCACCGAAGAGCGGCTGCTCTTTCGCGAACTGAAAGCCGCCCTGCCCCAGCACGTGGTGCTGGCCAAGCTCAATCTGCTGCGCTTTTGCCAGACCGCCAACGAGCACCAGGCCCGCTGGTGGTTCGACCGCCTGCATGCCCTCAATGTCACCTTCGCGGTGTGCACGCCCAACGGCGCGGTGATCTCGGTGATCGACCTCGAAGCGCCGCAGCGCAGCACCTCGGCGCGCGGCCAGCGGCTGAAGGAAGCCGTGCTGGAGGCCTGCCGCATCCGCTACATCCGTTGCCAGCCGGGCCACTGGCCCCGGCCGGCGCTGCTGGCGCAATGGGCCCTGGGCGGTCCCCTCGCGGCATCGGCCACCTTGAACACGGGCGCCGCGCGGACATCGCCGGGCCAGGCGGCCGCGCGTGGCCCAGCCCAGCCCGCCGCGTCGCCGCTGGTGGCCGCCCGCGCTGAACTGGCGCAGAAACTCCACCAGCGACGGGCCGAGCGGGCATCGCGCTTCCAGGATTCCGGCTTCGCCTCGGATTCGTTTTTCGCGCTGGACAGCCGCTTCGACGACGCGGCCGCCAATTCCGCGCCCGCACCGTTCGTCGAGCCGGTGCCCCATGGCACAACCGCCGGCATGGCCACCGGCACCACGGGCATCACCGGCATCGGCGACAAGCGCTGAGCTGACATTGAAAGCCCCATGAAAAAGGCCCGCATGATGCGGGCCTTGTGCTTTTCGGCAGCGCTGTGTGATCAGCGCGCCAGCAGCAGCTCGTTGACGCGGCGCACGTAGGCAGCCGGATCATCCAGATGGCCACCTTCGGCCAGCAGCGCCTGGTCGAAGATGATGTGGGCCAGGTCGTCGAAGTGCTCGCTGGTGTCCAGCTTCTTCACCAAGGCGTGCTCGGGATTGATCTCCAGCGTGGGCTTGGTCACCGGGGCTTCCTGGCCTGCCTGCTTGAGCAGACGCGCCAAATGGCCGCTGACATCGCCCTCTTCGGACACCAGGCAGGCCGGTGAATCGACCAGGCGCGTGGTGACGCGCACATCGCCGGCCTTGTCCGCCAGCGAGGCCTTGATCCGCTCCAGCAGGGGCTTGAAGGTTTCGGCAGCCTCTTCGGCCTTCTTCTTTTCTTCTTCGTCCTGCAGCTTGCCCAGATCGACCGAGCCCTTGGCCACGCTCTGCACCGGCTTGCCGTCGAACTCGTACAGGTGCGAGAGCAGCCACTCGTCGACGCGGTCGGTCAGCAGCAGCACCTCGATGCCCTTCTTCTTGAAGATCTCGAGCTGCGGGCTGTTCTTGGCGGCGGCCAGCGTGTCGGCGGTGATCACGTAGATCGCCTCCTGGCCTTCCTTCATGCGGGCCACGTAGTCGGCCAGGCCGACCGACTGGGCGCCGTCATCAGCGTGCGTGGAGGCGAAACGCAGCAGCTTGGCCAGGCGTTCGCGGTTGGCGAAGTCCTCGCCCACCCCCTCCTTGAGCACCGAGCCGAACTCGGTCCAGAAGGCGGCGTACTGCTCGCGCTTGGCGGTGTCCTCGTTGTTGGCCAGGTCCTCCAGCATGGACAGCACGCGCTTGGTGCAGCCTTCGCGGATGGCCTTGACGTCGCGGCTTTCCTGCAGGATCTCGCGGCTCACGTTCAGCGGCAGGTCGGCGCTGTCGACCACGCCCTTGACGAAGCGCAGGTAGCTCGGCAGCAGCGCCTCGGCATCGTCCATGATGAAGATGCGCTTGACGTAGAGCTTGAGGCCGCCGCGCTTGTCGCGGTTCCACAGGTCGTACGGAGCCTTGGCCGGCACATAGAGCAGCTGGGTGTATTCGCTGCGGCCTTCGACGCGGTTGTGCGTGTAGGCCAGCGGCGCCTGGCTGTCGTGGCTGATCTGCTTGTAGAAGTCTTCGTATTGCTCTTGCGTGATGTCGCTCTTGGAGCGGGTCCACAGCGCGGCGGCCTTGTTGACGGTTTCCCATTCATCCTTGACCACCTGCTCCTGCTTCTCGGCATCCCACTCCTCCTTCTGCATCAGGATGGGCAGGGAGATGTGGTCGGAATACTTGCCGATGATGGAGCGCAGCTTCCAGGCGGAGAGGAACTCGTCCTCGCCTTCGCGCAGGTGAAGGATGACGTCGGTGCCGCGGGTGGCCTTGTCGATGGCCTCGACCTCGAAATCGCCGGTGCCTTCGCTGGTCCAGCGCACGCCTTGGGCAGCGGTGTCGCCAGCGCGGCGCGATTCGACGGTGATGCGGTCGGCCACGATGTAGCCGCTGTAGAAGCCCACGCCGAACTGACCGATGAGCTGGGCGTCCTTCTGCTGATCGCCCGACAGGCGGCCCATGAACTCCTTGGTGCCGCTCTTGGCGATGGTGCCCAGGTGGTCGATGGCCTCCTGCGCGTTCATGCCGATGCCGTTGTCGCGGATGGTGAGCGTGCGCGCGGCCTTGTCGATCAGGATGCGCACCTCGAGGTTGGGCGCGTCTTCGTACAGGGCGCTGTTGTCCAGGGCTTCGAAGCGCAGCTTGTCGCAGGCGTCCGACGCGTTGGAGATCAGTTCGCGCAGGAAGATCTCCTTGTTGGAATACAGCGAGTGCGTGACCAGGTGCAGCAGCTGCTTGACCTCGGCCTGGAAGGAATGCGTCTGTTTGTTGTCCATGGC
>DXIO01000024.1 GCA_019112875.1 Candidatus Aquabacterium excrementipullorum
GCTGGTGGCGCCCGAGTTCCAGGCCACCACCGAGGCCACCGTGGTCGGCCTGTTCAATGCTTTCACCCACCTGATCAACTGGAGCGGCTATGGCTGGGACGAAGGCACCGGCGACGGCGGCGGCCGCGTCAACCTGGACATGAGCACCTGGGAGACGCTGGCCCTGGCCAGCCCGGCGGCGTGCGTGGAGCGGCTCAACGTGCTGCTGTTCAACGCGCAGATGAGCGATGCCACGCGCGCCACCTTGCTTGATTTGATCGCCCCGGGCCCCCGCAACGACTGGGGGGTGAACGTGCGCATCCGCAAGGCCCTGATCTTCGCGTCGATCGCGCCTGACTTCGTCATCCAGAAATGAAAGCCGCTGCCATGAACCCCTCACGTCGTCTCTTCCTGAAGTCAGCCGCGGCGGCCGGTGTGGCCGGCGCTGCCTTCAACCCCTGGCTGCAGCTCAATGCCCTGGCCGATGCGTCCAGCGGCACGGGCGGCTACAAGGCCCTGGTCTGCGTGTTCCTGCACGGCGGCAACGATGGCAACAACCTGCTGCTGCCCTACGAGCCCGATGAGCACGCGCTGTACAGCCAGGCGCGCGGCATCCTGGGCCTGGCGCGCGACCGCGTGCTGCCGATCGCGCCCACCAACACGCAGGGCCGCCGCTTCGCGCTGCACCCCTCGTTCACGCGGCTGCAGGGCCTGTTCGATGGCGGGCAAGTGGCGGCGCTGGCCAATGTCGGCCCGCTCGTCGTGCCCACCACCAAGACGGACTACCAGCGCGGTCTGGTGGCCCTGCCGCCCAACCTGTTCTCGCATGCCGACCAGCAGGCCGCCTGGCAGACCGACAGCTTCAGCACCGCGCTCAAGGGCGGCTGGGGCGGGCGCATGCTGGAGCGCCTGGTCGATGGCGGCGCGGCGCACCGGGGCTATGCCTGCGTGTCGCTGGGCGGTGGCGGGCCCTGGGGCACGGGCGATGTCAGCCTGCAGCCCTACCGCGTGCCGGTGTCGGGCAGCTTCGGCTTCGAGGGCTACATGCCGGACACGCAGGACGCGCTGTCTTTCGCGCTCGACGGCCTGGTGCGCCAGACCCGCAGCGACCCCTTCGAAGCGGCCTGGCTGCAATCGCTCAGCCGCTCCATGGACAACCAGCGCGTGCTGACCCAGGCCCTGGGTGGTAACGCCGCGCCCGCCGGCATCCCCACCAACACCGAGCTGGGCCAGCAACTGTCGATGGCGGCGCGGCTGATCCAGGCGCAGGGCACGCTGGGCCTGTCGCGCCAGTGCTTCTTCTGCTCGGTCGGTGGGTTCGACACGCATGGCGATGACCAGCTCACGACCCAGCGGACCAAGTTCGCCGAGATCGACGAGGCCATCGCGGGCTTCTACACCGTGCTGCAGGGCCTGGGCCTGCAGGACAGCGTTACCCTGTTCACCGCCTCGGATTTCGGGCGCACGCTGGTGTCCAACGGCCACGGTTCGGACCACGGTTGGGGCAGCCACCACCTGGTGGTGGGCGGCGCGGTGAAGGGCGGGCGCGTGCTCGGCACCTTCCCCGACCACACCATCGACGGACCGGACGACATCGGCGGCGGCAACTGGGTGCCGACCATGGCGCTGGACCAGTTCGGCGCGGACCTGGGTCGCTGGTTCGGTGCCGGCAGCAGCGCGCTGGACGAGATCTTCCCGCGCCGCGCGCAGTTCGACGCGTCGCTGGCGCTGATGAAGGCCTGAGCGCGCCCGACCCAGGGTCGAAACCCTCGGGCGAACCCTCCCGGCCAACGCTGCCCGGGCCGCTGGCGGGATAATCCCGGGATGGCTTTCGTTCATCTGCGCTCCCACACCGAATTCTCCGTCGTCGATGGCACCGTGCGCATCGACGACCTGGTCAAGGCCGCTGCCAAGGATGGCCAGCCCGCCGTGGCCGTCACCGACCTGAGCAATCTGTTCGGTGCGATCAAACTGTACTCATCGGCGCGCAAAAAAGGTGTTCAGCCGCTCATCGGCGCCGATGTCTGGCTGGAGCCTGATGAGCCCGGTCGCCCCGTCTCGCGCCTGCTGCTGCTGATCCAGAACCGCAAGGGCTACCTGCACCTGTCCGAATTGCTGGGCGAGGCCTGGACGGCGCCCGGCCAGCGCACCCACGCCTCGGTGTTCTGGGAATCGCTGGCGCAGCGCTCCGAAGGCCTGATCGCGCTCGCGGGCGCCGAGATGGGCTGCGTGGGCCAGGCCCTGATGAACGGCGATGCGGGCCGTGCCGAGGCCCTGGCCCGGCGCCTGGCCGGCATCTTCCCGGGCCGCTTTTACATCGAGCTTCAGCGCGCCGGCCACCCGACCAATGAGGCGCACATCCGCGCCGCCGTGCCGCTGGCCGCCAAGATCGGCCTGCCGGTGGTGGCCACGCACCCGATCCAGTTCTCCACGCCCGACGACTTCGAGGCGCACGAGGCCCGCACCTGCATCGCCGAAGGCGAAACCCTGGGCAACCCCCGCCGCATCAAGCGCTTCACGCGCGAGCAGTACTTCAAGACGCAGGCGCAGATGGAGGCGCTGTTCGCCGACCTGCCCTCGGCCGTGGCCAACACCGTGGCGATTGCCCGCCGCTGCGCGCTCACGCTGGTGCTGGGCAAGCCGCAACTGCCCGACTTCCCCACACCGATCCTCACGGATGGGCCGGATGCAGGCAAGCCGATGCCGATGGCGGACTACTTCCGCCAGCTCTCTTTCGAGGGCCTGGAAGAGCGCCTGGTACACCTGTTCCCCGACGTGGCCGTGCGCGATGCCAAGCGGCCGGAGTACGTGAGCCGCCTGGAATTCGAGATCAACACGATCCTGAAGATGGGCTTCCCCGGCTACTTCCTGATCGTGGCGGACTTCATCAACTGGGCCAAGAACAACGGCTGCCCCGTGGGCCCGGGCCGGGGCTCGGGCGCCGGCTCGCTGGTGGCCTACGCGCTGAAGATCACCGACCTGGACCCGCTGGAATACAACCTGCTGTTCGAACGCTTCCTGAACCCCGAGCGGGTCTCGATGCCCGACTTCGACATCGACTTCTGCCAGGGCAACCGCGACCGCGTCATCGACTATGTGAAGGACAAGTACGGCCGCCCCGCCGTGAGCCAGATCGCCACCTTCGGCACCATGGCCGCCAAGGCCGCGCTGCGCGACGTGGGCCGCGTGCTGGGCATGGGCTACGGCCACGTGGACAGCATCGCCAAGCTGATTCCCGCACCGCCCGGCAAGACGGTGACCTTGGCCAAGGTGCCCGAGAACCCCGACCCGGGCGTGATCTACGCCCGCAAGGAAGCGCCCGAGCTGGAGCAGCGCGAAGCGGCCGAAGAAGAAGTGGCCTCCTTGCTGGCGCTGGCCGAACGCGTCGAAGGCATGGTGCGCAACATCGGCATGCACGCCGGGGGCGTGCTGATCGCGCCGGGCAAGATCACCGACTTCTGCCCGCTGTACATGCAGCCCGGCAGCGATTCGGCGGTGAGCCAGTACGACAAGGACGACGTCGAAGCCATCGGCCTGGTGAAGTTCGACTTCCTGGGCCTGGCCACGCTGACCATCCTGGAGACGGCCAAGGAGTTCATCATGGCCCGGCACCCGGACCAGAAAGACTTCGATTTCGCCAAGATCAAGCTCGACGACGCGGCCACCTACCGGCTGCTGTCCGAAGGCAAGACGGTGGCCGTGTTCCAGCTGGAATCCCGTGGCATGCAGGGCATGCTGAAGGACGCCAAGCCCAGCGTCTTCGAGGACATCATCGCGCTGGTGTCGCTGTACCGCCCGGGCCCGATGGACCTGATCCCCAGCTTCTGCGCGCGCAAGCACGGCAAGGAGCCGGTGGAGTACCTGCACCCCTTGATGGGCGAGGTGCTCGAAGAGACCTACGGGATCATGGTCTACCAGGAGCAGGTGATGCAGGTCGCCCAGCGCGTGGGCGGCTACTCGCTCGGCGGCGCCGACATGCTGCGCCGCGCGATGGGCAAGAAGAAGCTCGAGGAGATGGTGGCCCACCGCGCCACCTTCGCCGAAGGCGCGGCCAAGAACGACATCAAGCCCGACCTGGCCAACGAGATCTTCGACCTGATGGAGAAGTTCGCGGGCTACGGCTTCAACAAGTCGCACGCCGCCGCGTATGCGCTGCTGGCCTATCACACGGCCTGGCTGAAGGTGCACTACACGGCCGAGTTCTTCGCGGGGAACATGAGCGTATCGAGTGACGACACGGACAAGCTCAAGATCTTCCACGACGACGCCACGCAGAACTTCGGCATCACCTTCCTGCCGCCCAACGTGAACCTGGGCGCCTGGCGCTTCGAGCCGGTGGACGACAAGACCGTGTGCTACGCGCTGGGCGCGATCAAGGGCACGGGGCAGGGCGCCATCGAGGCCATCGTGCGCGAACGCACCGAGAACGGCCCGTTCAAGAGCTTCTTCGAGTTCTGCGCGCGGGTGGACCGCAAGTCGGTCAACAAGCGCGTGGTCGAGGCGCTGATCAAGGCCGGCGCCTTCGACGCGCTGGAGCCGCACCGCGCGGGCCTGCTGGCCAGCGTGCCCCTGGCCTTCGACTACGCCGACAGCCTGGCGGCCAACGCGGACCAGGGCGGCCTGTTCGACTTCGGCGACAGCCATGCGGCCTCGACCAACGAGCCGGACATGGTGCTGGCCGAGCCCTGGTCGCTCAAGGAACAGCTCGGCCTGGAGAAGACGGCCATCGGCTTCTACCTCTCCGGTCACTTGTTCGACGAGGCCGAGAAGGAAGTGCGCCGCTTCGCCAAGCGCGTGGGCGATCTGCAGGATGCGCGTGATCCGCAGATGACCGCCGGCATCGTGACCGAGCTGCGCGTGATCAACGGGCAGCGTGGGCGCGTGGCCATCTTCAAGCTCGACGACAAGAGCGATGTGATCGAGGCGGTGGCCAATGAGGAGCTGCTCGATGCCAACCGTGATCTGCTCAAGGATGACGAACTGTTGGTGATCCAGGGCAAGGTGCAGCCTGATCGCTTTTCGGGCGGGCTGCGGCTGAACGTGCAGCAGATCTGGAGCCTGGCCGCCGCGCGCAGCCGCTTCGCGCGCTTCGTGCGCCTGAGCGTGCAGGGCCGCCAGTGCCCGGTGGACGAGGTGCTGCGGGCCTATCCGGCGCGCCGCATCCCCGCGCCGCAACCCGACCTGCCCGAAACGCTGCAGGGCCTGCCCCTGCGCGTGGTGATCGAACGCCGCACGCCCGACGTGTCGGCGAAGGCCGAGCTGGACCTGGGCGACCAGACCCGGGTGTACCCCAGCGACGAGGCCCTGCGCTTCATGGCCGAGCTGATGCCCGAGGCCCAGGCCACCGTGGTCTACGGCGAGGGCTGATCCAGCGCATGCCTTCCGGGGGAGGTCCATCGCCGAAGGTCGAGCTGTCCGTGCTCGGCGGCTTCGAGTTGCGCATCGACGGCGTGGTGATGCCCTCATTGCCCTACGACAAGGCGCGGGCGCTGCTTGCCCTCCTGATGATCGAACCGAGGGCCCATGCCCGCGAGCAGCTCGCGGAAATGCTGTGGCCCGGTGCGCCCATGGAGCAGGCGCGGGCCAACCTGCGGCGGGCCTTGTTCGACCTGAGGCGTTGCCTGGACCAGGGCGTGACCTGGGCGCGCGAGCCCTTGCGCGCCGACCGCAACACCCTGGCCCTGGATCCCGATGCGGCGCATTGGCACGTGGACGCCTTGGCGATCACGCAGGACGCCGGGCAGGACGCGGACATGCTGGAGCGCCAGGCTGCGCTGTACCGGGGCCCGCTGCTCGCCGGCCTGCTGCTGGCCGATGCACCCTTGTTCGATCTGTGGCTGATGGGCTGGCGCGAGCGGGTGGCGAACCACATGCTGCGATGGTTGGCGCGCCTGGCCGATCTGCACGAGCAGGGTGGCCGCGATGCGCAGGCTCTGGAATGCTGCAGGCGCAGCCTGGACATCGACGCCTGGCAGGAGCCGGTGCAGCGGCGCTGCCTGGCGCTGCTGGCCAGGCACAGCCCGGCCACGGCACTGAAGCACTATGAAGACTTCCGCCAGCGCCTGGCCGATGAGCTTGGCATCGCGCCCGAAGGCGCCACCCGTGCGCTGGCCGACGAGATCCGCGCACGGGTCGGCGCGGTCGTGGCGAGTTCGATGCCGGAGCGTCGGCGCATCGTCGTGCTGGCCTGTGACCTCGAGACCGAGGCCCTTGACCCGGAACTGCGGGTGGACCGGCTCCGCCCCGTCGTCGCTGCCGCCGCCGATGTGATCGCGCGCCACGAAGGCCAGCTGGTCCAGTCCGACGCCGGAGAGCTGCTGGCCTACTTCGGCTGCCCCGTCGCGCACGAAAGCTCGCCACGGCGAGCCCTCGATGCGGCCGTGGCCTTGCGCCAGCAGATGCAGACATGTCCTGACATCGTGAGCCGTGTGGGCGTGCATGCCGGCTGGGCCCTGGTGGCACTTGACCATGTGTCGCCGGATGCCGTCGGCGTGCTGTCCAAGCGGGCCCGCCGGCTGGCCTGGGCCGCGCCCGCAGGGGGCGTGCGGGTCAGCGCCGACATGCTGATGCTGTGTGACCGGCATTTCGTGTTCGAACCAGCAGACACGGACGAATGGCTGCTGGGCGGGCGCTTGCCCCATGGGCAACCCGCGCGCGCGGGCTCCGGGCCGTTGCCGATGTACGGGCGTGAGCGCGAACTGGGCCTGCTGCAGCAGGCCTGGGCGGGCGTCCAAGGGGGCGCTGCCGCCGCCTGGTTGCTGTGTGGCGAGCCCGGCCTGGGCAAGTCGCGCCTGGCGCAGGCGCTGGCGGCCGAGGCCCGCGCGCAAGGCGCCCAGGTCACGGACCTGGTGTGCCAGCCGGAGACAAGCCACCGGCCATACCAGCCGCTCCTGTCCGTGCTGGCCGCATGGATGGGCGCGGCCGCGCCAGACGTGGCGGTCGGCCAGGGCGTCTCGGCGGTTCGCCGGCTGCTGTCCAGCGCCGGGCTGGACCACCCCGCGGCGGTGACCACGCTGCAGCGTCTGATGGGCGCCCCGCTGCCTCAGGAGCTGCCTGACCCCGTGGAGCGTCGCCGCCAGGAAGAGGCCCTGCTGATGGCCTTGTTCGACCGCCTGGGTGGCGACCGGCCACAGTTGCTGATCGTCGAGGATCTGCACTGGGCCGACCCGTCCACCCTGGAGTGGCTCGGCCGCTTCCTGGCCGTGGCGCGCACGCCGACGCTGCTGCTGTGCACCTCGCGTCCGCCGGTGCCGGCCATGTCCCTGGCCTTCACCGGCTCGTTCGAACTGGGGCCGCTCTCCCACGAGGCCATGTGCCGCCTGCTGGCCGGCTCGGGCCTCGGGCCCGCAGTGCAGCGTGACGTCGTGCGCCGCGCGGACGGCATCCCGCTGTATGCCGAGGAGATGGTGCGCGCGCTGCACGATGCGCCGGGCGAGCCCGTGCCGCCCACCTTGTGGAGCCTGCTGGCCTCGCGCCTGGACGCGCTCGGTCCGCTCAAGCGCCTGGCCCAGGAAGCCGCGCTCATCGGCCGCGATTTCGACCAGGCCCTGCTGGCCGCGATCTCCTCGACGCCGCAGGCGCGGCTGGACCATGCGCTGCAAGGCCTGTGCGCCTCGGGGCTTGTCCTGGGGGGCGCCCGCCAGCAGTACCGGTTCCGGCACGCGCTGATCCGTGATGTGGCCCATCAGTCCTTGCCGCTGGCCGAGCGCCGAGCGCTGCACCGTCGCGTGGCCGATGCCTTGCGGTCATCCTGTGCCGACAGGGGCGAGGAGTCGCCCGAGCTGGTGGCGCACCACCTGATGGCCGCTGGCGACCCTCAGGCCGCCCGCTACTGGCTGGTCGCCGGGCAACGAGGCGCGGCCCAGTCGGCTTACACGGAGGCCTGCCACGATTTCGAGCAGGGCCTGCAGGCCCTGAACGGCCTGCACGAAGGCGACCCCCTCCGGCAGGACCTGGAAGTGCCTCTGCGCCTGTCGCTGGGTGCCTGCATGCTGGCCCAGCAGGGCTACGGCTCGAAGGATGCGCGGGCCTGCTTCAACCGCGCCTGCCAACTGAGCGAGGTGCGCGGCGGCGGCGAACTCTTCCAGGCCTTGTGGGGCAAGTGGCTGGGCACCCGTTGCGGCGAGGATGACGTGCCGCCGCTGGTGCTGGCCGACCGCCTGATGACGCTGGCCCGGCAGACCGGTGATGCCGCGGCCGTGGTGCAGGCCTGCTACGCCCTGGGCAACAACCACTTCTTCGCCGGGCACCTGGCCTTGGCGCGTCGCTGGCTGCAGGAGGCCGTGCAACGGGCCGCCGCGTTGGTGCCCGGCCTGCTGATCGAGCGTTGCGGCGAGGATGTGGGCCTGTCGGCGCAAGGCATCCTGTCATGGACCCTGGCGCTCCAGGGCGAGGTCACCGCCGCCGACGAGGTCAGCCGCCAGTGCGTGGCCATGGCGCGCGCGGGCGGGCATGCGCAGTCGCAGTGCAATGCGTTGGCCTGTGCGGCGGCCATGCGACACCATCTGCGCCAGCACGCCGAAGCGGCGCTGCTCAGCGATGAGCTGATGCGCATGGCGCAGGCGTATGGCCTGGCGCTGTGGCAGGCCGTGGCTGTCGCGATCCGGGGGTGGAGCCAGCGGGGGCAGGGCGGCCTGGCCGAGCTGGAGGCCGTGAAAGACGGCGTGCGCAGCGCCGCCATGGCGATGCCCAGCATCGAAGGCACCATGCAGCTGTTCGTGGTGGACACGCAGCTGACCGTCGGCCGTGCCGATGAGGCGATCACCACCATCGCCGAGGTGCTGCCCAGGATCGTCGTGCGCCATGAGACCTATGTGCGCGCGGAGATGTGGCGCCTGCAGGGCGAGGCCCTGCTTCAGTCCGGGCAGCCCGCCGCGAAGGCCACGGCGCTGTTCAGCCAGGCGCTCGCCGCCGCGCAGGCCGATGGCGCCACCCTGCTGGAACTGCGGGCTGCGTGCAGCCTGGCCCGGCTGGCGCCTTCCGATGTCGAGGCCTTGGCCCGCGTGGCGCGCAGCCTGGCCCGGATGGCCCCGCAGCCGGCGCTGGAGGACTGGACGTCCGCGATGGCGCTGCTGCAAGGGCGCACCGTCGCACACCTGACGGCCTGAGCGCCTGACGCGCGCAGCGCGCCTGTCAACGGTAATTCAACGCAGGGGCGCGCAGGATGGCGGCCGGCCGTGACCTGGCCGTGACCTGTCCCTTCCCGCGTCGACATGAACCCCGGCAACTGCTCCGCCCAGAACCACTTCTCGCCATTTGGCGCCTGGACGCGTCCGTGGCCCACCGCCACAGCCACCACCATCACCGCCGGAGCAGGTCCGGCGGCCCCTGGGCCGCGCGATGCCGTGCCCTCGTCGGTGCCCGCCCTGATCGGCCAGTTGCAGCGCTGCACCGCGGAGCAGGTCGATGAGGGGCTGGAGGCCTGCCTGCGCGGGCTGCTGGACATCACACAGGCTCAGTCTGTGAGCTGGCGCCTGGTCGACGGCACCGAATCGGGGCCGGCCTTGTGCGTGGCCTCGTCGCTGGCGGTGGCGCGTGCCGGCCACCACCGCGTGGGTGTTCCCGCCCGGCTGTGCTCAGTGGTCGAGCACACCGTGCGCCCGGGCAGGGTGATGTTCTTCGAGTTCTCATGGGACGCGGCGCAGCCCGCCGACCTGTCGCTCGTGTCGTTGACGCTGGCAGGCGTGAGCCGCTGGCTGAACTGGCTGGACCTGAGCCATGGCCCGCTCAATGGGCAAGGCGCCATGCCGGCCAGCCACCGCCAGGTGCTGTTCCAGCTGCTGACAGGGCAATCCGAGAAGCAGATACCCACCCAGCTGGACCTCAACCCCAACACCGTGCACCGGTATGTGACGGCGATTTACCGCCGCTACGGCGTGCGCAATCGTGGCTCCCTGCTGGCGCGGTGGCTGGACGTCATGCGCTGAACCGCATCGATCAAGACAACTGTTTTCCGGGAAAGGACAAGCGCGATGGAATATGACTGGAAAGAATCGATCAAGGGGCCCATGGCGGGTTTCGACTTCAGGGAGATCACCTTCAGTGCCAGGTACGACATCACGGTCGCCAAGCAGGACGCCCTGATGTTCATCAAGATGGAGTCCAAGATCGAGGGCCTGCTGGATGCTGGCTATCGCCCCTTGAGCGATGAGGTTGCCAAGTTCCGCAAGACCCTGGAGGACGTGCTGACCAAGACCAGGGAGGCGCACGACAAGAAGACGCGCGCCATGGTCGAGAAGTCCCTGCTGGCGGGCGAGTTTGACGAAGTCAGCGGGCGGGTGGACAAGCACCAGAGCGACTTCCAAAAGAGCATGAATGTGCTGATCGAGAACGCGCTGGCCACGTTCGAGAAGCAGCTCCACGGCAAGGAAAAGCTCCTGTGGGATGCGATGCACAAGAAGATCGCCAAGCTGACTGGCATCAACCTGGCGTCTTTGAAGAGAACGGTGGCCTTCAAGGTCAACACGCCCTTGTTCAAGCATTCGGGCGCCCAGCTCCAGGAGAAGATCCAGGCGCTGGTCGACAAGGCCAGGAAGGACGCCAAGAGCACGCAGGACCGCAAGGATGACCGTGACGGTGCCTTGCGGCTCAAGAAGAAGAAAATCTCCCGCGTCGAGGACCTGCTGAAATCCAGGGACGTCGAGCTGATGAAGAGTTTCGAGCAGTACATGAAGAAGGAGCAGTCCTCGGAGAACCTGGAGTCGCTCATGGCCATGAGCAAGGTCAAGGATGGCGCCAGTGCCGTGAAGTACGTGGACCGGTTCGTGCGGGCCGGCGCCCCGGCGGAGCTCAATCTGCCGTCCAAGGCCAGGCGGGAGCTGGAGCAGGCCAGGAGCGCTTACGAGGCGCTTGTCAAAGGCGCCGACAGCCAGGCCAAGAAGGCGCAGGAAAAGAAGTTGCTGAGCTTGATCAAGCCTGGATCCAGCCTGTACCAGGAAGTGATGCTCAACCTGAGCGATACCTTCAGTCGGTGGATATTGATCTGAGTATCGAGGGCTCTGGAATGTGGTTCCATAAATACTGTATATTTGTACAGTATCATGAGCCTGCTGCCAGACCCGCCCCCTGAAGCCTGCCCGGACGACCGCCGCCGTGCTGCCCCCTTGAAGGGCCGTGGCACGGCGACACGCCTGGCGCACCGCTTTGAAGCCACCGTGCGTGAGACGGATCTCGATGGCGGTGTGGCCGCAGGGGACTGCGACGACGAATTCGCGATCGAAGGTGTGCCCGTCACCAGCGTCGTCCATGAACAGGCCCGCAGCATCCTGTCGCGCAACGACTCGCCAGACATCCCCTTCAAGTGGTCGATCAATCCGTACAGAGGGTGCGAACACGGTTGCATCTATTGCTATGCCCGCCCGACGCACAGCTACCTGAACCTGTCGCCCGGTCTGGACTTCGAGACCAAGCTGGTCGCCAAGGTCAACGCCGCCGAACTGCTGCGCAAGGAGCTGTCCAAAGCCGCGCACGAGCCGAGCCCCATCAACATCGGCTCTGCCACCGACGCCTACCAACCCATCGAGCGCGAGTTGCGCATCACACGTGGCGTGCTGGAGGTGCTGACCGAGTGCCAACATCCTTTCACCATCATCACCAAGTCCAGCGGTGTCGAGCGTGACATCGACCTGCTCGCGCTGGCCGCGCAACGGCGGCAGGCGGCCGTGTTCGTCAGCATCACCTCGCTGGATGCATCGCTCAGCCGCAAGCTGGAGCCGCGCGCGGCGGCCCCGCATCGCCGCTTGCAAACCGTCAGGCGGCTCAGCGAGGCCGGCGTGCCCGTGGGCGTGAACGTCGCGCCCATCATCCCCTTCCTCAACGAGCCGGAGATCGAGCGCATCGTGGCGGCGGCGGCCGAGGCTGGCGCCCGCAGCGTGCACTACACCATCGTGCGCCTGCCCTGGGAGGTGAATCCGCTGTTCCAGGAGTGGCTGGGCCACCATGTGCCTGACCGGGCCGATCGCATCATGGCCCGCATCCGCGACATGCGTGGCGGCGCCGACTACCGCGCCGATTTCGGCACGCGCATGAAGGGGCAGGGCATCTGGGCCGATCTGATCAGACAGCGCATGAACACGGCGCGGCAGCGCGCGGGCATCACGGGCCTGGGGCCGGTGCTGGACAGCAGTGGCTTCACGCCGTTCAAGCCGGCGCCACGCCAGCGGGCAGCCGGTGGTAGCAGCGAAGGCCAGGCGGAACTGTTCTGAGCCCTGGCGCGTGCCTGGCCCTGGCGCTCAGCTGATCTCCGCCGCTTCTGTACCTTGGGCGCGGGCGAACAGGTCTTCCGCTCGCCGCATGGCATCGCGTTCGAGCGCGCCGCTGTCGTCGCCCTCGTCGTCGCCGCCATCGCCATCGGCCGAGTTGAACACCGGCAACGGGTCCAGCTGACGCCACACGGGGGTGCTGATCAAGAGGCTGGTGATCAGCGTGGCGCTGCGCGAGATCCACCACACCGCCCCCACCGACAGCACGGTGCCGCTCATCTGCATGGTCTCGGCCGACACCATGTTGAACAACTTGGTGTTGTCGGCGGCCCCGCTCAGCGCCATCGGCACGGCGCTGCTGCCCAGGCTCACGTCGCCCGCCGACACGCTGACGTTGATTGGCACCAGGCCCACTGTCAGCGAGGCATTGACGTTGCCCGCATTGGCCAGCAGGTTGAGCAGCGCCCCATCGCGTTCGGACAGGCCGTAGCTGGGAGAGGGGGCCGATGTGGGCTTGAAACTCAGGTCGGTCAGGCGACTGGTGTCGACAGCAGGCGGCACCACGAGTGATGCGATTTCGGTAACGGGCGTGGGTGCGGTGGCGGGCGCGGCCACCGGGGTTTCCGGCGGAGCGACGGGCGTGCTGGCCACAGGGGCCGGTGCGGGCGCTGGCGCGGGGGCCGGGCTGGGTGCGGGCGCCGGGGCTGTGGGCGTGTCAGGCAGTTCGGGGCCGGTGTCCGTGCTCGTCACGATCTGCGTGATGCTCGACTGCACCGTGGCGATGCCGCCGGGCTGGCCATCGCTCAGCGTCACGCTCATGCTGTCGCCCAGGTGCTGGCTGACGCCGGCATAGACCAGCTGCGCGCCTTGCTGCCCGGCCATGAAGGCATTGAGTTGCGCGAGGGTGCCGCTGACGACCACGGTGCCCGTGCCCGATCCCGCGATGCCGACGCCGGTGCTGCCCGCGTTGCCCGTCACCGTGCCGAACTGCACCTGCAGCGTGGCGGTGAGGATCTGGTTGCCCGCATCGACATCCGCGAGCTGCCAGGTGCCCGTGCCCTGCAAGGCCAGCGACTGGCCGAAGGGCAGGGTCCACGCGCCCGGCCCGCTCAGGGTGGGCGCGTCGTTCACCGGGGTCACGGAGATGTTGAAGGTGGCGGCGCTGGTGGTGCCGCCGGCTGCGTCGCTCACGGTGAAGACCAGGCTGTCGGCCGTGGTCTCCGAGCCATCGTGCACATAGCGCACCAGGCCGGCGTCCACCTGGGCCTGCGTGAAGCTGCCGATGGCGGCGCCCGGCGCGGTGCTCAGCTCCAGCCGGCCGTGCGCGGGCAGGTTGGTGACGGTGTAGGTGAGTTGCGCGGCGCTGTTGTCCACGTCGGTGGCCTGCAGGGCCGCGGTGGACAGGCTGGCCTGGCCGCCTTCGTTGACGGTGAGGCCCGTGTTGGTGCCCAGCACGGGCGGGGCGTTGACGTGCACCACCGGTGTCGTGGCGGCGCTGTCGACGGCCTCGGCTGTGCCTTGCCCATCGGTGTAGGTGGCGCGCACGCTGATGGCCGCGTTGACGTCGGCCAGGCTCAGCACGTAGCTGCTGCCCGTGGCGCCGGTGTCCACGCCATCGCGCAGCCAGTGGTAGGTGATGGTGCCCAGGCCGTCGGCGTCGGCCAGGGTGTTCGAGGCCGTGAGTGTCTGGCCTTGCGTGGGCGTGCCGGTGATGGTGACGCTGCCGGTGGGGGCATCGTTGACATTGGCCACGGCCGAGGTGGCGGCGCTGTCGACCGACTCGGCCGTGCCCTGGCCATCGGT
>DXIO01000025.1 GCA_019112875.1 Candidatus Aquabacterium excrementipullorum
ATGACCCGCGAAGAGAAGCTGCGCATCGCCCGCCAGCTCGAGCGCCTGAAGGTGGACGTGATCGAAGCCGGTTTCGCGGCCTCGTCCAACGGTGATTTCGAGGCGGTCAAAGCCATCGCCGACGTCATCAAGGATTCCACCGTCTGCTCGCTGGCCCGCGCCAACGACCGCGACATCGCCCGTGCCGCCGAAGCCCTGAAGGGCGCCAACGCCTGGCGCATCCACACCTTCATCGCCACCAGCGCGCTGCACATGGAGAAGAAGCTGCGCATGTCGCCCGAGCAGGTGCTCGAGCAGGCCAAGCAGTCGGTGCGCTTCGCCCGCAACCTGACCAGCGACGTCGAGTTCTCGCCCGAAGACGGCTACCGCTCGGATGTGGACTACCTCTGCCGCGTGCTCGAAGCCGTGATCGCCGAGGGCGCCACCACCATCAACGTGCCTGACACCGTGGGCTACGCCGTGCCCGAGCTGTACGGCAACTTCATCCGCACGCTGCGCGAGCGCATCCCCAACTCGGACAAGGCTGTCTGGTCCGTGCACTGCCACAACGACCTGGGCATGGCCGTGGCCAACTCGCTGGCTGGCGTCAAGATCGGTGGCGCGCGCCAGGTGGAATGCACCATCAACGGGCTGGGCGAGCGCGCGGGCAATACCTCGCTCGAAGAGATCGTGATGTCGGTGCGCACGCGCCGCGACTACTTCGGCCTGGACACCCGCATCGACACCAGCCAGATCGTGCCGGCCTCGCGCCTGGTCTCGCAGACCACCGGCTTCGTGGTGCAGCCCAACAAGGCCGTGGTGGGCGCCAACGCCTTCGCGCACGCCTCGGGCATCCACCAGGACGGCGTGCTCAAGGCCCGCGACACCTACGAGATCATGCGCGCCGAAGACGTGGGCTGGGCCGCCAACAAGATCGTGCTGGGCAAGCTCTCGGGCCGCAACGCCTTCAAGCAGCGCCTGCAAGAACTCGGCATCGACCTGGATTCCGAAGCGGTCGTGAACACGGCCTTCGCCAAGTTCAAGGAACTGGCCGACCGCAAGAGCGAGATCTTCGACGAGGACATCATCGCCCTGGTGAGCGACGAAAGCGTCACGCCCGAGCAGGAGCATTACCGCCTGGTGTCGCTGTCGCAGCGCTCCGAAACCGGTGAACGCCCCCACGCCCACGTGGTCTTCGCCGCGGGCGATGCCGAGCACCGCGCGGACAGCGACGGCAACGGTCCGGTGGACGCGTCGCTCAAGGCAATCGAGACCGTTGTGAAAAGTGGCGCGGAAATGTTGCTGTACTCGGTGAATGCGATCACGTCCGGAAGTACAGAATCTCAAGGTGAAGTGACCGTGCGCCTCCAACATGGCGGACGCGTGGTCAATGGCGTTGGAGCGGATCCGGACATTGTTGTAGCGTCGGCCAAAGCCTATCTTGCTGCGTTGAACAAGCTTCACAGCAAGGCAGAGCGGGTAGCGGCTCAGGGATAACCCTTCGACCGGTGGGCCTTGTAACAGAGGCCACTTGATGAACGTGGCGTAAGTCTTTGATCTTGCGCGCGTTTTTCATTACACTTTGTGCTAAGTCGAAAGGGCAAGTCGTGGTGGATCAGAAGTTCAAACTGCGCATATTCATTTCTGCCTTGTTGTCGGTGGCCGCGCTGACCTGGATGCCCCAGGTTCAGGCTGCTTCCAGCAAGGCCAAGGAACGCACGTCGCAAGTGGCCTCGGCCAAGAAGGCGAAGGCCAAGAAGTCGGTTGCGCGTGAGGCCAAGTCTTCGCGCAAAAGCGTCAATAAGGGCACTGAGCGTGTCAGCGCCAAGCAGTCGCGCGCCCGTGTCGCCAAGGTGGTGCCGCCCTCGTCCCGCGAGGCCAAGGCCGGTGTGATGCGTGCCGTGGCCCGCGATGACAACGATGACCGCCTGCCCGCGCGCGTGGTCCCGGTGTCCGTGGAAGCGCCGGCGCGCGCCCAACAACTGGGCCGCACCGTGATCGCCTCGCCGGCAGTGTCGGCCTCGTCAGGCGCCTCGTTCGGTCAGTTGTACGGTCTGCACCAGACCAACGACCCGCTCGACCTGAAATCCAGCGTGGCGCTGGTGCTGGACCAGGACACCAACGAGGTGCTGCTGTCCAAGAATTCGGATGCCGTGCTGCCCATCGCCTCGCTGACCAAGCTGATGACGGCCCTGGTCGTGGTCGAAGCCCGCCAGCCGATGGACGACACCATCACCATCACGTCGGAAGACGTCGACACCGAGAAGTTCAGCAGTTCGCGCCTGGCCGTGGGCACCACGCTGAGCCGTGGCGATGCGCTGCATCTGGCGCTGATGTCCTCCGAGAACCGCGCCGCCCATGCGCTGGGCCGCCACTATCCCGGTGGCCTGCCGGCTTTCGTGCAGGCGATGAACGCCAAGGCGCGCCTGCTGGGCATGCACGACACGCACTATGTCGAGCCCACGGGTCTGAGCAGCCAGAACCAGTCGAGCGCGAAGGATCTGGCCAACCTGGTGAAGTCGGCCTATCAGCAGCCCACGATCCGCGAACTGTCCACCTCCACGGATTACGCAGTGCAGGTCGGTGCACGCCATCTGCAGTTCCGCACCACCAACAGCCTGGTGCGCAATCCCTCGTGGGACATTGGCTTGCAGAAAACCGGTTACATCGTCGAAGCTGGTCGCTGCCTGGTCATGCAGGCCCGCATGGCCGGCCGCAAGCTGATCATGGTGTTCCTGGATTCCACGGGCAAGTATTCGCGCCAGGGTGATGCCGAGCGCGTGCGCAAGTGGCTCGAGGCCGCGCCCCGCCATGTGCGCCCGTCGGCTGCTGATTCCGTCAACCTGAAGCTGGACTCCACGTCCTGAGATCGCCCCCCGGGTGGTGTGCCCGGCTGAGGTTTTTCTCCCACGAACGCCCCAATGATGGGGCGTTTTGCTTTTCTGTCCTGCCGGGAATCTGCCGCCGCCCGTGGCTGGCGGTGTCAGGCAAGACAAAGGCGCCCCGGAGGGCGCCTTGCATGGAGGGGGAGGGGCTCTTCGTCAGGCGGTGGCGATGTCGTCGCCCGTCCAGCCCAAGTGCGTCGAGATGCGCTCGCTGGCTTCGCGCACCGCCTGCGCCAGTTCTGGCGATGACGGGCCAGTGATCGCCAGCGCACCGATCACCAGGCCGGCGTCGTTGTACAGCGGGGCGGCCGTGCAGGACTGGCCAGGCGCGCTGTCATCGGGGCCGACCAACACGCCGTTCTGGCGCAACTGCTGCACGTCCAGCGACACCGCTTCCGCGCGTTGGCCACTTTGCTGGCACAGGTGGTGGATCTGGGCAGCGGAGTCCTTGACCAGCATGCTCCGGCCGGCGACGCTCTCTGTCAGCCCGCTGCGGTGCGCAGCCACGCGTTGCAGCTGGATGCCGTGGCGTTCCTGGGCGGTGCGGGTCAGCAGCACGGACTCGTGATCCTGCCGGGCATACAGGCTCACGGCCGTGCCCAGCTGGCGGTGCAGTTCCTGCATCGGCTTGCCTGCTTCCTCGCGCAGGTCCAGGCGGGAGCGCACGAGGTTGCCCAGCTCGAGCAGGCGCAGGCCGAGGCGGTAGCTGCCAGGCCCGGCGCGCTCGACGTAGCGACCGGCGGCCAGATCGTTGAGGATCCGGTGGGCGGTAGACGGATGCAATCCGGTCTGTGCGCTGATGTGCTTGAGCGAGACGGCTTCCTGGCCTTGAGCCAGGGTGTCGAGCAACGCGAACATGCGGCTCATGACCTGGATCGATGTGGGTGGCGATTTGGGATCGTTCATCGGGTTTCCCTCCATGACATCCCATTTTGAAAGGTGGGATCGCAGTTCAATCAGCGGAATAATCCTCGACTGGGGGTGGATTTGTGATTCCTGCACGGAACTGGCGCCTTCATGATGCCCATCTCCCTGCCACGGAACCTCCCCGTTCAAGGCCGACTCCATCGCCCCACCATGCGCCATTGCATTCCAGCCTCTTCTGCCCTTCATCCGCTTACCGCGCCGCGTTCCGGCATTTCCAGGGGAGGGCGTTGCCTGAGGGTTCTGGCCTTCGGGCTGGTCGGGGTGTTGCACGGCGCGGGTGCCTGGGCGGCCTCGGCTGCGGCCGTTCCCCTGCCTTCGGAGCCCACGTCTGCAGGGCGCGTGGCGGCGGGCGCGGCGCCATCCGCAGCGTCCACACCGCCGGCGGCAGCGGCTTCGGTGCCCAGCATCGTTGTTCAGCGGTGGGCCAGTGTGCCGCGTGTGGTCGGGCACCTGGAGCCACGTGACCTGGGTTTGATCATCAACACCGATGACCCGTATTCGGTGCAGGTCGGTGAATACTATGCGAAGGCCCGCGGGCTGCCCGAATCGCAGGTGCTGCGCGTAAAGCTGCCGATCAAGTCGGCCTTGAGCCGGGACGAATTCACCGAACTGGCGCGCCGGATCGACGAGTTCTATGGCGACCGCGTGCAGGCACTGGCCCTGGCCTGGCGTCTGCCTTACGCCGTTGATTGCAACTCGATCACGGGGGCCCTGACGATGGGCTTTGACGCCCAGCTCTGCGCCAAGACCTGCGCGCCGTCCAAGCCTTCGCGCTATTTCGGCGCCGCATCGACCCGGCCGTACAAGGATTACGGCATGCGGTTGAGCATGATGCTGGCCGCGCCCAATGTCGATTCGGCCAAGGCCCTGATCGACCGGGGCGTGAAGTCGGATGGCACGCTGGGCCTGCGTGGTGCGCCGCCAGCCACAGTGCACCTGGTCACCACCTCGGACAGCGTGCGCAGTGTGCGCCAGTACCTGTTTCCACCGGCCGGGCCGGTGCCGCATCTGGGCCTGAACATCGTTCTCGACAAGACGGACGCGGTCAAGAACGCTTCGCGCGTGCTGATGTACCTGACCGGGCGGGCCCAGGTGGATTACCTCGACACGATCGACTTCCTGCCGGGTGCCCTGGCCGATCACCTCACCTCGTTCGGCGGCGTGCTCGACAAGCCCCATGGGCAGATGACGGTGCTGTCGTGGATCGACGCCGGGGCCACGGCCACCTATGGCACCACCAGCGAGCCTTGCGCGCACCTGCAGAAGTTTCCCCATCCGCAGGCCCTGTTGCTGTTCTACGCGCAGGGAGGCTCGGCCATCGAGAGCTACTGGAAGAGCGTGGCCTGGCCGCAGCAAGGCTTGTTCGTGGGTGAGCCGCTGGCGGCGCCTTTCGAGCGCGCCATGATCGAACAGAGTTCCGCGTCGCGCTGACGCGGGCGTCCGGCGAGCGCTGGCCTATGCCTTCCAGCGCTCGCGCTGGGCCGCCCACAGTTTGCGCCAGGCTCCAATGACAAGGCGCTCGCGCAGCACGGGGTAGCCCGCCTGCGCCAGGTCCTCCAGCAGCAGCAGGGACAAGCGCAGCAACACTGCCAGAGGGCGCCAGGCACGGCGCTCCGCCGGCGGCAAGTCCCGAGCTTCCTGGCGGATGGCTTGAATGTCCTCGCGGGCCTGCTTGGCCCAGGCGTCCAGCAAGGCCCGGATCAGGTCATCCGGGGCGGCCTGCACGGGATTGAGCAGTTCATGGGCGCGCACGCCATGGCGCTGCAACACGTCGATCGGAATGTGCAGCCAGCCTTGCCGGGCATCCTGCCCCAGGCGGGCCAGGATGTGCACGCGCCGCAGGGCCACACCCGCACGCCGTGCCAGGGCCTGGGTGGTCAGTTGTGTGGAACCGCCCAGTAACACCGCACCTTCGCAGGCGGAGCCGGTGGTGGCCTTCATGTGGCGAACCAGTGTGGTCTCGTCCATCCAGCGTGTCTGCTGGGTCAGTACCTGCAGGCCTTCGATCTGCTGCAGCCACAGGTCCAGGGGGGGCACACCGCTGGTGTCGTGCTGACCATTGGGCATCAGCAGGTCGCGCAGCAACGGGTGCTGCGGTGGCTGACGGAACGCATCGTTCACGGCCTGTGCCCACCAGGCCAGCTTGCGGTCGGCCACCGACGGGTCGCTCACCTCGTAGGGGATGCGGCTGACCTCGTGCCACCAGCGTGTCCAGGCCTGCAGCTTCGGGCGTGCCGGGCCGGCGCTGAGCAGGGCCAGGTGCAGACTGCTGCCAGGACGGGGCACGTTAACTTCGGCGGACATGAGGGCTGCAGACAATGTGGCGGGAAGGGCGCGTATTGTCGCCTTTCTCCAATTGACAGCCGCCACACCGGCTTCTACATTACTGACCGGCGAGTCAGTAATTTGATGTCACGCCTTGACGCACCAATTCGAACACGACCCAAAACGGCACCTCCATGATTCAGCGTTTCATGTCTTCCAGGCAGGCCCTGGCGTTCGGAGGCGTGGCCTCCCTGTTGGTCCTTCTGGCGGGTTGCCAGCCGGCCAAGGCGCCTGAAGCCCCGCTGAGGGCGGTACGCACGCAGGTGATTTCCGAGACGGGCGGGGCCCTGGACCGTGAGTTTTCGGGCGACATCCGGGCGCGAACCGAATCCCGCCTGTCCTTCCGCGTGCCGGGCAAGATCACCGCGCGCCAGGTGGACCTGGGTCAATCGGTGCGCCCCGGCCAGACCCTGGCCCAGATCGACGCGACCGACCTGCGCCTGAACCAGGAGGCCGCGAAGGCCGGCCTGTCGGCAGCCGAGGCCACGGCGGTGCAAGCCGCGGCCGACCTCAAGCGCTTCCAGGATCTGCGCGCCCAGGGCTTCATCAGCGCGGCCGAGCTGGACCGCCATGTCACCAGCAACAAGAACGCCCAGGCGCAGCTCACGCAGGCGCGCGCGCAGGCCAATGTGCAGGGCAACCAGGCCGCCTATGGCACGCTGACCGCCACGGCCGCCGGCGTCATTACCTCGGTCGATGCCGAGCCTGGCCAGGTCGTGTCGGCCGGTCAGCCCGTGGTCACCCTGGCCCACGATGGCCCCCGCGATGTCGTCTTCTCCGTGCCCGAGGACATGGGGCCCACCGTGCGCCCCCTGGTCGGCAAGACCGGTGCGCTGAAGGTGCGCCGCTGGGGCAGCGATCAATGGTCGCCCGCCACGATTCGCGAGATGGCCGCCGCGACCGACCCGACCACCCGCACCTTCCTGGTCAAGGCCGATGTGAACCGGCTGGACGCGGCCCTGGGCCAGACGGCCACCGTGGCCCTGGCCGTGCCCTCGCGCCTGCAGGGCGGCGGCGTGCAACTGCCGCTGAACGCGCTGGTGGAGCAGGGCGGCAAGTCGGCCGTCTGGGTGCTCGATCCCAAGTCGATGACGGTGGCCCGCCAGCCGGTGGTCACGGCCGAGGTGAACGGCAACATCATCCTGGTGGCGGCCGGCTTGCGCCCTGGGCAAGAGGTGGTGACCGCTGGCGTGCACGTGCTCACGCAAGGGCAGAAGGTGCGCCGCCTGCAGGTGAGCGCTGCGGCTTCGGCCGCCAATTCCCGTTGATTCCGGCCTGAGGCCTGCCCACCAACCGCCGACCAGACCGGATCACGATGAGCTCCACCCCCGACCACGCGCCCGAGCCCGCGGCGCCCAAGTCCCATTTCAATCTCTCGCGCTGGGCGCTGGAGCACATTCCGCTCACGCGCTACCTGATGGTCGCGCTGATGCTGCTCGGCCTGGCCGCCTTCTTCCAGCTCGGCCAGGACGAAGACCCGCCCTTCACCTTCCGCGTGATGGTGGTGCGCGCCTACTGGCCCGGCGCCTCGGCCGAGGTCATGGCCGACCAGGTCACCGACAAGATCGAGAAGACGCTGCAGGAAGTGCCGCATGTGGACAAGCTGCGCTCGTACAGCAAACCCGGCGAAACCTACATCCTGCTGCAGATCAAGGATTCCACGCCTCCGAAGGAAGTGGCCGACATCTGGTACCAGACGCGCAAGAAGATCAGCGACATGCGCAGCACCCTGCCGCAAGGCGTGCTGGGTCCCTTCTTCAACGACGAGTTCGGCGACGTCTACGGCTCCATCTACGCGCTCTCGGCCGACGGGTTCACCGACGAAGAGTTGCGCCAGTACGCCGAGAAGGTGCGCGCCACCTTCCTGCACGTGCCTGACGTGGCCAAGGTCGAGATGTTCGGCGTGCAGCCCGAGAAGGTCTTCGTCGAGATCGCCCAGTTCAAGCTGGCGCAGATGGGCATCGACCTGAACTACGTGATCGGCCAGCTCAACGCGCAGAACGGCGTGGAGGGCGCGGGCGTCTACACCGGCGAGACCAGCACCGTGCAGATGCGCGTGAGCGGCTCGTTCGGCACCGTCGAGCAGATCCGCAACATGCCGCTGCGCGTGGCCAACCCGGCCACCGGCCAGGCCCGCACCGTGCGCCTGGGCGACATCGCCACCATCCGCCGCGCCTACGAGAACCCGCCGACCACCAAGGTGCGCCACAACGGCAAGGACGTGGTCGCGCTGGGCGTGTCCATGGCCAAGGGCGGTGACATCATCGCCCTGGGCAAGCGCCTCACGCAGGCCACCAACGAGATCCGTGCCGAGCTGCCCGTGGGCATCGAGATGGAGCAGGTGCAGAACCAGCCCGAGGCCGTGTCTCACTCGGTGGGCGATTTCCTGCACGTGCTGATCGAGGCCGTGGTGGTGGTGCTGGGCGTGAGCTTCGTCAGCCTGGGCCTGCACACCAAGCCGCTGCGCCTGGACATCTGGCCCGGCATGGTCGTGGCCATCACGATCCCGCTGGTGCTGGCGCTGACCTTCCTGGTCATGTACTTCTGGGGCGTCGGCCTGCACAAGATCTCGCTGGGCGCGCTCATCATCGCGCTGGGCCTGCTGGTGGACGACGCCATCATCGCCGTGGAGATGATGGTGCACAAGCTGGAGGAGGGCTACGACAAGATGGCCGCCGCCACCGCCGCCTACGACATCACCGCCATGCCCATGCTCACGGGCACCTTGATCACCGCCACCGGCTTCCTGCCCATCGGCATGGCCAAGTCGGCCGTGGGCGAGTACACCTTCGCCATCTTCGCCGTCACTGCGGCGGCGCTGCTGATTTCGTGGGTGGTGTCCGTCTACTTCGTGCCCTACCTGGGCCAGTGGCTGCTCAAGACCAAGCGCAAGGTGTCCGAAGGTGGCACCGCGCTCGATCTGTACGACACGCCGTTCTACCGCCGCTTCAAGGGCCTGGTGGGCTGGTGCGTGGCGCACCGCTGGATCACCATCGCGCTGACCATCGGCGCCCTCGTGCTGGGTTTCGTCGGCATGGGCAAGGTGCAGCAGCAGTTCTTCCCCGATTCCAGCCGCCCCGAGATCCTGGTCGACCTGTGGCTGCCCGAGGGCAGCAGCTTCGAGGCCACCGAGACCCTGGCCAAGCGCTTCGAGGCCAAGATCCTGAAAGACGAAGACGTGAAGATGGTCAGCGCCTGGGTGGGCGCTGGCGTGCCGCGTTTCTACCTGCCGCTGGACCAGATCTTCCCGCAGAGCAACGTCACGCAGATGATCGTGATGCCCAAGGACAGCGCCGCCCGCGAGCGCCTGCGCCACCGCATCCCGGATCTGGTCGCCGAGCAGTTCCCCGAGGCCCGCGCCCGCGTCAAGCTGCTGCCCAACGGCCCACCCGTGGCCTACCCGGTGCAGTTCCGCATCGTGGGCGACGACATCGTCGAACTGCGCAAGTGGTCCGAAGAGGCCAAGGCCATGATGGCCCAGCACCCCGCCATGCGCGGCGTCAACGACAACTGGAACGAGTACGTCAAGGCCGTGCGCCTGGAGGTTGACCAGGCCAAGGCCCGCGCCATGGGCGTGACCACCCAGTCCATCGCCCAGGCCAGCCGCGTGCTGACCAGCGGAACCACCGTGGCCCAGTACCGCGAGAACGACCGGCTGGTCGACATCGTGCTGCGCTCGCCGCAGTCCGAGCGCGTCACCCTGGGCGCGCTGGACAACGCCTACGTGCCCACGGCCTCCGGCCGCATGGTGCCGGTGCTGCAGGTGGCCAAGCCCAAGCTGGTGTGGGAGCCCGGCGTGATCTGGCGCGAAGGCCGCCGCTACGCCGTCACCGTGCAGGGCGACGTGATCGACGGCGTCCAAGGCCCCACCGTCAGCACGGCCCTGTGGCCGCAGATGCAGGAACTGCAAGCCAAAATGCCCGCCGGCTACCGCGTGGAACTGGCCGGTACCGCCGAGGAAAGCTCCAAGGGCCAGGGCTCCATCTTCGCCAACGTGCCGGTGATGCTGTTCATCACCTTCACGCTGCTGATGCTGCAACTGCACAGCTTCTCTCGCGCGCTGCTGGTGTTCCTGACAGGCCCGATGGGCATCGCCGGCGTCGCCGCCGCGCTGCTGATCTTCAACCGGCCGTTCGGCTTCGTGGCGCTGCTGGGCGTGATCGCCCTGATGGGCATGATCATGCGCAATTCCGTGATACTGATCGACCAGATCGAATCCGACCGTGCGCAGGGCGTACCCGCCTGGGATGCCATCGTCGGCGCGGCCGCGCGGCGCTTCCGCCCCATCGTGCTGACGGCCGCCGCCGCCGTGCTGGCCATGATCCCGCTGAGCCGCAGCGAGTTCTGGGGCCCGATGGCCGTGGCCATCATGGGCGGGCTGATCGTGGCCACCGCGCTGACCCTGCTGGCGCTGCCCGCGATGTACGCTGCCTGGTTCCGCGTCAAGCGCCCCGAGGACGAGGCCACCACCCCCGCCTTGGCGAGCTGATGTCATCACCCCTGCCGCGGTGGTCAAAACCACCTCCGCGGCGCGGTAGAATCATCGGTTCACACCGAATCCGACCCGCGAGGGTTACGTCGGTCGTCCCGCGCGGGTGGCGAAATTGGTAGACGCACCAGGTTTAGGTCCTGACGCCAGCAATGGTGTGGGGGTTCGAGTCCCCCCCCGCGCACCAGACGACCGTTCAATTGCCAACATTTCTTAAGTGAGTTCCAACATGGCTGTCACCGTGGAGACCCTGGACAAGCTCGAGCGCCGCATCACGCTGTCGCTGCCCGCCGATGTCCTCAAGAACGAAGTCGACGCCCGTCTCAAGAAGCTGGCGCGCACCGTCAAGGCTGACGGCTTCCGTCCCGGCAAGGTGCCGATGAACGTGGTGGCCCAGCGTTATGGCTACTCTGTGCAGTACGAAGTCATCAACGACAAACTGGGCGAGGCCTTCTCCCAGGCGGCTGCCGAAGCCAATCTCCGTGTGGCCGGCCAGCCCCGCATTTCCGAGAAGGAGGGCGACGCCCCTGAAGGTCAGGTGCAGTTCGACGCCACCTTCGAGGTCTACCCCGAAGTCAAGATCGGTGATCTGTCCGCCGTCGAAGTCGAGCGTGTCAACGCCGACGTGAACGACGCCGCCATCGACCGCACCGTCGAGATCCTTCGCAAGCAACGCCGCACCTTCAACCAGCGCCCCGCCGCTGAAGGCGCCGCCGACGGCGACCGCGTCACCATCGACTTCGAAGGCAAGATCGACGGCGTGCCGTTCGAAGGCGGCAAGGCTGAAGGCTTCCAGTTCCTGGTCGGCGAAGGCCAGATGCTCGAAGCGTTCGAAAAGGCCGTGCGCGGCATGAAGGCCGGCGAGTCCAAGACCTTCCCGCTGCAGTTCCCCGAGGATTACCACGGCAAGGACGTGGCCGGCAAGGAAGCTGACTTCCTGGTCACCGTCAACAAGATCGAGGCCCAGAACCTGCCCGAAGTGAACGAAGAGTTCATCAAGACCCTGGGTCTGGCCGAAGGCTCCGTCGATGCCTTGCGCGCCGACATCCAGAAGAACCTGGCCCGTGAGGTCAAGTTCCGTGTCGCCGCCCGCAACAAGGCCGCGGCCCTGGACGCCGTCCTGAAGGTGGCCGAGTTCGACGTGCCCAAGTCCCTGGTGGACGCCGAAGGCGAGCGCCTGGTCGAGAACGCCCGCAACGATCTGAAGGCCCGCGGCATCAAGGACGCCGACAAGGCTCCGATCCCGGTCGAAATGTTCGCCCCCCAGGCCGAGCGTCGCGTGCGCCTGGGCCTGATCGTGGGTGAGCTGGTCAAGGCCAACAACCTGCAAGCCAAGCCCGAGCAACTGCAAGAGCACATTCAAGAGCTGGCCCAGAGCTACGAGCAGCCTGCCCAAGTGGTGGCCTGGTACATGAGCGACCGCCAGCGCATGGCCGAAGTCGAGGCCGTGGTGATCGAAGCCAACGTGACCGACTTCATCCTGGGCAAGGCCAAGATCGCCGACAAGACCGTCAGCTTCGAAGAGCTGATGGGCCAGGCCGGCCAGGCCTGATTCCCGCCGTCCGGATTCCCTCGGCGCAAAAAGCACCCGCCCAGCGGGTGCTTTTTTCTTTTCCGCTGTGACACCCCGTGTGTACGCCTCGCAACGCTGCGGAAAGGCCACAGCCGTCACCGTGTGCTTTTTCCGGTGATGGCGGGTGCCTGTGACAGCGTGATAATGAATTCACCACATTGAAAAACCGGCAGACGCCCCAAGGTCTGCCAGTCACGCCACCTTCCATCCCTCCGAGGAACCTCATGAGCGCACTGGATACGCAAAATTTGGGCTTGGTGCCCATGGTCATCGAGCAGTCCGGCCGCGGCGAACGCGCCTACGACATCTACAGCCGCCTGCTGCGCGAGCGCGTCGTCTTCCTGGTCGGCCCGGTCAATGACCAATCCGCCAACCTGGTGGTGGCCCAGCTGCTGTTTTTGGAAAGTGAAAATCCCGACAAAGATATTTCGCTCTACATCAACTCCCCGGGCGGCAGCGTGAGCGCCGGCATGTCGATCTTCGACACCATGCAGTTCATCAAGCCGGACGTGTCCACCCTGTGCATGGGCATGGCCGCCTCCATGGGTGCCTTCCTGCTGGCCGCCGGTGCCAAGGGCAAGCGTTTCGCGCTGCCCAACTCCAAGATCATGATCCACCAACCGCTGGGCGGCACCCAGGGCCAGGCCACGGACATCGAGATCCACGCCCGCGAGATCCTGAAAACCCGCGAGCAACTCAACCGCATCCTGGCCGAGCGCACCGGCCAGCCGCTGGAGAAAATCCAGGCCGACACCGAGCGCGATTACTACATGTCCGCTGACGAATCAGCCACTTACGGCTTGATCGACAAGGTGATCGAGAAGCGGGGCTGACGCGTTACAGGGGTTGGGGAGCGGAAAAGCCACACCAAGCCCCTGCACTTTGCCCGGGGGACCCCTCCCAGGTTTGACTTATCATCACTTTCACGTTGCCAGCAACCGTCAAGGCTGACCACCATGCCCGAGAAAAAAGGCTCTTCCAGCGAAAAAATCCTGTACTGCTCCTTCTGCGGTAAGAGCCAGCACGAGGTCAAGAAGCTCATTGCCGGCCCGTCGGTCTTCATCTGCGACGAATGCATTGAGCTGTGCAACGACATCATCCGTGACGAGGTGGCCGCCGAGGCTGAGGCCGTCGGCAAGCCCGTCCGCAGCGACCTGCCGACACCCGCCGAGATCAAGGACAGCCTCGACCAGTACGTGATCGGCCAGGACCCGGCCAAGCGCACGCTGTCCGTGGCCGTGTACAACCACTACAAGCGCCTCAAGCACATGGGCGTGGGCGGTGCCGCCGGTGAGGGCAAGAAACCCGACATCGAACTGGCCAAGAGCAACATCCTGCTGATCGGGCCCACGGGCTCCGGCAAGACGCTGCTGGCCCAGACGCTCGCCCGCCTGCTGAACGTGCCCTTCGTGATCGCCGATGCCACCACGCTGACCGAAGCCGGTTACGTGGGTGAAGACGTCGAGAACATCATCCAGAAGCTGCTGCAGAACTGCAACTACGAGGTCGAGAAGGCCCAGCGCGGCATCGTCTACATCGACGAAATCGACAAGATCTCGCGCAAGTCCGACAACCCGTCCATCACCCGCGACGTGTCGGGCGAGGGCGTGCAGCAGGCCCTGCTGAAGCTGGTCGAAGGCACCATGGCTTCCGTGCCCCCGCAAGGCGGCCGCAAGCACCCCAACCAGGATTTCCTGCAGATCGACACGACCAACATCCTGTTCATCTGCGGTGGCGCTTTCGATGGCCTGGAGAAGGTCATCCAGAACCGTTCGGTCAAGTCCGGCATCGGCTTCTCCGCCTCGGTGCAGAGCAAGGACGAGCGCAAGGTCAGCGAGGTCTTCCGCGAGGTCGAACCCGAGGACATCATCAAGTTCGGCCTGATCCCCGAACTGGTCGGCCGTCTGCCCGTGGTCGCCACCCTGGGCGAGCTGACCGAAGACGCCCTGGTGCAGATCCTGACCGAACCCAAGAACGCGCTGGTCAAGCAATACCAGCAGCTGTTCGCCATGGACAACGTCGAGCTGGAGATCCGGCCCGCCGCCCTGAACGCGATTGCCCGCAAGGCCCTGGCCCGCAAGACCGGCGCCCGTGGCCTGCGTTCCATCGTCGAGCAGTCGCTGCTCGATACCATGTTCGAATTGCCCACCATGGAAGGGGTGCAAAAAGTCGTGCTCGACGAGCCGACCATCGAGGAGCAGGCCAAACCCCTGCTCGTCTACCGCGACAAGGCCAAGGCTAGCGCCTGAAACCTGTTCCGGGGCCCTTGTGTTCCGACACATCGGCCCCCACGTAGCTGCTAGAAAGTGAGGCCAACATGTCAGGACATCCGATCCTTCCCCCCGAACCTCTGACGCTTCCGCTGCTTCCTCTGCGGGACGTCGTGGTCTTCCCTCACATGGTCATCCCCCTTTTCGTGGGGCGCCCGAAGTCGATCAAGGCTTTGGAGCTGGCCATGGAAGCAGGCCGTCAGATCATGCTCGTGGCCCAGAAGGCCGCCGGCAAGGACGAGCCCAAGGCCGACGACATGTTCGAAGTGGGGTGCGTCTCCAGCATCCTGCAGATGCTCAAGCTGCCCGACGGCACGATGAAGGTGCTGGTCGAAGGCGTGCAACGCGCCCGCACCACGGGCATCAACGACCTGGGTGACCACTTCACGGCCGACATCGTGCCCGTGGAGCCCGAGACCTCCTACTCCGCCGAAGTCGAAGCCCTGCGCCGCGCCGTGACGCAGCAGTTCGACCAGTACGTCAAGCTCAACAAGAAAATCCCGCCGGAGATCCTCACCTCCATTTCGGGCATCGACGACGCCGGCCGCCTGGCCGACACCATCGCCGCGCACCTGCCGCTCAAGCTGGAAAGCAAGCAGTCCGTGCTGGACCTGTTCGCCGCCTCGCAGCGCCTCGAGAAGCTGCTGGAGCAGCTTGAGCACGAGGTCGACATCCTGCAGGTCGAGAAGCGCATCCGTGGCCGCGTCAAGCGCCAGATGGAGAAGTCGCAGCGCGAGTACTACCTCAACGAGCAGGTCAAGGCCATCCAGAAGGAGCTCGGCGAGGGTGAAGAGGGCGCTGACCTCGAAGAGATCGCCAAGAAGATCGAGACCGCGCGCATGCCCAAGGAAGCGCGCAAGAAGGCCGATGCCGAGCTCAAGAAGCTGCGCCTGATGTCGCCCATGTCGGCCGAGGCCACCGTGGTGCGCAACTACATCGACACCCTGGTCGGCCTGCCCTGGAGCAAGAAGACCAAGATCAAGCACGACCTGTCGCACGCCGAAGACGTGCTGAACGAAGACCACTACGGTCTGGACAAGGTCAAGGAACGCATCCTTGAATATCTTGCTGTGCAACAGCGCGTCGACAAGGTCAAGGCGCCCATCCTGTGCCTGGTCGGCCCTCCTGGTGTCGGCAAGACCTCGCTGGGCCAGTCCATCGCCCGTGCCACCGGACGCAAGTTCGTGCGCATGGCCCTGGGCGGCGTGCGCGACGAGGCCGAGATCCGTGGCCACCGCCGCACCTACATCGGCTCGATGCCGGGCAAGGTGCTGCAGAGCCTGTCCAAGGTCGGCACGCGCAACCCGCTGTTCCTGCTCGACGAGATCGACAAGCTGGGCATGGACTTCCGGGGCGATCCGTCGTCGGCGCTGCTGGAAGTGCTCGACCCCGAGCAGAACCACACCTTCGGTGACCACTACATCGAGGTCGATTTCGACCTGTCCGATGTGATGTTCGTGGCCACGTCGAACTCGCTGAACATCCCGCCGGCCCTGCTGGACCGGATGGAAGTGATCCGCCTGGCCGGCTACACCGAAGACGAGAAGGTCAACATCGTCCAGACCTACCTGCTGCCCAAGCAGCTGAAGAACAACGGCGTCAAGGATGAAGAGCTGGAAGTCACCGAAGCGGCCATCCGCGGTGTGATCCGCTACTACACCCGTGAAGCCGGCGTGCGCTCGCTGGAACGCGAGGTCTCCAAGATCTGCCGCAAGGTGGTCAAGGGCATCGCGCTCAAGCAGTACACCGGCAAGGTGGTCGTGACGGAAGAGAACTTGAACGACTTCCTGGGCGTGCGCAAGTACAGCTACGGCGAGGCGACCAAGGAAAACCAGGTCGGCCAGGTCGTGGGTCTGGCGTGGACGGAAGTGGGCGGCGATCTGCTGACCATCGAAGCCGCGATCATGCCCGGCAAGGGCACCATCATCCGCACCGGGCAACTGGGCGATGTGATGAAGGAATCGGTCGAGGCGGCCCGCTCGGTGGTGCGTTCACGCGCCCGCCGCCTGGGCATCACCGACGAGCTCTTCGAGAAGCGCGACATCCACATCCACGTGCCTGACGGCGCCACGCCCAAGGACGGCCCCAGCGCGGGTATCGCCATGACGACGGCTTTCGTGTCGGCGCTCACCGGCATCCCCGTGCGTGCGGATGTGGCCATGACGGGCGAGATCACGCTGCGCGGCGAGGTCACGGCCATCGGTGGTCTGAAGGAGAAGTTGCTGGCGGCTCACCGCGGCGGCATCAAGACGGTGCTGATCCCGGAAGAGAACGTCAAGGACTTGGCCGAGATCCCCGAGAACGTGAAGAGCCAGATCGAGATCGTGCCCGTCAAGTGGATCGACAAGGTGCTGGAAGTGGCCCTGGAGCGCGAGCCCCAGGCCCTGCCTGACGAAGAAGTGAAGGCCGTTGATGGCAAGGTGGTGGAATCTGCCAAGCCTGATGCAGCCCCTGGCGGCTCCACCGACTTGAAGCACTGATTTTTTCGCAACAACCGAGGGCCTGCGCCAGAAATCGCTAAAAACGATGTATAGTTCAGGTCTTCGCTGATCGCGACACCAGAAGCGGTCAACGGCAACAGGCCCAAAGCCTCGAGTCAGCGATATGCGGGATTAGCTCAGTTGGTAGAGCGATACCTTGCCAAGGTATAGGTCGAGAGTTCGAGCCTCTTATCCCGCTCCAAACGCTAGAAAGCCCTGTGCACACGCACAGGGCTTTTTTCTTTGTTGGGTTCAGTGGTGTCGGATGTGGTTTGGCTGCGTCTAGCATCTGGCGGGCACCCTGGCGCCGCGCAGGGATGTTCCAAATCTGGGCCATAATCCGGCCTGCCTCAGGCGCGGTAGCAAAGCGGTTATGCACCGGATTGCAAATCCGTGTAGGTCGGTTCGACTCCGGCCCGCGCCTCCAGACATTCCAAGCCCTCGTGCCTCACGGCCCGGGGGCTTTTTCTTTGGGTCCACGCTCGTGCCGGGTGACGGGAAATGACCGGTGATGCCCCTGCTTATGCCCCTAAAGAATTGATGCCGCCTGCCTAGTATCGGAGGGCGTCCCATCACGTGTGGCGCAGGAGCATTTGTTTGGACACCCCGCAAGACCATCCGCAGGAAGAACCGCTGGAGGCCCCCGAGCCTCAGGTGGCGGTGACCGGCGTGCGCGACGGGGTGGACCCCTTGCTCGAAGCCCTGATGTGGCTGTGTCGTCATCACGGTGTGGATCGCTCCGAGCACTCGCTGCTCAATGGTCTGGCGCTGCAGGGCCCGATGTCGGCCCAGCAGGCCGTGCAGGTGCTGCGCCAGGCGGGCTTCAGTGCCTCGCTGGTACGCCGCCCGCCGGGCAAGATCCTGTCGCTGCTGATGCCGGTGGTGATGCTGCTCAAGAACGGCGACGCCTGCATCGTGACACGCCGCGTGAGTTCGCGCTCCAAGCGCTCGGGCGGCGACCGCTACGAAGTGCTGATGCCGGGCGCGGAGGAAGAGATCTGCACGGCCACCGAGGAAGAGCTCCTGATGGAGTACTCGGGCTACACGCTGATCGCGGCGCTCAAGCCCGGTGCGCGCCAGGGCAAATCAGATCCCTCTGACGACCGTGGCCACTGGTTGTGGAGCACGTTGCGCCGCTTCATTCCCTACTACCGCTCGGCCATGCTGGCGGCGCTGCTCAGCAACGTGCTGATGATCGTGACGGGCCTGTTCACCTCGGTGGTGTACGACCGCGTGATCCCCAACAAGGCTTTCGTGACGTTGTGGTCGCTGGGCGCCGGGGCCCTGATCGCCATCGCCTTCGACCTGACGGCGCGTCAGCTGCGCAGTTACCTGATCGACATGGCGGGCAAGAAGGCCGACCTGGCGATGGGCTCGATGATCTTCCATCAGGCGCTGGGCATCAAGCTGGAGCACCGGCCTGAGTCGGCTGGCGCTTTTGCCCACCGGCTGGCACAGATCGAGGTCGTGCGTGATTTCTCGACCTCGGCCACGATCTCGGCGCTGACGGATCTCCCTTTCATCTTCCTGTTCATCGTGGTGACCTGGCTGGTGGCCGGCCCCATGGTGCTGGTGCTGCTGGTCGCGGTGCCACTGGTGCTGGGCCTGACCTGGGGCATCCAGAGCCTGCTGCGCCGGCACATGAACGCCAACATGAACCAGCAGGCCGATCTGCACGGTGTGTTGATCGAGGCCATCGAAGGCATCGAGGATGTACGCGCCGCAGGCGCACAAGGCCACTTCATTCAGCGCTACGAGGATGCCAATGCGGCGGCAGCGGTGTCTTCGCTGCGCGCGCGTTCGCTGGCCAGCTGGATCAACAACTTCGCGATGGTGGCGCAGCAACTGATCACCGTGGTCATGCTGATCTGGGGCGTGCACCTGATCGACGCGGGGCAACTGACGGGCGGTGCCTTGATTGCCGCCGTGATGTTCGGGGGCCGTGCGATCGCGCCCCTGGGCTCGGTGGTGAGCCTGGCTTCTCGTTACCAGGGGGCCAAGGCCGCGCTGAAGTCGCTGGATCAACTGATGAACCTGCCCACCGAGCGCGACTTGGGCAAGAAGTACCTGTCGCGCCAGGCGCTGCATGGCCAGATGGGCATGCACGATGTGCGCTTCTCGTACCCACAGGGTTCGCAGGCGCATGCGCCGGTGGTGCTCAAGGGCGTGAACATCAACATCAACCCGGGTGAGCGCGTGGCGCTGCTGGGCAAGATCGGCAGCGGCAAGTCCACCATCCTGCGCCTGCTGGGCGGGCTTTACCAGCCCAGCGATGGTTTCGTGGAGGTCGACGGCATCGACCTGCGCCAGATCGATCCGTCGGACTTCCGCGCGCACATGGGCTTCGTGTCGCAGGAGCCGCGCCTGTTCGCGGGCAGCCTGAAGGACAACGTGTTCCTGGGCCGCAGCAACGCGGATGTGGAGCACTTCCTGGCCGTGGCCAAGCTCACGGGCCTGGACCGTATCGCGGCCGCGCATCCCTTGGGCTACGACCTGCCGGTGGGGGAGATGGGGTGCCTGCTGTCGGGTGGACAGCGGCAGCTGGTGGCGTTGGCGCGCTGCCTGGTCACGCACCCGCAGATCCTGCTGCTGGACGAGCCGACCAGCTCGATGGATGCTCAGGCCGAGATGAACTTCATCCGCCACCTGAAGACGGCGGTGGGCGACCGCACGCTGGTGGTGGTGACGCACCGCCCGGCTTTGCTGGACGTGGTGGACCGCGTGATCGTGGTCGACCAGGGCCGCATCCTGGCCGATGGCCCGAAGGCCCAGGTGCTGGCGGCGCTGGCCGGGCAGCGCCCGCCGCAGCAGGCCCAGCCGCAACAACCGCCAGCCCGGCCTGAGCCGCTGGCGGCCACCGGAGCGGCATGAACATGTCGCGCAGGCAAGAGCCAGGGGAGGGTGGTCGGTACTTCAAGGGCGACCGCGATTTCCTCTCCGGAGTGAAGGAAGCCCAGCTCAACGAGGCCACGCCGCGGGCCACCTGGGCCATCTACCTGATGCTGATCATCGTGGTCGGCGCGCTGATCTGGGCCGGCTTCGCCCGCGTGGACGAAGTGACGCGCGCCGATGGCCGTGTGGTGCCCGATGGGCGCGACCAGATCATCGCCAGCCTGGAAGGTGGCATCCTGCACACGCTGAAGGTGCGCGAGGGCATGCTGGTGGAGCAAGGGCAGGAGTTGCTGCAGCTTGATCCCACGCGCGTGGAAGCCCAGCAGAACGAAAGCCAGGCCAAGCGCCTGGCGCTCAAGGGCTCCGAGGCGCGACTGGAGGCCGAGGCCAATGGGCGCGAACTGCGCTTCCCGGTGGAGGTGATGACCGTGCCCTCCATCGTGCAGGGCGAGACCGAGGCTTTTCAGGCCCGGCGCCAGGCTTTGAATGAAGGTGTGGGCGTGACGCGCCGCAGCCTGGACCTGATCAACCGTGAACTGGGCATGTCGGAGCGCATGGCCTCGCGCGGGCTTGTCTCCGAAGTGGAGGTGATGCGCTTGCGTCGCCAGGCCAATGACATGGTGCTGCAGATCCAGGAGCGTGTGAACCGCTTCCGCCAGGATGCCAGCACGGACCTCGTGCGCGTGCGCACGGACCTGGCCCAGCTGGAAGAGCAGATGGTCGTGAAGCGCGACGTGCTCAAGCGCACGACGCTGTATTCGCCGGTGCGTGGCCTGATCAAGAGCATCAAGCTGGGCACCGTGGGCGGCGTGGTGCCCGGTGGTGCCACGATCATGGAGATCGTGCCCATCGGCCCGCGTGTGCTGGTGGAGGCACGCATCAAGCCGTCCGACATCGGCTTCGTGCGCGTGGGCCTGCCGGCCGAGGTGAAGCTCAGCGCCTACGACTACTACACCTATGGCGGCCTGAAGGGCACGATCGAATACATCAGTCCGGATGCCTTGGGCGATGAGCCCAAGACTTCGCAGCAGGACGCCAACAGCTATTACCGCGCGCTGGTGCGCTCTGACGTGTCCACGCTCAAGGCCAAGGGCAAGCCGCTGTCGGTGATGCCGGGCATGACGGCCACGATCGAGATCCGCACGGGCGAGCGCTCGGTGCTGCAGTTCCTTTTGAAACCTGTTCTGAAATCGCAGGAAGCTTTCCGCGAGAGGTGAGACCATGAAGCAGTCCTTGACCAGACTGAGCCGCGCGCTGGCGCAACCGCTGCTGATCGGGCCGACGCTGTGCGTGCTGGCCTTGGCGGCCCATGCCTCGTGCAATGACGATCTGCTCAACCAGGTGGAGCGCAGCACGCCGCGCAATGGTGCCAGGGGCCGCGCAGTGCAGCCTGCCGTGAAGGCGCCTGTGCCTGCAGCGCCGGCGGTGGTCGAGGCGCCGACGATGGACCCTCAACTGCAGTTGCAGACGATCGCGCGCGAAGCGGTGCGACGCAGTGCCCAGGTGGGCGCGGTGAAGCTGCTGGTCGAGGCGGCGCAATACGATGTGGATGAAACCCGAGGTGCCGGTCTGCCGCAGGTGAACGTGGGCGGCACGATCGGCCCGGGCACCAGCCGCTACACCAATGTCGACTGGAACCATGGCCTGTATGCCAGCGCTTCCGTGAACATGACGGGCCTGTTGTATGACGGCGGCCGCAACCGCCAGTTGACCGAATGGCGGCGTGAACTGGCCGGTGCGGCCAAGTTCAGCCTGCAGACCGCGCGTGAGCAGGTGGTGCTGGAGGCCGTGAGCACGGCGCTGGAGCGCAACCGCTATCGCCTGCAGGCCCAGGTCTACCAGCAGTACGTGCGCAAGATGAGCTGCCTGGTCGATGCCCTGCAGGAGATCGTGTCCGAAGACCGTGGCCGGGCCAGCGAGCTGGTACAGGCGCGCAAGACTCAGGCCCAGGCCGAACTGCAGCGTGATAGCGCGCTGGCCTTGAGCCGCCAGGTCGAGATCCGCCTGCGCAAGCTGATCGGCGACCAGGCGCCTCCGAGCGAAGGCATCTCGTCGCCGTTGACCCTGACCCAGGACGTGGGCGAAGTGTTGCGCCTGGCCGAACAGAACAACGAGCTGCGTCAGTTGCGGGCCCAGGCCGATGCGTCCGACCGTTACGCCAAGGCCATCGATGCGGGGCAGCAGCCACAGGTGAACTGGGTGCTCACGTCCACTGGCGCGAAAACCGGGGACACCAAGAGCTTGACGGCCCAGGCCGGTATATCGGTGTCGTACTCCGTCTTCAATGGCGGATCGACCAAGGCGGCGGCCACCGCAGCTGCACGTCGCGCGGAGTCGGCTCGCCAGCAGTACGACGAATACATGAACACCCGCGTGTCACGCATCGCCGAAGTGCATGACTCGGCCCTGACCTCGTTCGATCGCGCCAAGCGTTATGTCGAGGTGCTCAAGGACAGCGACAAGGTGCGCAGCTACACCTTCCAGCAGTGGTCACAGCTGGGCCGTCGTTCGCTGTTCGATGTGATGTCGGCCGAGGGCGACCACTTCAACCTGCGCATCGCCTATGTCAACTCCTTGTATGACGGCTACCAGGCCAATGCGCAGTTGCGTTCGATAGGGGCGGGCTTGGTGGGGTGGCTTGTGCCGGACGCGCCTTGAGGGCTTGAGCCTGGAGATGCAAAACGGCCCTTCGCGGGCCGTTTGCTTTTGGAAGTGCTTGGTCAGCGCTTGAGAGGTGCCTTCAGGAGCGCTGTGTGGCCTGAGCCGACTGACGCAGTCTCAGGTTGTCTTCGCTGGCATGGGCATAAGGTTTCGAGAACAGGCCCATCCAAAGGTTCGGCAGCAGGTTCTGAAGTGCCTGCTGATGCTCGGTGCGCAGACCACCGGTGGCGGTATCGATCAGGCGTTCGGCCACGTCCGGTCGGGCGAGCACCTGAAAGCCAGCGACCGAGACCGCGTGCCGGCCATAGGTGCGGCACAGCCACTGCACGGTCTGCGGCGACATGAAGAAGACATGCTGTCCATGTTCGGGCGCAATGTAGTCCCATGACTCTGTCACCTGAGAGACGATGCCGGCCTGAATCACGAGCAAGGCCGGGTTCGACGCAAACAGGGTGTTGAACTGCTGACGTGGCTCGTCGAAGCCTTCGACGACCTCGCACAGGTTGATCACATCGAAGTGCTCGCTGGGCGCTGCCTGGAAGCCCAGTGCCAGGTGCGGCGTGCTGTAACGGTCATACCCCCAGGCATCTATGCCGGTGTCGCGCAGTGTGCGCACCAACAGGCCCGAGCCACAGCCGTGGTCGAGCACACGGGCGTCGGTGCCCAGGCCGCTCATCTGCACCAAGGCATTGAGCACCGCGGCGTTGACGAGGGCGCGCGTGACCTGCCCGGTGTCGAACCTGTCGTTTTCCGCCGCGGTTTCAGGCGCATAGGCTTCATCGAGCCAGTAGGGCTTTTCACTCTGGGTGGCGCCGCAACGGCTGCATTGGCGGAACTGCACCTCGTGCTTGTGCAGCACCCGCTTGTTGAACAGGAGGTGCGTGGGCGAGCCGCACAGGCGACAGGCGTGCTCCGGCTTGGTCGCCGGAGCAGGGGATGACTCGGCCGCTTCGACAAGGAACTCGCGCATGATCTCGGCCATGCGGTCCCAGCGGAAGTGCGTGGCCTGCACGCGGCCGGCCTCGATCAGGGCTTGGCGGCTGGCTGGATCCTGCACCGTGCGCAGATGGCTGGCCAGCTGGGCCACCATCTGAGCTTCGGTGCGGTCGTTGATGTCGATGTAGAGCACGGCGTCGCCACCCACCTCGGGCATGGACGACACCCGCGAGGTGATGGCCGGGCAGTCGCAGGCCATGGCTTCGAGCACGGGCAGGCCGAAGCCTTCGTACAGGGAGGGGTAGACCAGCGAGATGGCGCCGCTGTAGGCGGCCTGCATCTCGGCGTCGTCCAGGATCAGCACACGCACGTCGGCGGGGCCGGCCAAGGCGGCGAACTCGGGCTCGAGCTGACCGCCGCCAGTGCAGACGATGCCGTAATGGGCGCGCTCATCGCCCAGCGTGGCGAAGGCCTTGAAGAACAGCGAGACGTTCTTGTAGCTGGAGCGGCTGCCCGAGATCAGGAAGTAGGGGCGCTGCAGACCGTGCTTGGTCTTGAAGGCGTCGATGGCGGCGGGCGGGGTCACCGTGAAGTCGGTGCCGGTGTAGGCCACGCGCACGGGCAGGTCGGGGCGGCCCAGGTGGGCGCGCGTGTCCTTGGCGGAGTTTTCGGAGATGGCCGAGAAGTGCGTGGCCAGGTCCATGGCGCGCTGCTTCTGCTGCCACATGGGCTCCTGCAGGTTCCAGCCTAGCACCTCGGGGATCATGTCGTAGACCAGCATGGCCTGAGGCGTGGTGAGCGGGAAGGTGTAGTAGCTGGAGATGAACAGCCGCGCGCCTTCCTCGTCGCAGATGGTTTGCAGGGCCTGGCGATCGGCCTGATCGTTGTTGTACATGAAGGCCGGCGCGTCGCGGTAGGCGATGCCGTCGATGCGTGGCGCGGTGCGGTTGCGGTCCACCACCACGACCTGGTCGGCGAAGCCCTGCGCCACCCAATGGTGCAGCAGCTTGAGCCAGACGCGGGCGATGCCCGAGCGGCCGATCTGGAAGAAAACACCGTCGATGACGATCTTGACGCTCATGGAAATCCTTGTGATCCTGGAAGGAGCGGTTCGCTGACGGCGTTCACCAGTTGTGCAGCGCCATGTTGCGCTCGCCCAGGAAGTCCGGGCCGATCAGGAAGAAGGTGCCGGGGCGCCAGTCCTTGAGGTGGCGGATGCCGACGGACACGTTGGAGCCGCCGTTGCCCAGGAAGAAATCGCAGCGCGCGGCCAGCCAGGCATCGAGGATGACCTGCTCGCCCAGCACGGTGCCTGAGTGGCCTGCGTAGTGCACGCCCGTCTGGTCGCTGCTGCGCTGCGCATCGAGCGTGAGCACCTTGTCGCCATAGCGGGCCTTGAACTGCGTGACGACCTGCTCGCTGTCGGTCAACAGGAAGATGTTGAGCACGGGGTTGACCATCAGGATCTGATCGATGGACGACCAGTAGGCCTGGTTGACGGCCTCCAGGTGCGACATCTCGCGTACCTTGTCGCTGCCGCGCACGTGCACGGCCAGCCAGTGGCGCCCGGCCAGCACGGCCTGGGCCTGCTGGTCGATGTGGGCCTGCACGTGGGGTTGCAGGTGCAGGTACTTGGAGAACAGGTGGCGATAGAGCTTGCTGCGATCCAGGCCGTGCAGGGCGTGGCCCTCTGGGATCCAGGGGATAAGGTCGTTGACCTTGGTGTGAAAATCGCTGACGACCACGTTCTCCGGGCGGCGCAGGGCGTACAGGCCGCTCAGGCGGGCGCCGTCGCCTTCCCACTTGTTGACGTCTTCCTCGCGCAGGTTCTTCGCGTTCCACTTGCCCGGGAAGAAGCTCAGGCCGTCGCGCTCGACATCGGCCAGCGTGTGACTGGAGACAGGCTGGAAGAAACTGGTGAAGGCGTTGTCGGTGTCCGCGTCGCGGAACAGGCTGTTGTGGCCCCAGTGGACGATGGGCGTGCGGCCCGTCAGCTCGGCCAACAGCAGTTCGCCCGCCACATGGTCCAGGTCGGACCAGAAGCCGAAGCCCCAGGCCTTGATCAGCAGGAACTTGTCGGCGGCGGGCTGGGTGAGGGCCTGGGCTGCGGCGGCTTGTGTCTGCGCCTGCTGGATCAGGCCGTTGAGGCTGGAGGCGCGCGCCGGCGTGTCGGGCAGGGTGGCCAGGGCGGTGGCGTAGTACTTGGCGGCGAAGTCGTGTGCGCCGACGCGGGTGGCGATGTCGCCGAGCAGCTTGAGGGCGCCGCGATGCTGCGGCTCCTGCTCCAGCTTCTGGCGGCACAGCATCTCGGCCTTCTGCAGGTTGCCGCGTTGCAGGTCGGCCTCGGCGCCGTCCACGGAGAAATCTTCAGGCTGGGCGCTCAGGATATCGGCCAGGGGCGGGCGGCTGTCCAGCTGGGTCTGGTGCCATACGCTGGTGTAGATCGATTCAAGGTGGCGGCAGATTTCTTCCGAGTCGAACAGCGGGGCCACGGCACGGTTGCGCGCCAGGCGGGCCTTGATTTCGGCGAGTTCGGCCGGGTGGTGGGCCAGGCGCAGGGCCACGGCCTCGTAGTCGTCCAGCGTGTGGGTGATCAGGTCGCTCAGGCCCACGGTGTGCAGCAGGCTGCCGGCCACGCGGGCCGGGAACGCGCCGCCCATGTAGGTCACCACGGGCAGGCCGGACATCAACGCATCGGCGGCAGTGGTGTGGGCGTTGTAGGGGTGGGTGTCCAGGAACATGTCGGCCTGGCGGTAGCGGGCCAGGTGGTCTTCGACGCGGGGCACGCGGTTGGCGAAGACGAGGCGCTGCGGGTCCACGCCGGCGGCCTGGGCACTGGCGCGCAGGTTGCGCTGCGAGACCTCGTTGCGCGACATCAGCCAAAGCACGCTGCCCGGGGTCTTGAGCAGCAGACGCATCCACACGGCGAACACGTGCGGCGAGATCTTGTAGTCGTGGTTGAAGGAGCAGAACACCACGCCCTGCTCGGGCAGGCCGCATTCGGCGCGGGTGGGCGTGCGCTCGGCGATCTGGATGCCACCGGCCGTGGGCAGGTAGGAGTCGGGCAGGTAGATGACCTTCTCGTCGTAGAACTGCTGGTGCTCCGGCGGGATCACGTGGCGGTCCGCGATGATGTAGTCCATGTAGTCCACGCCCATCGTGCCGGGGTAGCCCAGGTAGTTGATGTGGGCGGGGGCGGGGCGGTGGGCGAACACGTCGGTGCGCGAATCGGAGGTGTAGCCGGCCAGGTCCACGGCCACGTCCACTTCCATCTTGCGCATCAACTCGGCGATCTGGCGCGAGCCCATCTGGCGGGCGTCGATGAAGTGGTCGAACGAGTTGAGCATGCGCTCGCGCAGGCGGCTGTTGTCGTTCGGGCCCAGCGAGATGGCGATGGTCTCGAAGCGGGTCTTGTCGTGCTTCTCGAAGATGGCGGCCATCAGATGGCCCACGGGATGCTCGCGCAAATCGGGCGATACGTAGGCCAGGCGGATCTTCTTGTGGCGGTAGCGCTCGCCCGTCCACAGCGGCTCGGCGCTGGGCAGGAAGCGCTTGGCGAAGGTGCGGGCGCAGGTTTGATGGTCGGCGGCGGAATCAGAGATCGCCATGTAGCCCAGTGACTTGCAGGTGGGCCGGCCAGCCTGCACGCCTTCGTCGATGCGGCGGGCGGTGTCGTCGAAATCGCGCCAGTCGCAGATGTGCAGGCGCTCGTAGGCCAGCAGGCCCAGGCCGTAGTCGTACTTGGGGTTGATGGCCAGCAGGCGCTCGAACATGGCGATGGCCTGTTCGCTGCGCTTGAACTCGGTCAGCAGGATGGCGCAGTTGCCCAGCGCCGTTTCGTAATTGGGGTTGATCTGCAGGACGCGGTTGAAGCGCTCCAGCGCGGCGGTGTGCTGGTGCATGTCGCGCAGCAGGGCGCCGCTGTTGACCAGCACCTCGGTGTAGTCGGGCTTGATGAGCAGGGCCTGGTCGTAGCTCTTGAGCGCGTCGTCCTTCAGGCCCAGGGCCTGCTGTGCAGAGGCCTGGGCGGCCCACAGGGGCGCGAAATCCGGCGTTGCACGTGTACCGTGGTTCAGCAAGGCCAGTGCCTGCTTGAAGTCGCGTCGTTGAAGCAGGATGACGCTCAGTGAGTAGATCGCGATGGGATCGTCCGGGTGGACGCCCAGGTACAGGCGGAACAAATGCTCGGCTTCGGCGGTTTTCTGCTGGCCTTGCAATTCCACGGCTCGGACCAGAACAGACCGATCGACCTCCGTCGGGGCTTGATTGGCGGCATCGCCGGCGGTGGTGGAGGGGGTCGTCGGTTCCATGTCAATCACTGAACTCATGCGAAAGCCTGTGTTGCTCTTCG
>DXIO01000026.1 GCA_019112875.1 Candidatus Aquabacterium excrementipullorum
CCTGCGGGCATCACTTCGAAGCTATTTGAACTTCTACAATCAACAACGCCTGCATTCCTCTTTGCTTTACCGATCGCCGGTGGCATTTGAATCCATGCACCTAACGCAACCCACTGTCCACAAAATCCAGGTAAGTGCCCGCCCACAAGCTCCGCTTGTGGGTGCCCTCCGTGCTTCGCACTCCGGCGCGGCTTACCGCGAGCGTTAGGCCCCTCATAGTTCCACCATGAAAGTAGCCCTCCGCGTAGCCTTCTTGCTCTTGGTTGTCGCACCAATAGCATCGTGGTTTATCGTCAAGCCAGTTCGAGTTATTGCGCCTTCTGCCTTCGGTCTTTCTTGCCCCAATCAAATGGTGTGCGTTGAATCGAGAGAGGCACTTCCAAGCGCTACAGGCCTCTATAGCGAAGCAATCGACTTCGTCCGCAAGAACGTTGGCCACATACAAGGCCATCCTCTGTTTATCTTCTGCTCTACGCAAGCGTGCGCAAATCACTTCGGTTTGGGCGCTCGCTCTGCCGTCACCGTTGGTACAGTGGGCACTGTCATTGGTCCTAACGCTTGGAAGCCATACTATGTGCGCCATGAGTTAATCCACCACCTGCAGGGGCAGCAGTTCGGCGTCCTCAGGCGGATGTTCATGCCATCTTGGCTCATAGAAGGTATGGCTTACTCGCTAAGCAAAGACACGCGCGCTAACCTGGCTGAGCCTTGGCAGAGTTATAGGGATCAGTTCAACAAATGGCTTTCAACAGTCGGTCAGGAGCGCATGTGGCAACAGGCGAGCCAGCTTTGAACGTCCAGCGCTTGCATTCATACAACAAGTGCAACACCATGAGTAAAGCAACCGCTCAAGCATCTGCCATCAGGCTAGCCAGTTGGTCACGCCGACGCGAATCTTGCCGGGGTTTGTAGACGCACCGACCTAACGGAGAATGTGTCCTCATGGCAATCAGCAGTCCAAGAAAGCTTCACAAGTACAGCCTTGAGTTCAAGCTCAAGGCCGTCCAGATGGCCGTTGCGCTGTTGGTGCTGTGCGTTGGCCAATCGCACGCCATACAACCTTTGGCGCAGGGCTTGCAACCTGTTATTGGCAGACTGCAGGCCATCTCCGCTGAGCAGAAGGGCCTGAATCTCACCCTGCGGAGTACCTCGGCTGCTCCAGCGGACCGCGCCGCGGCCTACCGCGCGTACAAGCGCGTGGATCAAGAGCGCGTCGCGCTTGAATGTGCATTGGCACGCGGACGTCTCGTCGGCCAGCTGCCACTGGTCACCTACGCGTCAGACGGCGGCCAGAGCCCCTGCCCCGCCCCTGATCCGCGCTGAGGCACGGATTGCCGCCAGCTCAACCGAACCCGGATGCAGACGCAGCCATCACCCATCCAGATGGTTGCAATCGCCCTGAAATCTGGCAATCATTTGTCACCGCGCCATGGCCGTGCCGTACAACGCAGGCGGCTCGAGTCTGTCTCACCCTTGCACATGCCTTCCCACTTTCCTCGCTACCTCTTGATCCTGCTCGCGCCGCTGACGCAAGCCGTCTTCTCACAGCCGTCTCAGGGGCCAAAGATGTCATCTCGTGACGAGTACCGAGCCTGTCTCGATGAGAGCGATCAATTCGCGCCCAGATTGCCGATTCTTCAAGCACGGTTGAAAGAGCACAACCAGGACCTGAAGCGCTTGCAGGAAGAGAGCGAGGCCCATGTGGCGACGCAGCCCTCTGTCGACACGAGCGATCAGGCTGCCATAGACGCCTTCAATGCCAAGGTCGAATCCCTCAACCAACGCGTCAAGGCACTGAACGATCAAGCCGAAGAGTTCCGCAAGGAGCAGATCGCCTACAACACCCAGGTGGCGGCGATGAACAAGCGGTGTGCCGGCTTGGTCGTGTCCTTCAAGGACAGGGATGCCGTGCGCCGGGAACGCCTGGCACAAGGCAAGAAGTAGGCACAAGCGCTGGCTGCTCATGGAGATCACGCGCGCTTCACCGGGAGATGCCCGGCCTGTGGCGGAAATCCACGTCAGCGCCTGGCAGGAAGCCTACAAGACCATCTTCTCTGCGGAGTACCTTGCGTCGCTGTCCGTCGAGAAGCGCCACGTCTGGTGGCAGGAAGTCATCGCGTCGGGCACCTCGGATCTGCTGGTGGCCCGGGCTGAGGGCAGCGTTCATGGTTGGCTGAACTTCGGTCCCTCACGGGATGGCGATGCCCCAACGAACCAGGCGGAGGTCTGGGCCTTCTATGTCGCCCCGGCCCATTGGTCGATGGGAGCGGGGCGCTCGCTCTGGCTTCATGCCAAGCAGCTGATGCGCCAGCAAGGTTTTGCATCCTGCAGCTTGTGGGTGCTCGAGCAGAATGTCCGCGCCATCAAGTTCTATGAGGCTGCGGGCTTTGTCGCCGATGCCTGTGCGCCCAGGATGCTGGCGCGCGAAGGAAAGCAGCTCCGCGAAGTCCGCTATGTCCACCCCTTTGGCGCCTGCTGAAATGCGCGACCTCGACGCATCCTGGGCACTCGCCAACGTCAACGCCGGAACCTCATGCCGCCACTTCACCGATCCGCACTGCCTGAACCCGCCAGGGTCGTGGTCCTGCACGGCACATCGAGCGCCGGCAAGACAAGCCTGGCCAAGGCCATGCAGGCGTGCTGGGCCTCGCCCCTTCACCATGTACAGGCCGATGTCTTTCGCGCCATGGAGCCACCGGCCTATTGGGATCGATGGGACACCCGGGAGAAGCCGACCATCGACCTGATGCTGGACGCCTTGTGCGGTGCGGTGCACGCGGCTGTGGACGCCTACGCGAAGCACGGTCAGGAGGTCGTCCTGGACACCGTCATCACCAACCCACGCGCAAGGCAGTTGCTGGCCGAGGATCTGGCCCATCTGCCCGTCTACCTCATCGGGGTTCGATGCGATCCGGCCGAAACCGTCAGGCGTGAGGCCGCCCGCGGCAACAGGGCGGTGGGCCTGGCAGCCAGCCAGTTCGACTGGATTCACAAGCGAATGCAGTACGACATCGAAGTCGACACGACCGGGAAGTCACCCGAGAAGGTGGCCGCAGACATTTCGCACTGGCTGACCACAGGCCCCGTGCCTACTGCGCTCCAGCGCCTTCGTGCCTAGTTGTGCGCGGCAGCCCCGTGACGGCGCAGGGGTATCCAGCACAGCCGCAGGAGTCTCTGTAGACTGCAGACACCTCAAAATCGGGAGTCGCCATGAGCATCCATCACCGCGTTGTCGCGATCGCGTCCTTGTCCGTCGCTTCGGCCTTCGCGCCCCTGTCCGCCACGGCTGCCGCCACGACATGGAACGTGACGTTCGAGGGCAGCAGCGCCCAGGGGCCGTTGTCCGGAACGCTGTCCTTCACCCTGGATGCACAGACGATCCTGGAGCAGAAAGTGCTGGGCAACGGCGACCTGCAACTGACCAACGAGGGTTACACCTTCGGATGGGGCAATCCGCAGTACAAGATCATTCAAGGCGGCAGCGTGCAACAGGACGGCCTGGCCAGCGTGTACGTGAGCGCCATCCGACTGGCGGATGGCACCAGCCAGCTGGCGCTGAAATGGTCGCTCTGGCCCGTGTCGAGCAGCGATGGGTATGGGGGCAACAGCAGCATCTACGGCACAGGGGGCCTCAATGTCACCAGCAGCACGGATGAACTGTTCACTTCCCTCTTCGGTCCCTGGAACGCGGTCACCGCGGCTTCCGGTTTCACCGCCGTGGACATCCCCGCCCATTCTTCATGCGGCCGCTTCACGTGCACCCAGATCCCCGCAAGCAGTTCGCAAACGCCTTTCACCATCACGTCCATCAGCGCCGTGCCTGAGCCGGGCATGCTCGCCTTGCTGGCAAGCGGTGCGCTGTGCCTCGGCATGAGCACCGCCTGGCGCCGTCGCGGGCAGGCCAGCGCTGCGGCCTGACCCCGAAGCCGCAGGCCGAGGCCTCAGCCCGCAGCGCAGTCAAGCGGCGAGACGGGGCTCACTCGTGGGGCGGCCTGCGAAGTCCGTCCAGCACTGGCGCGTGAAATCGTAGAGCTTGCAGGCGCGCGCCGTGTCGAAGTACCAGCGCCACGAGAAGCGCTGGATGATGATGCGCTCGGGCAGCAAGTGCTCCAGCATGGCCTGGGCGCTCTTGAGCTTGTACAGCGGGATGCTCATGTCCACGTGGTGGGCGGTGTGCTCCATGATGTGGTGCACCAGTGCGCCGATCTTCAAGGGGAAGGTCAGGTGCACGGTGGTGGACACGAAGGGCTGGGCACGCTGCCAGGCGGCGCGGTCGTCATGCCACTGCACGCGCACGTGGGTGTGGTGGCCGTAGATGACGAAGCCCATCATCGTGAACCAGAACAGCAGCGGCAGCACGAAGCCGATCAGGGCCAGCAGCCACACGGATTGGCCCGTGGCCAGCGCGGCCCATGCGATGCCGCCCAGCCACAGCGCGGCGAAGCCGGACACCAGCAGGCAATCGCGCGTGAAGATGGGGCGGTGCGTGCCACCGGACGAGGCCGAACTGGGGAACATCATCTTCTTCCACCAGATCTCGACCATGTAGTACAGGCCCGGCCCCCAGCCGCTGCGGTACAGGCGCTCCATGAAGCGACGGCCCGGCGACAGCGCCTGGTATTCCGCCTGCGTGAGGGGTGCCCACACGAAATCCACGCCCTTGAGGTTGGTGAAGCCGTGGTGCACGGTGTTGTGCCCCATGTCCCACAGGCTGTAGGCCGTGAGCGAGGGCAGGAAGGCGATGCGGCCCAGCCAGCGGTTCAGGCCGCGGCGTGGCGTGAGGCTCTGGTGGCAGGCGTCGTGCCCGATGATGAACAGGCGCCCCACGACGAAGCCGGCCAGCAGACCGCTGAGCAGCTTGAGCCACAAGGGCTTGAAGAACACCGTGGCGGCCAGCGCGGTGCCCAGCAGCACGTAGTCCACGCACAGCAGCAGAACGGCATAGGCGGTGGTGCGCTCCACCAGCGGCACCAGCCACGAACGGATCACCTTGCGGTGCGGCAGCGGTGCCCCGGGGTGCAGCGGCTGAGGCTGCCCCGACGGAGCGGACACGGTGTCGATAGCGGTATCGGAAGAGTGCGACATGGCCATGGGCGCCGGAAAAGGCAGCAGTCAGGACGACAGGCGGCACCGTAGCAAAGCCGTGTGAAGCACTTGTGACGAGGGTCAAGCATCTCTTCATTTCACCGAAAGCGTCGGTTTCCAGGGCATGGCACGCCCAGACAGGCACGGCGCTCGGCAGACATCGGCATGCAGGGCCCCCAGCCGGTGGCGTGGACAATGCAGGCCATGAAACCCAAAGTGCAGTTCCGCCTGCGTGTCTACCGTGACAGCACCATCGCCATCGGCCCCGGCAAGGTGGCCCTGCTGGAAGCCATTGCCGAAACGGGCTCGATCTCGGCTGCGGCGCGCGAGTTCGGCATGTCGTACCGGCGGGCGTGGGTGCTGGTCGACGAGATGAACCGCGCGCTGACATCGCCCGCGGTCAACACCGCCACGGGCGGCGCGCATGGCGGCGGGGCCACGCTCACGGCGGTAGGGCAGACCATCGTGGCGCGCTACCGTGCGATCGAGGCCGCTGCCGAGGCTGTCGCCGCGAAGGAGATTGCCGCGCTCACGAAGTTGATCGCGCCCTGATCGGCGCCCCTTGAGCACGGTCAGGCTGCACAGCGTTGTATCATCATGAACATAACGTTTCAGCCCAAGAGGCGGCCGCCTGCCAACCTCGGGCCCATCACCACGGGCCCCGCCAAAGGAGTTCTCCATGACGATCTGGAACCGCGCTCGCCACGTGGCCATGGGTGTCTGCCTGGCCCTGGGCGCCAGCCTGAGTTGGGCCGACGAGGTGCAGGTGGCCGTGGCCGCCAACTTCGCCGCGCCCTTCCAGAAAATCGCCGCCGGCTTCGAGGCCGCCACCGGCCACAAGGCCGTGGCCATCGTGGGCTCCACCGGCAAGTTCTACACGCAGATCAAGGCGGGTGCGCCCTTCGAGATCCTGCTGGCCGCCGACGACGAGACGCCGCGCAAGCTGATCGACGAGGGCCTGGCCGTGAAGGGCCAGAGCTTCACCTACGCCACCGGCAAGCTGGTGCTGTGGAGCGCCCAGCCCGGCGTGGTCGATGCGCAGGGCGAGGTGCTCAAGAAGGGCGGCTTCTCGCACCTGTCGATCGCCAACCCCAAGCTGGCCCCGTATGGCGCCGCCGCCGTCGAGACGCTCAAGACCCTGGGCCTGTACGAGAGCCTCACGCCCAAGATCGTGCAGGGTGAGAGCATCGGCCAGGCGCACCAGTTCGTGAGCACCGGCAACGCCGAACTGGGCTTCGTGGCCCTGTCGCAGGTGGCCCCGCCGGACAAGCCCGCCACGGGCTCGCTGTGGGTGGTGCCGGCCAAGCTGTACACGCCCATCCTGCAGGATGCCGTGCTGCTGAACAGGGGGGCCGACAAGGCCGCCGCGCAGGCGCTGCTGGGCTACCTGCGCGGTGACGCGGCCAAGGCCGTGATCAAGTCCTACGGCTACGGGCTGTAAGGCAACCGCCCTATCTGCAACGCAGCAGCAACCGCGTGCTCGATTCCGAAGACATCCAGGCCCTGGTCCTGACCGCCAAGCTGGCGGGGCTGACCACGGCCTTGCTGCTGTTGCTGGGCACGCCGATCGCGTGGTGGCTGGCGCGCACGCGGTCGCGCTTGAAGGGCGCGGTGGCCGCCACCGTGGCCCTGCCGCTGGTGCTGCCGCCCACGGTGATCGGCTTCTACCTGCTGATGCTGATGGGCGCGCAAGGCCCCATCGGCGCGCTGACACAGTCCCTGGGCTGGGGGCTGCTGCCCTTCACCTTCACGGGGCTCGTGGTCGCCTCGGTGCTGCACTCCTTTCCTTTCGTGGTGCAGCCGCTGCACCAGGCCTTCGAGGCCGTGGGCACGCGCCCGCTGGAGGCTGCCGCCACCTTGCGCGCCGGCCCCTGGGACCGTTTCGTCACCGTCGCGCTGCCGCTGGCCGCGCCGGGTTTTCTGACGGCCAGCGTGCTGGGTTTCGCGCACACGGTGGGCGAGTTCGGCGTGGTGCTGATGATGGGCGGCAACATCCCCGGCGCCACGCGCGTGCTGTCGGTGGCGCTGTACGGCCATGTGGAGGCGCAGGAGCTGGCCAAGGCCCACGTGCTGGCCGGTGGCATGGTGGTGTTCGGCTTCGGGGTGATGCTGGCCCTGTACCTGTTCAACGGGCGGCTGGGGGGCTTGCGGCCTGGTGCCAGCGTGGGAGCGGGCCGTGTCTGATCAAGCCGTGCCCCACGACATCCACGCCGACCTGGTCCTGGCCTACCCCGGCTTTGACCTGGACGTGACGCTGCGCCTGCCCGGCCGTGGCGTGAGCGTGCTGCTGGGCCCTTCAGGCTGCGGCAAGACCACGGTGCTGCGCGCGCTGGCGGGTCTGTCACGGGCGCGGGGACGCGTGGCGGTCGGCGATCAACACTGGCAAGACGATGCCCAGCGCACCTGGCTGCCCGTGCACCGCCGCCCCATCGGCATGGTGTTCCAGGAGGCCAGCCTGTTCGCGCACCTGAGCGTGCGCGGCAACCTGGACTACGGCCTGAAGCGCACGCCGGCCGCCGAGCGCCACGTGACGCTCGATGACGCCATCGACCTGTTGGGCATCGGCCACCTGATGGAGCGCCGGCCCGAGCGCCTCT
>DXIO01000027.1 GCA_019112875.1 Candidatus Aquabacterium excrementipullorum
ACCTTGGTCACGCCCGCATCGGCAATGACACGGTCGATCCCGGTGGCACGAAGGCCGTCAGCGTAGAAGAGATCATGCGCTGTCCGCAGGATGCGTTCTCGGGCTGATGGGGGGCTGACGCTGGCATCGGTTTTCTTGTTCATGACGACACTATAGACAGACTTGTCTACTTGCGTCAGAATGCGCCCATGTAGACAGATCTGTCTACATGCCGCTGGTCTGCGGTACCTCATGACCATCACGCCGAAGGACACCGCCATGGACACCCGCCCGCCTCTGCCCCCATTCACCCGCGACACCGCCATCCAGAAGGTTCGCCTGGCCGAAGACGGCTGGAACAGCCGCGACCCCGCACGCATCGTGCTCGCCTACAGCCCTGACACGGTCTGGCGCAACCGGGCCGAGTTCCCTCAGGGCCGCGCAGAGGCGCAAGCCCTGCTGGAGCGCAAGTGGGCCAGGGAGCTTGATTACCGCTTGATCAAGGAGCTCTGGGCATTCGACGGCAACCGCATCGCGGTGCGGTTTGTGTATGAGTGGCACGACGACGCCGGCAACTGGTTCCGCAGCCACGGCAATGAAAACTGGGAGTTCGATGCGCAGGGCCTGATGACGCATCGCCACGCGAGCATCAATGACAGGCCGATCAAGGCTGAAGACCGCAAGTTCCATTGGCCTCTGGGCCGCCGCCCGGATGACCATCCCGGGCTGACTGAACTGGGCCTTTGACCAAACCGCCACCCGCTGCGGAAAAGCCTTCAGCAATCACGCCATGGTGCGTTCGGGGCCGAGCGCAGCCCGGCGTTCAGCCGGGGCTGTGTGAACTCTTGGGGTCTCCATCAGGGCTGGTCGCGTGCAAATGCGCGCTCAGCGCCTGCCGCCATGCCGGAGACTGCACCCCGTCAGGATAGGCCCGCAATGAGCGCACCTCGTGCGGCGGGATGCCAAAGCGCTTCTTGAATGCCCGCGTGAACGAGGTCGGATGCGCGAAGCCCAGGTCGTGCGCCAACTGCTTCAGGCGGACATGCGTGGGGTGGGGGGCCGTGATGGCGTGGAGCGCCCTGTTCAGCCGGCGCTCCAGGATGAAGGCGGCCACGCCGCCCACTGGTTCGAAGGCGCGGTAAAGCGAGGCACGAGAGATGTTGAATGCCGCCATCAGGAGGTCCGGCCCCAGGTCGGCGCGGCCCAGCAGATCCTCGATCAGGTTGGTCATGTCGGCCAGCGAGGCCATGCCCGCCCGCGCCGGTAACCCGGCCACCTGGCGCTTGGCCGACAGTAGCGCCCCGGCCACCAGTTGGAGCGTAACCGCGCTGATGGCCGGCGATTCTTCCGTGCTGATCCGCTGGGCCGCCTCGTTGCATGCGTGCAGGTGGGCCAGCAGCAAGGCCAGGGTCGCACCTTGGCTCAGCACGGCGCCATGGATGCCGTCCAAGGTCGGCATCAACTCGGCCAACCGGCGTCGGGATACCGCGAGCGAGATGTTGTCGACGTGCTGGCTTTCGATGGAAAACGGCAAATTCAGATCGAAGAAGGCGATGTGATTGGCGTCGACCGGGCGCGAAGTGCCATTGACCTCGAAGGTGAATGACCCGCTGAGGTACACCAGCACCAGCACATCGTCGATGCCGGATCTTGCAATGGTGCGTCTGGTGCGGTCGAAGCGCGCGGCGGCGTTGACGGCGCGTGACAGCAAAACGTCGGGCAGGAAGGTGACCGCTGCGCGCGCGAAAAACGGTTCGTCATGACGCAGGCGCGTCAGATCGAACATCGGATGAACCACCCCCTGGAAGATGGTGAAACTGTCTGGCGCGTCGGGGGGTAATTCGATCTCCTGCCGCTGGACGAATGTCTCTTGCGTGGGGCGAGTCATGCCTCGGAATTCTGCCAGAGTTGTTTCAAAACACGGGCCTGCCACGTCGTCTCTATTGACAGGCATGGCGTCTCACCAAGCCCTGCGCTGAAAGATTTTGTTGCATCCTGCGCTGCTAATTGTTGCCAGCGAGGATTTGGATGCTCGCTGCCGAAGTCAGCAATTGAAATTGCTTGGCGCAATAGATTCATGACAACCAGTCCCCGGGAGATGACTGAATATGCCCGCCTACCACAAGGTCCCTGTTCTCGATGAACTCCAGCTGATCGTCGATCAGCACAAGATCAAGCCCATCGACGCCCATGCGGCGCGCACGCTCATGACGAAGGTGCTGACCAAATGTTCGAAACTCGGTCTTGAAAATGCCAAGATGAGGCTCGCCTACTTGGAGGATGCCCAGAAAAACGCCAAGGGCACCCTCGCGTCGATGGAGAAGTTGCTGCAAGAGCTCGAAGACCCCTGGTACACGCCGGAGGTATTCAAGCTGCCGACCCTGCAGGCTGGTTTGAAGACCATCCAGATGCAGGTCGAAGGCGCAGACGCGGATGGCAAGGTTCTGTTCGAGCTGATGACCCAATACCGTGCGAGCTGGGCGTCAACGATTGAGAAAGTGGTGGGCAAGGAGCAGGATTTTGTCGACGTCCATATTGCCATTCGGACGCAGACCATGGTGCTGGGCAAACAGTCGATCGGTGCCCTCGATCGCATGAAGGAGTATGTGAAGCGGGCCGAGCAGATATCCAAGGCTGCCGAAAAAGCGCGCGCCGGCGGCGAACAATCGGCTCAAGAGGCCAAGGCTGAAGCGGACGGCCTGCTCAAACTGATCGAACAGGCCGAATCCGACGCGGCCAAGCGCTTGATCGATTCGTCCAAGAAATCCAACAAGCTGAAGCCGTTCAAAACCCAGAAGCCCTACACGGGCAAAGATCACAAACTGGCTGAAAGCTTCTTCCAGGAAT
>DXIO01000028.1 GCA_019112875.1 Candidatus Aquabacterium excrementipullorum
CGCACGGCCGTGTGGCCCATCTCGCGGCCCAGGGCCAGCAGACGCTCGGACACGCTGCGCTCGGTCAGCAGGCCGTCGATCACCTCGACGATCTTCATCAAGGGCACGGGGTTGAAGAAGTGGAAGCCCGCCATGCGCTGCGGCAGGCGCAGCCCCGCGGCGATGGCCGTCACCGACAGCGACGAGGTGTTGGTGGCCAGCACGGCCTGGTCGGACAGCAGGCCTTCGAGCTGGCTGAACAGCTGGCGCTTGGCATCGATGTTCTCGGCGATGGCTTCGACCACCAGATCACAGGCAGCCAGGCCTTCGATGGTGTCGACCGCATGCAGGTTCTCGCGCGCACGGGCCAGTGCCTCGGGGCTGAGCTTGCCCTTCTCGGCCAGGCGCTCCAGCGAGCGACCCAGATCGCCCACCGCATCCTGCGCGGCTTGAGGGCGCGCATCGAACAGCAGCACCCGCAGTCCGGCCTGAGCGGCGATTTGGGCGATGCCCTTGCCCATCACGCCGGTGCCGACCACGCCCATGCGGGTGAAGCCTGACGTGGCGGATGACGAAGCAAAGGCTGAGACGGTCTTGGATTCTGACGACATGAAAGGCTCCGGGAGCGATCTGGGGAAGACTCAATGGCAAGGCTGGCGCAGCACTATGCACCAGCTGAACATTCTGATCAGCAGAACAATATTCTGACTTACCAATCAAGGGCTATTCAACCCGAATCCGAGCGCGGTTTCACTCACAAGTTCCTGGTGTTTTCACCTAGAAAATCGCGCCTGGATCGCCTTGACCACGCAGCGAAGGGCGTGACATCATCCGCCCACTTGTTCTGCTGATTGATATCAAGTTCTGCTTAATGGAATCGCAAGACCGCAACGGCACCGCGCCACAAGCGCCGGCCGAACTCGACGCGCAGCCCAACCCGGCGCGTGTCCACCAACTGGCCAGCCACTGGGCCGCCCTCACGCCCAATGCGCCTGCCCTGGCCGATGAGCACCTCAGCCTGAGTTATGGCGAGCTCGAGCGCGAGATCGAACGCGTTCGCCACCTGCTGGCCGACACCGGTGTGCGCGGCGGCGACCGCGTGCTGCTGGTGGCCGAGAACCATGTGGCCACCGCCGTGTTCGCGCTGGCCTGCAGCGCCATCGACGCCTGGTTCTGCATGGTCAATGCGCGCCTGTCGGCCCGCGAGATCGACAACATGATTACGCACTCCGGTGCGCGGCTGGTGGTGCTGTTCCCGGCCTCGTCCGCCGGCGCCGCCCAGCACGCCGAGCGCCTGAAGGCCGAGCCGCTCCATCTGGGTCGCCTTGGCACCGTGGCCATGACCCCGGTGAACATCCAGGCCCTGCCCGAACGCACCGAGCCCGGCTCGCCGCAGCAGGTGGCTGCGCTGATCTACACCTCGGGCACCTCGGGTGCGCCCAAGGGCGTGATGCTCACGCACGCCAACCTGATCTTCATCGCGCGCAACAGCTGCCAGATGCGCCACCTGCGTGCCAGCGACAAGGTCTACGGCGTGCTGCCGCTGTCGCACGTGTACGGCCTGACCGCCGTGCTGCTGGCCACGCTGCGCTCGGGCGCCTCGCTCGTGCTCACGCCGCGTTTCGAGGTGGCCCATCTGGCCCAGGCGCTGGCAGAAGGCGGCATCACCGTGATGCACGGCGTGCCCGCCATGTACGCCAAGCTGCTGGACTGGAGCCACGAGCCCGGCCGCACGCCCACCGCCCCCACCCTGCGCGTGGCCCAGTCGGGCGGCGCGCCGCTGGACCAAGCCTTGAAGGACCGCTTCGAGGCCACCTTCAACCTGACGCTCAACAACGGCTACGGCATGACCGAGGCTTCGCCCTCGATCGCGCAGACGCGCCTGGATGCGCCGCGCAAGGACTGCTCCGCCGGCCCGCCCATCCCCGGCATCGAGGTCAGGCTGCTGGACACCGCCACGCGCGAACCGGTGCCTACCGGCGACGTCGGCGAGCTGTGGATCAAGGGCCCGAACGTGATGAAGGGTTACTACAAGGCCAAGGCGCAGACGGCCGAGGTGCTCACGCCCGACGGCTGGCTCAACACGGGCGACATGGCCCGCCTGGCCGCTGATGGTGGCCTGTTCATCGTGGGCCGCTCCAAGGAGCTGATCATCCGCTCGGGGTTCAACGTGTATCCCGTCGAGGTCGAGCAGGTGCTCAACGCCCATCCCGACATCACCCATTCCGCCGTGGTCGGCCGCATCGTGCCCGGCAACGAAGAGGTCGTCGCCTTCGTCGAGCCCGTGCCTGGCCGCACGCTCGATGTGGACGCGATCGCCGCCTACCTGCGTGAACACCTCTCGCCGTACAAGCTGCCCTGCGAGATCGTGGTCATGACCCCGCTGCCTGCCTTGCCCACCGGCAAGCTGGCCAAGCAGACGATGCGCGAGCTGGCCGCCAAGCGGCTGACCGACGCGCGCTGAATCTCCCACTCCCTACCCCTGGAGACGATCACATGACCTTGAAAGTGCGCGCACTGGCCGCGCTGGCTTATTGCACCCTGGGCCTCACCCTGGCGGCCGCCACGAGCGCACGCGCCGAGGAGTTCACCGTGGGCCTGCAGATGCCCATGACCGGCGCGATGGCCCGCTCCGGCACCGCCTTCACCGAAGGCATCCAGACCGCCGCCGAGCTGTTCAACAAGGGCAACGGCAAGCACAAGGTCAAGCTGATCGCGGTGGATGACGAATCCAACCCCGCCAAGGCCGTGTCGGCCGTGGAGAAGCTGGCGTCTGACGGCGCTGTGGCGATCGTGGGCGGCTATGGCTCCAACCTGATCGGCCCAGCCTCCGAGGCCGCCGCCAAGCAGAACCTGGTCTACATCACCGCCGGCGGCGTGGACGACGGCCTGTCGCGCCGTGGCCTGAAGACCTTCTTCCGCATCAACAACACCGCTGGCTACGAGAAGGCCGTGCTGACGCTGGCCGACGAGCTCAAGGTCAAGTCGATCTCGATCGTGTACTCCACCAAGGAGGCCACGACCGATCTGGCGCACAACCTGACGAAGGCGCTGAGTGCCAAGGGCGTGACCGTCAACGAGCACGCCTTCGATCCGGCCATCACCGACTTCAAGCCCATCATCAACAAGATCAAGCTGCGCGACAAGCCGGAGATCCTGTTCATGTCCGGCTACGAGAACGATTACGTCGGCATCCTGCGCGCGGCCAAGGTGCTCAAGCCTCAGGTCAAGGCCGTGGTGGGCGTGTGGTCGCTGGCCACGTCCAAGATGTGGAAGGACTTCCCGGACTTGATGCCCAACGTGATCGGCACCTCGATGCTGCCCTTCCCCGTGGCGTACACATCGGCCGAGGGCAAGGCCTTCGCCGAGGCCTACCAGAAGAAGTACAACAAGGACGTGGACTACCTGGCCCAGTTCGGCTTCGTGAAAGCGCAGATCCTGTTCGAGGCCATCGCCCGCGCCGCCGATGCCGGCACGCTCAAGAAGGGCGGCATC
>DXIO01000029.1 GCA_019112875.1 Candidatus Aquabacterium excrementipullorum
CCCGCCCCGCGCTGCCCCGAAAAATCGATCAACCCGCCGAAGGACGACAAGAAGCGCTCCTCAACCGCACCAACTCCGAATCGTCGGAAATGACGATGGCTGCTGGGCAAACCTCTCTCTAGCGTGCTCCGACGCCGCCGGTCTCCACCAGCCAGACCGGTGACCACACACGCGTCCAACCAGGAGCACAAGACCCATGAGCGAGCAACCCACCACCGGCGCCCCCGGCTGCCCCTTCTCCGCCCACATCCCCGACGACAAGCCCGCCGGCCCCGACCACAAGCGCTACCTCGGCCTGTGGCGCAACCCCGCCGTCCGCCAGGAAATCGACTCGCTCGATGCCCAGAAGGACTGCCAGCGCATCGTCTACCTGCTCACCGCCTACGAATTCCCCGCCGACATGCAGCGCTCCACCGAACTGGCGCTCTTCCACACCTACGGCAGCAAGACCGTGTCAGCCCTGCTCGACCGCACCAAGCAGTTCAGCAAGTACGGCCAGAAGCGCTACGACGACACGCGCCTGCTCATCGCCCAGTACATCGAAAGCGGCTGGGATGCCGACAAGGGCCGCCGCTCCATCGAGCAGATGAACCACATCCACTCGTTCTACCGCATCGAGAACGAGGACTTCCTCTTCGTGCTGTGGACTTTCCTGGATTTCCCCACCCGCTGGCTCGATGAGTACGGTTGGCGCGCCTTCACCGCGCATGAACGCGAGGCCTGGTTCCACTACTGGATCGAGATCGGCCGGCGCATGAACCTCACCGGCATCCCCGCCACCTGGGCCGAGTTCGATGCCTTCGTGGCCGAGTACGAATCACGCAAGCTGGTCTACGCACCGGCCAACGAGCGCGTGGGCCAGGCCACCATCGACATCATGGCCGCCTGGCTGCCCAAGCCGCTGCGCTTCGCTGTCAAGCCCGCCGTGGCGGCCCTGGTGCCCGAGCGCCTGCTGCCGGCCGTCGGCCTGGCGGCGCCGCCACGCTGGCTGAGCGCCGTGACGCACGGTGTGCTCAAGGCGCGCGCCTTCATCAAGCGCTGGCTGCCCTACGAGGCCTATCCCACCTTGCTGGCCCATGGCCGCAACCGCACCTACCCGGGCGGCTGCTACCGCATTGAGGAACTGGGACCGGCCTATGCGCACCGCCCCAAGGGCGCCCACGCCGTCAACGACGACGCGGAACCCGTCCTGGATCGCCGCGCTCAGCGCGACTGAAACGCCAGCTTGCTGCCCTTGTCGGCGGCAGCGGGTGCCGCGGACGTGGCGCCCGCTTCGTGCGATGGGGGTTGGGCCGAGGCGCCGGCATCGCCGATCACCACGGGCCGCCGACCCAGCCCCATCACGCCGGCCAGCGCCGGGATCAGCAGCACCGCGCCCACCATGTTCCACAGGAACATGAAGGTCAGCAGCAGGCCCATGTCGGCCTGGAACTTGATGTCCGACAGCACCCAGGTCAGCACGCCGGCCGCCAGCGAGATGCCGGTGAAGGCCACGGCCAGGCCGGTCGTCTTCATCGTCTCCAAGTAGGCCTCGCGCAGCGGCAGGCCTTTGTGCAGGAAGGTCTCCAGCCGGTTGTACAGGTAGATGCCGTAGTCCACGCCGATGCCCACGCCCAGCGCGATCACCGGCAGCGTGGCCACCTTCACGCCCAGGCCCATCACCGTCATCACGGCCTCGCACAGCAGCGAGGTGATGATCAAGGGGATCAGCAGGCACAAGGTGACGCGGATGGATCGGAACTCCAGCATCAAGAGGGCCGCCACGATGCCGTAGACCAGCAGCAGCATTGGCCGCCAGGCCTTCTCGACCACCTCGTTGGTGGCGGCCTCGATGCCGGCGTTGCCCGCAGCCATCAGGATCTCGGCGTGCGCGCCGCCGTGGGCCTGCGTGAAGCCTTCCACCGTCTTGATGACACCCTTGAGCGTGGCGGCCTTGTGGTCGGCCAGGTAGGCGATCACGGGGATCATCGAGCAGTCGTCGTTGTAGAAGGCCTGCGGGATGGCCTTGTGCGCCGAGTTCGAGATGTAGCGGTTGCGCGAGACGGTGGCCCACTTGAGGTTGCCGCCGTAGCTGCCCGAGATCACCTGCTTCATCCAGTCGAACAGCGACATCGTGCCCTGCACGCCGGGCGTTTCCTCCAACGCCCACTGCAGCTGCGTCACGGTGCTGGCGGCCGCGTAGGCGCCGCATTCACCGGGCGGTGTCTTGACCATCACCACGAAGGCGTCGGCGCTGGTGGCGTAGTGGCTGGTGAAGAAGGCCACGTCCTGGTTGTAGGTCGAGTTGGGCCGCAGCTCGGGGGCGCCCGGGTCCAGGTCGCCGATCTGCAAATGGCGGCTGATCACGAAGCCGGCCACGCCCACGGCAGCGGCCACGCCCAGCACGCCCCAGGCACGCTTGCCGGAGGCCAGCGAGGCAATGGCCGATGCGATGCGGTGCGGTCCCTGCGCGCGCCGCTGCGCCGCCTTGAGCCCGCCGCGCGAGATGCCCGCGTACGACATCGCGATCGGCAGCAGGAACATCTTGGTGAAGATGATCACGCCGACGCCCACGCTGGCACTGATCGCCAGCTCACGGATCACGCCGATGTCGATGATGAGCAGCGTGGAGAAGCCCACCACGTCGCACAGCAAGGCCACGGTGCCTGGCACGAACAGCAGCGAGAAGGTGGCCTTGGCCGCGCCCAGCTTGCTGGCACCCTTGTGGCTTTCGCTGGCGAAGGTGTTGATGTTCTGCACCGCGTGCGACACGCCGATCGCGAACGTGAGGAAGGGCACGAGGATGGAGTACGGGTCGAGCCCGAAGCCCAAGGCATGCATGATCCCCAGGTGCCAGACCACGGCCAGCAGGCAGCAGCCGATGGTGGCCAGGGTGCTGCGCCAGCAGCGCGAGTAGATCCACAGCAGCACGGTGGTCAGCCCCACGGTGAGCGCGAAGAACAGGCCGATGGCGCCGGCGCCGTGGATCAGGTCCCCCACCAGCTTGGCGAAACCGACGATGTGGATGCGCACGCCGGGGCGCTCGTAGCGCTCGCGCAACTGCTTCTCCAGCCGGTCGGAGAACACGGCGTAATCGAGGTGCTCGCCGGTGTCCGGATCGTTCTCCAGCAGCGGGGCCACGATCACGCTCGATTTGTGGTCGTTGGCCACCAGGCTGCCCACCAGGCCAGCCTTGGCGATGTTCTCGCGCACCACGGCCACGTCGCGGCGCAGCGCCATGCTGCCGAAGTCCGCCGGAATGACCTTGCCGGAACGCAGGCCGTCTTCCGTGGCCTCGAACCACAGCGTGTTGGGTGTCCACAGCGAACGCAGGTTGCCCCGGTCGATGCCAGGGATGTAGAAGACTTCGTCGGTGACCTTGCGCACCACCTCCAGGTACTCGCGGTTGTAGATGTCGCCGTCGGTGGATTCCACCGCGATGCGGATGGTGTTGCCCAGCGGGCGCAGCTCGTTGACGAAGCGCAGGCCGTTGACGATGAAGGGGTGCTGCGTGGGCACCATCTTCTGGAAGCTCGCATCGGGGCGCAGCAGGGTAGCCTGCCACAGCAGCACGGCCGAGGTGATCGCGAAGAACAGCAGCCACAGGGGCCGGCGCGAGAACAGGGCGCGCTCGGCCGCCTTTTCCAGGCGGCCGGCCCAGCCGGGAGACGAGGTCATGGGGAAATCCTTTGGCTGTCCGCCGTCGCGGCGGAGGGCAGGGTGTGCAGCGCGGCGCCGCCCAGGCCCACGGTGACCAGGGTGCGGCCCTGGCCGGGGCGCTGCAGCAGCGTCACGCCGCTCAGGCGCTTGACGGGCAGGCGTGCGCCCAGGGGTTTGAAGGAGGCACCCTGGTCCTGGCTGAGCAGCACCTGGCCGTCTTCATTGAGCAGCAGCGCGCCGCCCGGGATGGCCTGCGCGGCCACGATGGAGCGGGCGCTGTGGCTGTTGACCGGCTTCCAGTTCGCGCCGCCATCGACCGAGCGGAACACGTGGCCGTTGAAGCCGTAAGCCGTCAGCCCGACGCCGGGCACGGCGAGCACACCGTAGAGGTAGCCGTTGTAGCCCACCTGGGCCTTGCTCCAGCTGCGACCCTGGTCGCTGGAGCTGAACACCGTGCCGTTCTCGGCCGCGATCAGGATTTGGCCATCGGCCGTGAGCGTCAGGCCATTGAGGTGCAAACCCTCGGCGTTGTCCAGCCGGTCGCCGATGTAGGCCCAGTGCTTGCCGCCGTCGGTGGTCGAGAAGAGCTGGCCGAAGGCGCCGGCGGCCAGGCCGCGCTCGGTGTCGAAGAAGCGCACGGCCAGCAGCGGGCGCGAGGGCCCGCCCTGCACGGCAGCTTCGGCGGCGGCCACGGCGTCCTCGGCCTGCAGGCGCTGGGGTGATGGATCATCAGGATTGCCGGCGGGCAGCTTGGCCAGCTGCGCGCGCGCGGCGGCCAGGATCAGCGGGTCCGCCTGGCGGCCGTCGAGCTGGCGTTGCCAGGTGGCGCCGCCATCGCTGGTGGCGAGGATCACGCCGTCGTGGCCCACGGCCCAGCCGGCCTTGTCGCCCGCGAAGGCCACGGCCGTGAGCATCACCGAGGTGGGGGTGGGTGCCTGGCGCCAGGTCTGGCCCTGGTCGTCGGAGAGCAGCACCAGGCCCGATTCGCCCACCGCCACCAGGCGCTGGCCGGCCTGCGCGATGTCGGTGAGCAGCTTGCGCGCGCCCTGCGTGGTGCGGGGCGAGGGGCTGCTCAGCAGGTCGATGGGCTTGTTGTTGACGGCACTGCGTGGTGGCTCGCTGGCCACCACGGCGGCACACAGGCCCAGGGCCAGCGTGCCTTGAAGGAATGCGCGCCCGTGTCGCGCCAGCGGGGAGGACAAGGGACTGCGCATCGTGCTCAGTTCCCGATGCGGCGCAGCGCGTCCGGCGTGAAGTCCGAGGGCTTGAGCGGCACGTTGAACTGGATGGGCTTTTCCTCGTTGGTCAGGCCACTGGACACGTAGCGACGCGCCTGCAGGTCGTACTGCGCCGAGCCGCCGATGAAGTAGGCCGGGGCGTTGTAGTACTGCACGCCGAAGATCTCCAGCACGCGCCACAGCTCGCCGCGGCCGTCGAACAGGTCGCCGTGGGCGATCTGCCAGGAGTCCTCGTCGAGGTAGTAGACGCGCTTGCTGTAGACGTGGCTCTTGCCGGCCTTCAGCGTGGCCTCGACCACCCACACGCGGTGCAGCTCGTAGCGCACCAGCGACTGGTTGTAGGTGCCGGCCTTGATGATGTCGCCGTACTTCAGGCTCTTGTCGGTGAGCTTGAAGTTGTTGTACGGGATGATCATTTCCTTCTTGCCGACCAGCTTCCAGTCGAAGCGGTCGGGCGAGCCATTGAAGCCGTCGTAGTCGTCCACGGTGGACAGGCCATCGACGCCGTTGCGCGGCGTGTCGTAGGACACCTCGGGCGCGCGCAGCACACGGCGCGTCCCGGGGTTGTAGACCCAGGCGGCGCGCGGCTGCTTGACCTGGTCGATGAAGTCGTGCGCCAGCAGTGCGTCGCCCGCGATGCTGGACGGCGCCTTGTACGTGGTGCGGAAGTAGAACAGCACGTTCGAGCCGTTCTTCAGGCCATTGCTGAAGATGGTCTCTTCATGGCGCTTGACGGGCGTGAACGAGCCGTTGGTCTGCACCGGGAACTCGGTCTGGTCGCGGATCAGCGTGTCGCCCCGGTAGCGGAAGGCGTGGTTCCAGATCGCCTCGGCGCCGGTCTTGGGGATGGGGAAGGGCGTGGTGCTGGCCACCTGGTTGAGCACCGAGTTGCCCTCGTTGGCGGACTCGATCTTGCCGGCCTCGTTCTTGATGATCTCGTAGGCCGAATCCGGGAAGGCGGCCGAGCGGCGCGTGGGGTACACGTCGATCTTGTAGCTGGGGTAGCGCTTGAGCAGGGCCAGCTGGCCAGGCGCCAGCTTGTCCTTGTACTGCTCGGCGTTGGCGGCCGTGATCGTGAACAGCGGCTTGTCGGCCGCGTAGGGATCGGCCCAGCCCTTCTTGGCATCGAAGCCGGCGGGGGCCTTGGTCAGGCCGCCTTCCCACTTGGGGATGGTGCCGTCCTTGTTGCCGGCGCGCTCGGCGCCCACGGGGGTGAGGTCCTTGGACAGGCGCTCGATCTCGGCGGTGCTGAGCTTGGCGTGGGCCGTGATGCCCAGCGCGCACAGGGCGGCCAGGGTCAGCGCCGATCGGACGTGATGTTGAATGCGTTGCATGGATGCGTGTCTCCAGTGTTCTGCGGTGTCAGAAGCTCGCGGCGAGCACCAGGGCGAAGAAGTCGCGGTCGTGGAAGCTGTCGAAGCGGGCCTTGTCGTTGAAGACCGTGTAGCTCACGTCGAGCGAGTAGCGCTTGTCGACGTCGAACTTCACGCCCGGGGCGATCACGTGGCGGCCCTGGCTGAAGACGCCGTCGGCCGACCAGCCTTTGACGTCCTTGGACAGGAACAGGCGGGGCTTGACCACGGTGCTGGGGATCAGGCCGGGGTACTCCAGCTCCAGCAGGGCGCGCACGCCCCAGGCGGTGGACGTGAAGTAGCCGTCCTGCGTGCAGTTGGCCTGGTTGGTGGCAGCAGCCGGGCACAGGCCGCCGTAGGCCGCGTGCGGGCCGGCGCCGAACTCGAAGCCACGGCCGTAGCGCACGCCGGTGTACGGGTCGCCGATGCCGTTCCAGTGCTGGAAGGCCGCCTCGCCGAGCAACGTGCCGGACGATGCGCCCAGCACGTTGGACAGCAGCTTCAGTGTCGAGACCTGGATCTGTGTCTTGTCCTTCAGGTCATAGCCGCGGTTGTAGGCGCCCGAGGCCAGCGGCGAGGCCGTGGAGCCCCAGCGCGAAGCCATCGGGCCGATGCCGACGGTGCCGCCCGGGCCGGGCGCGGCCATGGCGTAGAAGCCATCGACCGAGCTGATCTGCACCGGGAAATCCTGCGTGAAGCTGAGCTCGCCCGACACCGACCAGCCCTTGACCACGGTGGAGGCGGACAGGCCGATGACCTTGATCTTGTCGGCCGAGTAATCCCAGAACACCGAGCCCAGCGGCACGCCGCCGAAGTAGTAGGCCGAGTTGGGGATGGTGGTGGTGTCGCGCACGCCCGAGAGGTTGGGCACGTGCGTGGTGTAGCTCACGTAGTAGGCGCCGATCTCGGTGTCGATCGCTTCGACCATCTTCTTGAAGGCCAGGCCGAACTGGTTGTTGTCCGAGCCGTCCTTGTCGTCCAGCAGCGAGAAGCGGAAGTTGGGCAATGCCCCATTGAGACCACCGTTCCAGTGGTCACGCGAGCTCTGCACGCCGAACACCGTGTCGTTGGCGACCAGCGTGGAGCCTCGCGTGCAGTTCAGCGCCGTGGCCGGCGACCAGTAGGTGCCGCAGCCATCGATGCTGGTGCGTTTCCACTTGAATTGGTAGTAGCCCTCCACCGAGTAGCCATCGCCCAGGCCCAGGTTGGCCGAGAGCTGCGGCACCGGCAGGATGGCTTCCTTGAGCAGCGTGCCCGACTGGCGCAGCGCGTTCACGTCCAGCACCTGGTACTGGTTGATGCCGGGCACGAACAGGCTTTCGCCGAAGTTCACGACGTGCTGGCCCAGGCGCACCTTGAGCTGCGCGGAGTCGCCCAGGTCGACGCTGCCGTACACGTAGGCGTCCAGCAGCTCGACACCGCGGAACTTCGACAGGTTGGTATCGAACTGCGAATCGTCCAGCCGCGTGTCGGGCTCGTAGTTGTTGCTCGGTGCGCCGAAGGGCACGCTCTGGCCGCTCAGGCGCAGGTTGTCCCAGGCCTTGGCGCGCAGCATCAGGCCGTAGTCGTCCTTGCGCAGGTTCACGTCGCCGACGATGCGCGCCAGCGTGCTGAAGTTGGCGCCACGGCCGAAGTTCTTGTCGGCCGACGCGGTGTAGGCCGAGCCACTGCCACCGTCGCCAACGCCCAGCAGTTCCTTGTCGATGCCCTTGGCGCGCCAGCCCCCGGTGATCGAGGCGTTGAGCGACCAGATCGCCTCGGCGCCGTCGCCCAGTTCGACCGTGCCGGCCTGGGCCGTGATGGCGCAGCCCCAGGCCAGGCACGCCAACACGTGCAGCGGCTTCAGGCGGAAAGTGTCCCCATTGTTCAAGACTCCCATGTGGGTCTCCTACGTGTTGCTTGGATTGAATCGCCAGGGGACTGTATGAAGACGTGTGAATCGGCAACATCGTCACTTCGGACGATTTGGGACGAGGGTGTCGGGCCCCTGTCGAGGCAGCGTGACACTGCGTGGAAACCCTCTGACCAGGCCGGGGCCGTTCACTCAAGATGGCCGCTTCTTCGGCGGCCCCGTGCGCCATCCGGAGCGCCGTTTCATGAGTGAGCCCGCCATGCCAACCTCACCTTCGTCTTCCGCGCCATCCCCTGTGGCCATCGAGCCTGCGTCGCCATGGGCGGCGGTCATCGCCGGCAAGATCAGCCCGCCGACGACCAGCCCGAGCCAGGTGCGCCGAATGGCCATCGTTGAACGCGCGGGCGGTGCCGCGCAGGCCCGGCTGGTGCTGGTGCGCGCGCCGGCGGGCTTCGGCAAGACGACGACGATGGCGCAGTTGCGCGAGCACCTGGCTGCCGCGCAGGTGCCCACGGCCTGGCTCACGGTGGACCGCGCCGACAACGACCTGCCGCGCTTCCTGCAGTGCCTGGCCGCGGCGGTGGCGCACCTGGTG